>JBJMQD010000104.1:0-13867 GCA_045802855.1 Myxococcales bacterium | reverse complement strand
CTCTCGCCGGGGCCCCAGCCGCGGATGCACTGTCCGAAGGCGGCGCGCCCCACCCGGGCCCCGCCCCGAGGCGAGGCACGACCCCGGGTTCCACGGATTCAGCCGAACAGTGCGAGTTGCCGGGGGCGGACCACCTGCCGCGCACCGTCGGAGAGGATCTCCACCGGCGGAAGGGGCCGCATCTGGGGAGCGACGACGAGGGAGGCGCCGCCAGAGCGCAACTGGAGAGCGGCCTCCGCCTCGCGCCGGGCGTACGACTCGGTGTTGTTCTGCTCCGAGAGATGGGCGAGCACGACATGCCGTAGCCCGGCATGAGCGACGCGGCGCAACAGTTGCGCGCCCTGGGCGTTCGAGAGATGGCCGACGTCCGACAGGAGCCGCCGCTTGAGCGAAGGCGGGTAGGGGCCTTCGATGACGAGGCGCGGATCGTGGTTCATCTCCAGAACGAGGGCGTCGAGGTCCTGCAAGGAGGCGGCGAGGGGGCGAGTCGGAAACCCCAGATCCGTGACGATGGCGGCGCGAATCGGGCGGCCGTCGGCACCGCGCTCTTCGAGAACATACGCCACGGGCTCGAGCGCGTCGTGCGGGACGGGCAAGGCGCGGATGCGGAGCGAGCCGACCACCAGCTCTCCGCTCGGAAGCGGAAAGCACAGCTCGGCTGGAGGCGGATCGCGCAGCGCCCGGAACGTGCCGACGGTGGCGTGCACCCGCGCTCCCGTCTTCCGCGCGATGACGGCGGCGCCGAAACAGTGGTCGCCATGCTCGTGCGTGATGCAGATGTCGGTCAGGTCGCGCAGGTCGAGGCCCGCGTCCCGGCACCGCCGGAGCGTCTCGCGATGGGACAGCCCGGCGTCGACGAGGATGCGAGCGCCCGGTGCCTCCACCCAGACGCAGTTGCCGAGGCTGCCGCTTCCCAGGACGCACAGGCGCACGCGCGACGCCCTCCGGGTGTCAATCTTCGAGCGGCCTGTAGCAGAACCGATCCCCCGCCCACAAGCGTCTGTGCTAGAGAGGCGCGATGCCACGACTGAAAAAGAGCATCAAGCACCGGAGCAGGGAGAAGCAGAACGCGCAGAAGCGCCGCCGGGTCCGCCGCAACAAGAGCCAGCGGAGGGGGAAGCGCGGCAGGTAGCCTGACTCAGCGGCCCGTGTGTCCGAAGCCGCCCGCTCCTCGCGCCGTCGCCGGCAGCTCCGAAGTCTCGCGCAATTCCCCGCGTACGACGGGCGCCACGACGAGCTGGGCAATCCGCTCGCCGCGCGAAAGCGCCACCGGTTCCGAACCCAGGTTCACCAGGATCACCGCCACCTCTCCGCGGTAGTCGGAATCGATCGTGCCCGGGCTGTTCAGGCACGTCACGCCGTGACGCAGGGCGAGCCCGCTTCTCGGACGCACCTGGCCCTCGTAGCCAGGGGGAAGCGCGATCGCGATTCCCGTCGGGACGAGAGCCCGCGCGCCCGGGAGAAGATGCACCGGCTCGTCAGCCTTCAAATCGAGCCCAGCCGATCCGTCCGTCGCGTAACCCGGGAGCGGCAGCGGGTCCCCCCTGTCTCCGACTCGCCGGACATCGATCTGTATCGCCATCGGGAAAGTGTATCGCGCGCGAGACACCGCCGGTGCAGATCGGATCGTCGCCACCGAGCGACGCATGGCGGGCAGTCGATTTGCATGGGTCGCCTGATCTACACTTCGCTCCTACAAACTTGGAGGGTACCGATGACGGAACCACGAAGCGGTGAGCGCGTCATCCCGCCGGCGCCGCAGTTCGCCGAGAAGGCCCGGATCGGGGCTCTCGACAAATACCGGGCACTCTACGATCGATCGATCTCCGATCCGGACGGGTTCTGGGCCGAGCAGGCCCAGCGGATCACGTGGTTCAAGAAGTGGGACAAGGTCTCGCGCTGGGACTTCCACACCGGCAAGATCGAGTGGTTCATCGGCGGGAAGACCAACGTTTCCTTCAACTGCCTCGACCGCCATGTCGCCTCGCCGCGCAAGACGAAGGCGGCGCTCATCTGGGAGGGCGACTCGCCGGAAGAGTCGCGGGTCCTCACCTACCAGGACCTGCACCGCGAGGTGCAGAAGTTCGCCAACGTCCTGAAGAAGCAAGGGGTCAAGAAGGGCGACCGCGTCACCATCTACATGCCGATGGTGCCGGAGCTGCCCATCGCGATGCTCGCCTGCACGCGGATCGGCGCCATCCACAGCATCGTCTTCGGCGGCTTCTCCGCCGAGTCGCTGCGCAACCGGATCGAGGACTGCGCATCCGAGATCGTCATCACCGCCGACGGGGGCTATCGCGCCGGCAGGCTCATCCCGCTCAAGCAGACGACGGACACGGCGATCAGCGGCATCCCGTTCGTGCGCAAGGTGATCGTTCTGCGCCGCACGGGCAAGGACATTCCCTGGACCGAGGGACGCGACCACTGGTGGCACGATCTGATGAAGGGCAGTCCCGCCGACTGCCCGGCCGAGCCGATGGACGCGGAGGACCCGCTCTTCATCCTCTACACCTCGGGCTCGACAGGGAAGCCGAAGGGCGTCCTGCACACGACGGCCGGATACCTCGTGTACGCCGCGATGACCCACGAGCTCGTCTTCGACATCAAGGACGACGACACCTACTGGTGCACGGCGGACATCGGCTGGGTCACCGGGCACAGCTACATCGTCTACGGCCCCCTCGCGAACGGGTCGACGAGCCTGATGTTCGAGGGCGTCCCGCAATATCCCGATTGGGGCCGGTTCTGGGACGTCATCGACAAGTACCGCGTATCGATCCTGTACACGGCGCCGACGGCCATCCGCGCCATCATGCGCGAGGGCGACGACTGGCCGAAGAAGCACGACCTCAGCTCCTTGCGGCTCCTCGGGTCGGTAGGTGAGCCAATCAATCCCGAGGTGTGGCTCTGGTACTGGAAGACGATCGGCCACGAGAAATGCCCCGTGGTCGATACCTGGTGGCAGACGGAGACGGGCGGAATCCTCATCACGCCGCTCCCCGGCGCCACCCCGCAGAAGCCGGGATCGGCGACGCTCCCCTTCTTCGGGGTCGAGCCCACCGTGGTCGACGAGAAAGGCAACGTGCTCGAGGGTGCAGGAAGCGGGAACCTCTGCCTCTCGCGGCCGTGGCCGGGAATCATGCGCGGCGTCTACGGCGACCCGGAGCGTTTCAAGCAGACCTACTTCTCCACCTACCCCGGCCGCTACTTCACCGGCGACGGATGCCGCCGCGACGAGGACGGCTACTACTGGATCACCGGCCGCGTGGACGACGTCATCAACGTGAGCGGCCACCGCATCGGCACCGCGGAAGTCGAGAGCGCGCTCGTCTCCCACCACTCCGTTGCCGAGGCGGCGGTGGTCGGGTTCCCGCACGACATCAAGGGGCAGGGGATCTACGCCTACCTCACCCTGAAGCAGGGCATCGCGGCGAGCACGGCGCTGCGCGACGAGCTCGTCCTGCACGTGCGCAAGGCGATCGGGGCGCTCGCGGCCCCCGACGTGATCCACTGGGCGCCCTCCTTGCCGAAGACGCGCTCCGGAAAGATCATGCGCCGCATCCTGCGGAAGGTCGCGGCGGACGAGTTCGATCAGCTGGGCGACGTCTCGACGCTCGCCGACCCGTCCGTCGTCGATCAGCTCGTCCAGGAGAAGAAGGCCCGGACGGGGAGGTAGTGGCAAGGGCCACCTTCCTCGTCGCCGCTCCCGACCAGCCGGGTCTCGTCGCCCGGCTGGCGGGATTCTTCTATTTGCTCGGCCTCAACATCATCGACTCCGGGAACCACAGCGAAGTCGACGTGTCCTCGTTGCCGCCCCGGTTCTTCATGCGGCTCGTGGTCGATCTCGTGAACCTCGCCTCGCCCAAGGCGCAGGAAGGGCTGGGAGGCTCGGCGACGCGGGCAGCGATGGAGGCGTCCTTCGGGAACCTGGTCGCGTCGCTCTCGGGAACGTGGTCGGTCGCCTACAGCGACAGGGTCGCGAAGGTGGCGATCCTGGTCACGAAGGATCCCACCTGCCTCTACGATCTCGTGCTGCGACACCGCGCCGGCGAGCTCCCGTGCGAGATCTCGCTCGTCATCTCGAACCACGACCTGCTCGAGAGCGTGGCGGCGAGCTTCCGCATTCCGTACTTCGCGCTGCCCATCGCCCAGGGCAAGAAGCGGGAGCAGGAGCAGCAGGTACTGGAGCTCGTCCGCCGCCACCACGTGGACCTCGTCGTCCTCGCCCGCTACATGCAAATCCTCTCCGAGCAATTCCTCGCGGAAGCTCCGCCTGTCATCAACATCCACCATGGCTTTTTGCCGGCGTTCCAGGGCGCGCGCCCGTACCTGCAAGCCTTCGAGCGGGGTGTGAAGATGATCGGGGCGACCGCCCACTACGCGACCAAGGACCTCGATCAGGGGCCCATCATCGAGCAGGACGTGGCCCGCGTGACCCACCAGCTGGGGCCGGAAGAGCTGGCGCGCGTCGGGCGCGATGTCGAGCGGATCGTCCTCGCCCGCGCGGTCCGGGCGCACCTGGAGCGACGCATCATCGTGGAAAACCGAAGGACAATCGTGCTCTGAGCGGCTGTCGGGAGAGGGCCGCGTTGGGGTACCATCGCCCGAACCGATGCTCGCTACCGTGAAAGCCCGGTTTTCGGGTTTGCCACCCGCCTACCGTACGGCGGCGACGGCGCTCCTCGTCGCGGCGGGCTACTACGCCGGCGCGAATCTGGGCTTCCTCCTTCGCGTGCGACCGGCCGTTCCGTCGGTGCTGTGGCCGCCGAACTCCATCCTGATGGCGACGCTGCTCCTCACGCCTCGCCGGCGGTGGTGGATCTATCTCCTCGCGGCGTTCCCGGCCCATCTGGCGGCGGAGTTGCCGGCGTGGTCGCCGGCGCTCGTCCTCGCGCTCTTCGTCACCAACTGCAGCGAGGCCGTCGTAGGCGCGCTCTTCGTGCGCCGTTTCAGCGACGCCCCCGCCCGGGTCGACACGCTGCGAAGGGTGGGCATCTTCATCCTCGGGGCGGCGCTGTTCGCGCCGTTCGTCTCCTCCTTCCTCGACGCCGCGGCGGTCGCGAGCCTGCGCGGCGACGCCTACTGGACCGTCTGGTGGACGCGGTTCTTCTCGAACGTCCTGACGGAGCTGACGGTCGCCTCGGCGATCCTCACAACCGTCTGCGCGATTCGCGACGCGGTGCGCCCTTCCCGGCCGCGGCCGCGGCGGCGCGCGGAAGCGGCGCTCCTTTCCCTCCTGCTGCTCACCGTCGCGATCGTGGTCTTCACGGTAGGGCAGGGCGATCTCGCGGGCTTGCGACGCTCGCCCATGGCGTGGCTCCTCCCCATGCTCCTGTGGGCCGCGGTCCGCTTCGCGCCGCTCGGAGCGAGCCTCTCGCTTCTCACCACCGCGATCGTCGCGATCGTGGGCGCGACGCACCTGCGCGGCCCCTTCGTCTCCCCGCCCGTCGCGGATCACGTTCCCTCGCTGCAGGTCTTCCTCAGCATCCTGGCGATTCCCCTCATGTGCCTCGCCGCGCTCATCGAAGAGCGGAAGCGGGTGCAGGACCAGCTTTCCGAGCGCCTCCGCTTCGAGGCGTTCCTCGCCCGCCTCTCCGCCGGGTTCGTGCATGCCCCGAGCGACCAGATCGACGGCGCGATCGCGGCCGCGCTCCGCAACCTCGGCGAATTCCTCCCTGTCGATCGCGTGGTCCTCCTGCGGTTCGAGCCCGCGCACGACGCGCTGCGAGTCGCGCGGTCTTGGACCGCTCCCGGGTTCGATCCGGAGCCTTCGGCCATCCTGGCGCGCGACTGCCCCGTGGTCGCCGCCCGGCTCCTCGAGGAAAAGCCGTTCGTCTTCTCCCGATCCACCGAGGGTGCAGTCGTGCCTCCCGGCGTCGACGTCCGCTCGAGCATCGCCGTTCCGCTCCTGGGAACCGGAAGGGCGAGAGGCGCCCTGGCGATCGAATCGATCGCCTCCGACCGGGACGGCACCTGGCCCGAAGAGCTGGTACAGCGATTGGGGTTCGTCGCCGAGGTCTTCGCAAACGTGCTCGCGCGCCAGGAGGCGGAGGACGCGCTGCGCGGAAGCGAGCTGATGAAGTCGGCGATCCTCTCCTCGCTCTCGAGCGGCGTCGCCGTCCTCGACAAGGGCGGCCGGATCATCGCCGTCAACGAGAGCTGGAGCCGGCTGCGCGCCGACGCGCAGTCGACCCCCTACGGCGGGGCGGTCGTCGGCGCCGACTACGTCGAGCTCTGCAGCGAAGCCGTGCGCCGCGGAGCTCCCCACGCGAGAGAGATGCTGGCGGGGACGGAGCAGGTCCTCGCCGGGGCGCGAGGTGGATTCTCGTTCGAATACTCGTCTCCGGGCGCCAAGGCGGAGCGGTGGTTCGGGATCTCAGTCGCGCCGCTGAACCGTCACGAGGGCGGCGCCGTCGTCTCTCACACCGAAGTCACCGAGCGGAAGCGCGCCGAGGTGCAGGTGCAGCGGAGCCGGCAGGAGCTCGCGCACTTCGCGCGGGTCTCCGCGATGGGCGAGCTGACGGTTTCCCTCGCCCACGAGATGCGACAGCCTCTGACGGGAATCATGACCAACGCGCAGGCCGCGCGAAGATTCCTCGCCAGCTCGCAACCGGATCTCGCCGAGCTCCGCGGGTCGCTCGACGACGTCATCTCCGACACGCGGCGGGCCGCCGACGCCATCCAGCGGGCGAGGGACATGCTGCGCAACGGCGATCTCTGCCCCGCCCGCCTCGATCTGAACCAGCTCATCGACGATGTCGCGAGGCTCCTCGGGAGCGACGCCATCATCCGCAGCGTCGCGTTGAGCGTCGAGCCTGCCGGCTCGCCGGTCGTGGTCCTCGGGGATCGAGTGCAGCTCGAGCAGGTGATCCTGAACCTGCTCATGAACGCGATGGACGCGATGGCCGACATTCCCGAGGGGCAGCGGACCATCGTGGTGCGGGCCGAGAGCGTCGACTCGAAAGCGCACGTCGTCGTCGAGGACGCGGGGCCCGGCCTGCGCGGCGCCATCGAACGGCTGTTCGAACCCTTCTACACGACGAAGGCCACGGGAATGGGCATGGGTCTCTCCATCGCCCGATCGATCGTCGAAGCGCACGGGGGAAGCATCTGGGCGACGAACAACCAGACCCGCGGCGCCGCCTTCCACTTCAGCTTGCCGAAGCTCGACGAGAGGCCTTCCTGACGGACACCGTCGCGACCATCGCCATCGTCGACGACGATCACTCGGTCCGCCGCGGGCTCGCGCGCCTCTTGAAGGCTGCCGGTTACCGGGTGGAGGCGTTCGCATCGGCCCGCGATTACCTCGAGCGCGAGGGTCCGGCTCCGAGTTGCCTCCTGCTCGACGTGAGCATGCCGGGCCAGACCGGGCTCCATCTGTACGACGATCTGCTCGCGAAGGGAGACGGCACCCCCGTCATCTTCATCACCGGCCATGCCGACGCCGCCGCGGCGGATCACGCCGCGAAAGCCGGCGCCTACGGGTTCCTCACCAAACCCTTCGAGGAGTCGGCGCTCCTCTCTGCGATCGAGCGGGCCATGGCAAACGCCTCATCTCCGCGGAAATGACGGCGGCTCGATGCGAGCAGCGCCGGGAATGGTCTTGTCGACCGGCGCCGCCGCGGAGCGGACCCAGAGATCGAGCTGGGGAAACGGGATGGCGATTCCCGCCTGCAGAAACGCGTTGCTGATCCGGGCTCGTAGCTTCGAGGCGTTCGCGACCCATTCGTCGACGGGCGTCCAGACCCGCAGCTCGAATCGGAGCGCGCTGTCGCCGAAGCCGGTGAACAGCGCCACCGGCTCGGGCGTCGCCGCGATGGCGGGAGCGCTTCGGGCCGTCGCGAGCAGGAGATCCACGACCGTCTGCGGATCCGCGCCGTAGGCCGCGTTCACGGCGATGTCGACGCGCCGCAGGCGGTCGGTGTGGGTCCAGTTGACCACTTCGGTGGAGACGAAGTTCGTGTTCGGGACGATCACCTCCGCGCCGTCGAAGGTGCGCACGGTGCTCGACCGCATACCGATCCGCCGCACCGTCCCCTTGAGCTGCCCGAGCTCGATGATGTCGTCCACCTGCATCGGTTGCTCGTAGAGCAGGACGAGGCCGCAGACGAAGTCCCGGACGATGTTCTGCAATCCGAAGCCGATTCCCACGCCGAGCGTACCGACGAGGACGGTGACGCGAGTGACCTCCATTCCCGCAGCCAGGATGGCGAAGGAGAAGCCGAGCGCGACTACGAGATACTTGACGGTGGTCGAGACCGCGGCGGCCCGGCCGCGCGTCACGTCGAGGGCGGGAAGGATCGCCTCGTCGAGCGCGAATTTCAGCGCCCGCGAAAGCCAGACGGACATCCAGAGCGTCACGACGAAGGCCGCGGCGTCGCTGACGGTGACGTCGAGTGCGCCGACATGGAGACGGACGGCGAGAAAGGCTTCGGCGAGCGCGCGGAAGGACCCGGTCGCGCCAAACGCGCGCAGCGTCGCGTACGCCCAGGCGAGGACGGCGGCGCCGCGGAAGACGGTCGTGGCGCGCTCGAGGAGGAGCTGCTCGTGGTTGCGCACGATGCGAAACTTCCGCGCCCAGGGGAGCTCGACGGCGGCGCGAAGGACGCCCGTGAACACGACGACGGCGGCGGCGGCGGCGACGTTCACGCAGGTACTCGCCAAGGTGGCGGAAGTGAGCAGCTGCGACAGCGTGACGTTGCCGAACACGTTCGCCACGGCGGCGGTGGCGAGGAGCACACACGCCGTCGCCCCCAAGGCGAGGACCGCGGCGCGAAGCCGTACGGGGAAGCGGACGTGCAAGAAGCCTCCGGGCCGGAGTCCGAGACCGCAGGCAGTGAGCGCCAGAAGGTCGATGGCGAGGAGGACGAGCCGCCCGAGAGGCGCGAGGTCGGGAGCACCGGTGGCAAGGCGCTCCGCGAAGAAGAGCACCGCCAGCCCTTTCAGCGGCCGCCCCCATGCTGGCACGAGCGCGGATGCGATACGGAAGAAAGGGACCATCCCGAACAGCAAAAGGAGCAGCGAAAAGGGCGCCGGAGCCGTCGGATGCAAAAGCGGCGTCGCAACGAGCGCGATGAGGATCGCCGACGCGATGGGGTGCTTCGACAGCACCTCCACCGCGTCGAAGGCGCTTCCTGCCGGCGCCGCACGCGGACGGCCGCGCACGACCGTTCGGGCGACGGCGATCAATGCGACGAGCAACAGTAGATGTGCGAGGCAGCGCCCGGGCGCGGACGCGACATAGCGGACGCAGTTGCGGCCGTGAACCGCGAAGGCGCGCCATCGTTGCGGCGCGATGATCGGCCGCCCCGGGCCAAACGAGTCCCAGAGGGGCGTGCTCTCCACCTCGAACAGCTCTTGCGTTCGCGCCGCGTCCGCGGCCTGCACGCTCGCGAGCATGTCCGCCGAGCTGAGCTTCACCGCGAGGAGGCGATCCTGCAGCGCGAGCAGCGAGGCGAGCCGCTTCTCGACGATCTCCTGGAGGGCGGAGGCGCGATCGCGCACGTCGAGGGCCCGGGCCGCGAGCGCGGGCGGCGTACTGGCGTCGAGCGAGGACACGGTGAGCCGCCAGGTGCTGGTCAACCGCCGCAGCGATGTCACCGACCCGTCGAGGACGTGGCCGCGCCGCTCGAGCAGAGTGTCCCAGCGGCGTATGGCCGCATCACGGCGCGCAAGCTCCGCCTGCAGATAGTCCGCGTCCGCGATTCCGGCAGAGGGCCCGGCCGAGCGGAGCCGAGCGAATTCGCGCTCCACGCGAGAGATGCGCCCGGCCAGCTCGTCGAGCGCGGTGTCGGTCCCCGCGAGATCCGAGATGCGCCGGATCTCCGTATAGGCGGTCTCGGCCTCGCGGAGCAGTTGCGCGCTCGGGACCGGAGCGGGCGCTTCGCCGGGCGCGGCGGGAGTCGCCGCGCGCGCCGCCGCGAGCGGCAGCAGGATGACCGCAGCCGCCGCGGCCCATCCGCTGCCTGGTCGAGCCATGGCGTCGATTGTCGGCGTCGGTGTCGCGGCGGAGGAATTGGTTCAAGGTCCAATCCGCGGTCGACAAAGCGCAGTGCGGCCGCGTTGGTCCAAGGTCCAATATCGCCAAGCGCGGAGGCGGGGCGAACACTATCGGCATGCGCCCCTTCCATCTCGCGCTCCTCCTCGCGCTCGTCTCCGCTCCGCTCGCCGCCGCGCCCGCGCAGCCGCAGGCCGGCAAGGGGAAGACCGGGATGTTCCGCGGCGCATACGATGCGCCCAAGGATCCCAAGTACAAGACGATCTACGAGCAGCTGAAGAAGGACCAGGCGCTGGAGCGGTTCTCCGGCGTGCTCGCGGCGATCAAGTTGCCGAAGCCGCTCGTGCTCAAGTTCGCGGGTTGCGACGGCACCTCGAACGCCTGGTACGAGCCCGCCGACGGAACCGTTACCTTTTGCTACGAGTACGTGGCCGAGATCCAGAAGGGCGCCGAGGGATCGACCGCCGCGGGCATTCCCTTCGAGACCGCCTGGCAAGGCGCCGTCGTGTTCGTGCTCCTCCACGAGACGGGCCACGCCCTCTTCGATCTGCTCAAGGTCCCCATCCTCGGCCGCGAGGAAGACGCGGCGGACAACGTCGCGGCCTTCCTCATGCTCCGCGCGGGAGAGGGGATCGCCCGCAAGGTGCTGGGCGGCGCGGCCTGGATGTACCTGCACGACGCGAAGGGGCGGATGCCCGACGAGAGCGACTTCGCCGACGTGCACGGCCTCGATTCGCAACGTTTCTACAACGTCCTTTGCATGGCCTACGGAAGCAACCCTGGTTCGTTCAAGGGAATGGTCGACAAGGGATACCTGCCGAAGGATCGCGCGGAGGGCTGCGCGGAGGAGTTCAAGCAGGTCGCATATGCGGTGAAGCAGCTCATCGACCCGAGCGTCGACGCGGAGCTCGCCGCGCGCATCAAGGCCGCGCACAAGATGCGCTGGGAAAAGCCCGCGCAGACGGCGCAGTCAGTACCGAAGTGAGCGTCGGCACAAGGTCCAATTTTCGAGTGGCATAGCGAATGGCACAAGCACTGTTGGGGAACGCAGGAACGATTCGGAGCGTTCGACCGACGAGGAGGAGGTTTCACATGAAGAGTCGTCTTTGGTTCTTGCTCGCCGCCATCGGTGCGATCGGATGCGGCGGCTACAGCGCGGATGAGGAAGTGACCCTCGGCTCCGCCGTGTACACGCAGCCCGCTCCCAACGTGAATTTCACGGCATTCAAGACCTACTATCTCGATCCGAAAATGGAGGTCTGGGAGGACGGGGCCCAGGATGTGGTGGGGCAGCCGGTGCCCAGCTCCACCGTCACGACCATCCAGCAGCAAATGACCAAGTACGGCTACACGCAACAGGCGACACCGCCTACCGGCAATAACCTCCCGAACGCGGATGTCGGGCTCCGCCTCGTCTTCCTGCAGAGCAACTTCACCTACTACGTGAGCAGCGGCTACTGCTCGGTCTACTGGGCCTACTACGCCTGCTGGCCGGGATGGGCCTATGCGGGCAGCTACTCGACCGGCACGGTATTGATGATGATGGTCGATACCAGGACGGGGCAGGTAGCACCCGCGCCGGACAACGCCACGGTGTGGGCGACCGCCCTGTACGCCGTGCTGCGCGGCTCCTCGCTGGAGAACTCGAACCAGCTGAACTCCGCGATCGTCCGCGCGTACGACCAGTCCCCCTACCTCAAGAACTCGCCCTGAGGAGACGCCAATGAACCGCGCCATTGCCATCGCAGCGCTCGCCTCCGCCCTCTTCATCGCCCGGCCCGCGGCCGCTCAGCAGAGCGGCTGGACCGACTACAGCCCCTCGAAGACCCTCTTCACCATGGGCTACCAGATCTCCGAGCCGATCGGCGACCTCAAATCCTACACGCCCGGGACGAGCTTCCGGGGCGTGACCTTCGACTGGCGGTCGATGCTGTCGAGGAGTTTCTCGCTCGGCCTCCGGTTCAACTGGAACCGCTGGAACGACAACGCCTCGCAGGTGCAGGCGACGGTCACGCCGGGCGGCACTCCAGCCGGAGCGACCCCGGGCACCTTGAGCGGACCGGTCTTCCGCTACGCGGATCAATTCGCGCTCCAGGCGGTGGGCCATTTCTACTTCGGCGACCGCGAAAGCCTGTTCATCCCGTTCGCCGGCGTCGGGCTCGGCGGCGTCTGGAGCAATTCGTACCAGCAGACGATCGACCTCGGGTTCTCTCAGAACGGCTTCTACTTCATCAGCACGCCGGAGCTGGGGCTCCTCTGGAACTTCTCCAGGGGCCGCACGTCGGCGGCGCTCCATCTCTCCGTCCTCTACAACTTCACGACGGCATCGTTCCGTAACGTTTCCAACGCGCAAGCGCTCGTCGAGACGATGGGCCTCACCGTCAGCTACTAGCAGCGTGCAAAGGAGAATCCCGATGATGCGCATCGCAAGGCTCATGGCAGTGCTCGCGCTCCTCGCAGTCGCGACCGGAGCGCGCGCCGACGAGAAGAAGTCCGACCAGAAGTCGGCGCAGAAGAAGGCCGAGAAGCCCACCTTCAGGGCGGTGAAGACATCGACGGTCACCGCCAAGGTGAAGTCGGTCGATCAGAAGACCCGCATGGTGACGCTGGTGAACGACGACGGGGAGTCCACCACCTTCAAGGCGGACAGCCGGATCAAGAACCTGAAGCAGGTGAAGCCCGGCGACGTCGTCAGTGCGACCTTGACCGAGACGCTCACCGCACGCGTGATGAATCCGAGCGAGGCGGTACCCGTCGCCGCGCAAGGGTCGAGCACGGCCAGCGCTCCTCTGGGTGCGAAGCCTGCCGCGTACCACGTGGAAGACGCCTACGTGGTCGCGCAGGTGGTGGCGCTCGACAAGGAGAACATGGTCGTCACCCTCAAGGGACCGAAGGGCAACACCTACCCTGTGAAGGCTCGGGACAAGAAGAACGTCGATAAGCTCGCCGTCGGCGACAATATCGAGATCCACGCCGCCCGGGCGCTCGCGCTCGAAGTGTCCACGCCGCAGAAGTAAGGAGGCCTCATCATGACCCGCGCATGCGGAGTGTTGGCATTCGGGATCGCGCTCGCCGCCTGCTCGTCGGTCAAGGTGCAGACGGAGTACGACAAAGCCGCCAACTACAAGGGTTACAAGACGTATGCCTGGCTACCGCGCCCGCCTGGCCCCGAGCAGGCCGAGGCGGCGCGGGACCCGAGGATCCGGGAGGCCGTGATCCGCGGCATCGATGGCGGCCTTGCGTCGAAGGGACTCGTCCGGACCGACCCGGACAAGAATCCGGATCTGCTGGTCGCGGTCCACGGCTGGGCAGTCAACCGCATCGACGTGCAGACGTATGGTTACGGGTACGGAGCGGTTCCGTACGGGTTCTACCCGACGCTCGCGACGACCACCGTCGACGTGCACCAGTACCGCGACGGCACGCTGCTCATCGACCTCATCGACGGCCCGACGAAGCAACTCGTCTGGCGCGGGACCGCGACCGACACCTTCGACCCGGGCACCGAGGCGAGCACCGTGTCGAAGGCGATCTCGGCGACGCTCAAGGAGTACCCGCCGCGCCAGTAGTCACTTCGAAGCTTGCGCCGCCCGCCCGTCGAGCAGCGACCTTGTCCCAAGGGCCGATTGAGCGCTGGACCTCGGTGCATGACGCTGGGGCGAGGGAAGAAAATGAAATCGAGATCCATCCGCACCGGCGTCCGGCTGCCGATCGCCGCATTCGCGCTGGTCGCCCTGGGCGCAAGCGCGCAAGAAGTCCTGCCCCGCCCCGAGCAGCCCTTCAAAGGGCACATCGGGCGTACCGTGAAAGACTCCACCAAGGACTTCCCCAGGGAGACGCAGGCGCCCAAGGGCGCCCCGAACATCCTGC
>JBJMQD010000278.1:0-9447 GCA_045802855.1 Myxococcales bacterium | reverse complement strand
GGAACGCGCGGCCCCGGACGGAAGAGGGTGGCGAACACCGTCTGCGCATGCCGCCCGCGCAGCCAGACCGCGGGTTCGAAGCGTTCCATCACAGCTCCGCGAGGAACCGCGCGATGCGCGCCGCCACGATCTGGCGCTGCTCCACGTGCGGAAGATGCCCGCAAACAGGGAGAACCTCGACCGTGCCACGGCGCAGGTGCGAGCGAAAGAACTCGACGCTCGCGCGGGGAAGGATTCCGTCTGCCTCGCCCCAGAGGATGAGGACGGGCTGGCGGATCCGATCGAGCGTCTCGGGCCGCATCCCCGGGTCGTCCGCCGCGACCAGGTTTTCGAGAAGAGCGCGTACCGGCGGAGCGGCGAAGTGGCGCCCGAGATCGCGCGTTACCAGCCACGCGAGCCGGGGGGGCCGCGCGTAGAGGCGGGCGGGCAACTCCCGGGCGCCGTCGAGCCCGCCGCGGAAGGCCTGCAGGACGCGCGACCGCGCCTCTCCCGCGAGCGGCGCGCCGGCGGGAGAGAGCCCGACTACCCCCGCCACTCGATCGGGCTCGGTCGCCGCCGCGTGCAGCGAGAGAGCGCCGCCGAGGGAGCTACCGACCAGCACCGCGGGCTCGCCGACCGACGCGAGCACCGCGCGCACCGCGGTGTCCTGCTCGAGGACGGTGGCACCTTCTTCTCCGGCCAGAAGCGGGTTGCGCCCATGGCCGGGAAGATCGACGACCATGACCCGCCGAGCGACGGGCAGGAGCAGGGCCGCTAGCCCCGCGAAGGAGGCGGCGCTGCCTCCGAGGCCATGCACCAGGACGAGGGGCGGCGCGCGGCCCTTCCCGGCCCGATCGTAGGCGAGAACGCGCCGTGCGCCGGACCGGATCTCGCGCACCTCGAATCCGCGGGCCCGGAAGAGCGCGTGGCCCGCGGCGAACAGCGCGGAGAGCGGGACGATCAAGGCTTCACGAAGCGCAGCGCGAAACGGTCGCTCGTCCCCCGGCGCTCCCCCGCCGCCGGCGGCGACGAGTTCCAGTCGCGGGCGTCCTGCGGGTTGCGCAGGAAGTCTCCGTCGGCCTGCAGCTTGAAGCCCGCCTTCTCGACCTCGTCCTTGACGAACTGCTCGTCGATCCGGTGGAGCGTCTTCGCGTCCTGCGCACCGGTGCCCGCCTTCGCGCTGGAGTCGATCACCACGAACTCCCCGCCGGGTTTCAAAGCCGAGAAGATGGCCCGATTCATCTTCTCGCGGTCGACGGGCAGGTACGTCACGTCGTGATAGATGGCGTACATCACGACGCGGTCGAGGTCCTTCGCCTCCGGCGGGAGCGGGTCGTCGAACTCGCGGTCCACCCGGACGACGTTCTTCATCGCGGGCCGCGAAAGCCGCGCGGGCCATCTGTCCTTGAGGAAGCTCTTCACGAAGACGTCGGGGTTCTGGGCATAGACGACGCCGTCGGGCGCCACGGCGCGGGCGAGCAGCTCGGTCGTGTACCCGGCGCCCGCTCCGAGCTCCGCGACCCGCATCCCCGGCGAGAGCTGCACGAAGGAGAGGGTCTCGGCGGGCTTCCGTCCGGCGTCGAGCGCGCGGTCTTCCGGAGTCCGGTCCGGAGCGGCGACGATCGCCTGGACGCGATCGGCCGAAGGCGCAGCCTTGTTGCCGGCGCACGCGGCGAGGAACGAGAGGAGCACGGGAAGGAATCGACGCATTCGGTGACCTCCGGCGGCTGTCTACACCGCGAGCGTGGCTCCGTCGATCCGACTCTTGCGCACCCCGGGCGCCCCGGCCCTACCCGCGAAATCGTACGGTCGTAAACGGACGCAAAACGGGAGAAGGTCGCAGCCGGTCCTACCCGCCCCCGTCCTGTGAGCGGCTGCGGGCGAAAAACCCCGTAGATCGGGGCCCTTTTCAAAACTTATCCTCGGCGGTGTCAGAAGGGTCTGGAGATCCGGACCCGCACAGGAGAACAATTCCATGAAGAGGATTCTGCTTTGCACCACCCTTGCCCTCGCCGCCGCCTGTGGCAGCGCCGGGGACGAGTTCGCCGCGTCGACGCCCGACGTGCGCGGCCAGTCGATCGAGATCACCGGCGCGCAGACCGAGGGCGCGGCGTTCCTGACGGAGTCGAACGGCGTCAGCTCGCAGGACCTGTCGAACCCGCCCGGGTACCTCGCCAAGACCCGCGAGACGATCAAGGGCCTGAACGATCTGGTGACGAAGTTCCTCACGCCCGTCGTCGATGCCGTCGCCACTGCCGGCACGGACCTTCCGGGGCGCCGCGATACCAAGGTGTTCGGACCGACGGACGACAACGGCGTCACCTGGAGCCTGACCGTGAAGCGGACCAGCGGCCACGGATTCGGATGGGTGCTGCAGGGCAAGCCGGTGGGCAAGCCTGACACGGCGTATGTCAACGTCGCTGCCGGCCGGTTGAAGCGCACGGGCAGCGCGGAGCACCGCGGCTCGGGCGTCACCAGCATCGACCTCGACGCCTACGCGACCATCGACGCCACGAGCCATGCGGCCGGCAAGCTGTTCAACGCCTTCAAGCACTTCGGCGACGACGGCGAGGCGAAGGTGGTCGTTTACTCGCTCCAGGGCTTCACCGCCGATTCGACCGTCGCTCAGCCTGCCGATGGCGTGATCTACGGCCACAAGACGCCGTCCGGCGAGGCCGTCGTGCGCGTCGCCGCCGTCAGCGAGACCCTCGCGGGAACGCCGGACGCCGGCCCCGAGTTGATGCTCGCGCGCCTGCACTGGATCCCGAGCGTGGGCGGCCGCGCCGATCTGTACTTCCCGAGCACCATGCCGCGCAGCACGTCGAACGGCGACGTACCCGCGGGCAAGTTCGTCGCCGCGAAGTCGTGCTGGAACCAGTCTGAGCAGGAAGGCTTCAAGTCCGTGGCCGTCTGCACCGCCGGCCAGCCGGTGAGCGCGAACAGCTGCACGGTCACCACCGAGGGCGCCGAGAGCGCCTGCCGCCCGGGCCTCACCGAGGACCGGATGACCGATGCGGACGAGCACGACATCTCCGAGGACAAGGGCGCTCCGGGCTCGCTCGACGACATCCCCGGATCGTCGATGTCGCAGACGGAGACCGAGACCGAGATCGGGCACGGCTAGGCACTGCCGTAGCTGAATCGGACGGAGCCCGGGCAGCGATGTCCGGGCTCCTTTTTTTTGCCTCACGGTTGCCGTCGCGGCGCTCGGATCATATCTGTGCCGAGCGCGCGGGAGCCGGCAACGTACACATTCTTCGCCATCTTCGGCGTGGTCCTCTCCACGCTCATCGTTCCCCTGCCCGAGGAGCTTGCCCTCCTCTGGGCAGGTTGGATCTCCCACGGGAACCTCCCGGTGGTGCTCGCCGGCGTCGCCGCCTTTCTCGGCGTGATGGTGGGCGACGCCGCGAGCTTCCTGCTCGGCCGCACCGTCCTCCCGAAGTTTCTCGAGACCCGCCTCGGAAAGCGGATGATCAACCCGAGGATGCGCAAGTGGGGGGAGGATTTCGTCCAGCGGCACGGCTTCCGCGCGGTCCTCCTGGGCCGCTTCCTGGTCGCGCTGCGGGGCCCCGTCTACCTCGCCATCGGCGCCGCGAAGTTCTCCGCCGCGAAGTTCCTCGGCCTCAATGCCGCGGTGGGAGCGGTCGAAGTCGGAGTCGTCGTCGGTCTCGGCTACTACTTCGGCGCGTCCAAGGCCCTCGCCCACGACGTCAAATGGATCTGCGTCGTCGTCGCGGTGGTGATGGGCATCGCGCTCATCGTCCCCATCTTCGTCCGGCGCCGCTTCGATCGCGGCGCGCCGAGTGCCACGACCGGGACGTAATTGAAATAGACTGCGCGACCCCGCGTAGGCGCGGGCAAACGGATGCCCGTGATCTGCCCGCGGGCGGGAGGTCGAATCCGATGAGCGCGTCCCGATGGCTCCCGCTCCTCTGCGCCGCGGCCTGCGCCAGCGCCCCCGCACCGAAACCCGCCGCCGCCGCCGGCGAGAAGGCCCCGCAGGCAGGACTGGGAATCCCGGTGCAGTACGAGAAGCTCTCGAACGGGCTCAAGGTGGTCCTCTCCCCCGACCACACCGCCCCGCTCGCCGCCATCGCCGTCTATTACGGGATCGGCTTCCGCATCGAGCCGCGCGACCGCACCGGGTTCGCCCACCTCTTCGAGCACCTGATGTTCCAGGGCTCCCGGAACCTGGGAAAGCTCCAGTTCATCCGGCTCGTGCAGTCGAACGGCGGCCTCCTCAACGGCTCGACGCGCTTCGACTTCACCAACTATTACGAAGTCGTACCAGCCAACACGGTCGAGCCCATGCTCTGGGCCGAGGCCGACCGGATGAAGGGCCTCGCCATCACCCAGGAGAACCTCACCAACCAGCAGGGCGTGGTGAAGAGCGAGGTCCGCGTCAACGTGCTGAACCGGCCGTACGGCGGCTTCCCGTGGCTGCCAATGCCGCAGGTGGCGAACTCGAACTGGTACAACGCGCACAACTTCTACGGCGATCTGACGGACCTCGACGCCGCCACGCTCGACGACGTGCAGAAGTTCTTCAAGTCCTACTACGCGCCGAACAACGCGGTGCTCGCGGTGGTGGGTGACATCGATCCCGCGCAGGTGCTCGCCTGGGCGAAGAAGTATTTCGAGCCGATCCCGCGGCAGGAGATTCCGCCCCGGCCCGACATCACCGAGCCCCGGCAGGAGCAGGAGAAGCGCGTCGCGCAGGACGACAAGCTCGCCACCCGGCCCGCGCTGGCCTTCGCCTACCACGTACCGCCGCGCAACACCCCCGAGTGGTACGCGATGGGGATCCTCCGCGAGATCCTCGCGGGAGGGCACGACAGCCTGCTCTATCAGGAGCTGGTGCAGAAGCGGGCGCTCACCGGACACGTGGACGGCGACATCAACGAGCTCGGCAGCCAGTTCAACGTGCAGGGCCCTACCCTGCTCGACTTCGCCCTCTTCCACGACAAGGAGAAATCGGCGGACGAGATCCTCGCCGCGGCGGACGAGCAGATCGAGAAGCTCCGGTCCTCACCCGTCGACGCCGCGACGTTGAAGAGGGCGAAGGTGAAGATCCGCGCGCAGCTCTACGACGAGCTCGACGCTTTCTCCGGATTCGGCAAGGCGGATCTGCTCGCCGCGTACGCCCTCTTCGACGACGCGCCGCAGAACGTGAACCACATCCTGGAAGGATTCGACAAGGTGACCCCGGAGCTCGTGCAGAAGACGGCGCAGGAGTGGCTGCGGAAGACGAACCGGACGGTCCTCGTCGTCAATCCGGGCGCCCCGGCGAAGTCCGCGAGCGCAGGAGGTGCGCCATGACGGGCCTCGTCGCCTTGATCCTCCTCGTCGCGCAAGGAGCGGCGGCAGCCCAGACCGCCCCGAAGGAGACGCCCCCGGAGGCGGGCCCGCCCAAAGACTTCCGCGTCCCGGCCGCGCGCAAGCTTACGCTCGACAACGGGCTCGCCGTCACATTCGTGCAATACGGCTCGACGCCCAAGACCACCGTCGCGCTGGAAGTGCGGGCGGGCAATGTCGACGAGGCGCCCGCTCAAGTCTGGCTCGCGGACCTCACCGCGGACATGCTCGTCGAGGGAACGAAGACCCGCAGCGCGGCGCAGATCGCGGAGCAGGCGGCGAGCATGGGCGGTTCGGTGAACGTCTCGGTAACGCCGGACATGACGGAGATCGCGAGCGACGTCCTGCGCGAGTCGGCGCCCGACGCGGTCCGTCTCGTCGCCGACGTGGCCCGCAATCCGGCTTTCCCCGAACAGGACTTCGCGAATCGCAAGGGCGACCGCCTCCGCCAGCTCGCCATCCAGCGTTCCCAGCCGCGCGCCCTCGCCACCGAGAAGTTCCTCTCCGTCCTCTATCCCGACCACCCGTACGGCAGATATCTGCCGAAACAGGAGTCGCTGAACGCCTTGACCGTCGAGCAGGCTCGCGCGTTCCACCAGGCGAACTTCTCCGCGGCCCGCTCCCACCTCTACGTCGTCGGCCAGTTCGACGAGAAGCAGGTCGAGGCGGCCGTCCGCGAGGCGTTCGGCGACTGGAACCGCGGCGCTCCCGCGCCCGACCGCAAGCCGACGCCGCGGGCTCAGCGCGCCGTCTACCTCGTCGATCGGCCGGGCGCCGTGCAGAGCACGCTCTACGTCGGGATGCCGGTCTCTGCCGATCCTTCGAACCCCGACTACGTCAAGCTGCTCGTCACCAACGCGCTCCTCGGCGGATCGTTCATGTCGCGGATCACCTCCAACATCCGCGAGCAGAAGGGCTACACGTACTCGCCGGGCAGCTCGGTCTCGACGCGCCGGCACGACGCCTACTGGGCGGAGACCGCCGACGTGACCACGAAGGACACGGGCGCCTCGCTGAAGGAGATCTTCGCGGAGATCTCCCGGCTGCAGAAGGAGCCTCCCTCGGCGGAGGAGCTGAAGGGCATCCAGCGATACGCGGCCGGGATCTTCGTCCTGCAGAACTCGAGCAGGCGCGGGATCGTCTCGCAGCTCCGCTTCGTCGATCTCAACGGACTGCCCGAAGACTATCTCGCAACCTACGTCCAGCGCGTCTACGCGGTCACTCCGCAGGACGTCCAGGAGATGGCGGCGAAATACATCCAGGACGGGCGCGCAGCCATCGTGGTGGTCGGCGACCTGAAGGTGGTGAAGGACCAGGTCGCGACCTACGGCACGATCGCCGATTAGCGGTCGTTCGCCCACAGCTACGTCGCTCGCTTGCCGGCGCAAGGGCCGTGATCTATCTTCCGAATCGTTCTTTTTCCGATTGCAGGAAGCCTCGATGGCCCTCGACCTGATAGATTATAAGATTCTCGATCTCCTCCAGACCGACGCGCAGACGACGCAGATGGACATCGCCGCCGCCGTCGGGCTCTCGCAGCCGGCCGTCGCCGACCGGGTGCGCAAGCTTCAGGAGTCGGGGGCGATCGTCGGCTACGTCGCCCGCCTCGATCCACGAGCGATGGGCAACGACGTCCGCGCCTTCGTCGGAGTGCGCGTCTCGCATCCGCGACACCACGACGGCTTTGCGCGGCGGATCGCGGAGCTGCCCGAGGTGCTCGAGTGCCATCGGGTGGCGGGGCTCGACTCCTACCTGCTAAAGGTGGTCACGAGGGACACGGAATCGCTCGACCACCTCATCAGCGATGCGCTGCGGCGGATTCCGGGGGTGACCCGGACGCATACGACCGTGGTGCTTTCCGCGGTGAAGGAAGAGACCCGCATTCCGTTGCAGCAGCCGGCCAGCCTGCCAGGCCGGCGCCGGAAGAAGGAGGCGGCGGCATGAAGCTGGGACTTTCGACGCGCATGTCGCTGGTGAAGGCGTCGGCCATCCGCGAGATCCTCAAGGTCACGGAGCGCCCCGACATCCTCTCCTTCGCGGGCGGGCTTCCGGCTCCGGAGTCGTTTCCGGTCGACGCCATCGCGCAGGCCCACGAGCGCGTGTTCACCACAGAGGCCCGACTGGCGCTGCAGTACGGGACCACCGAGGGCTTCACCCCGCTGCGAGCCTGGATCGCCGAGCGGCTGCGCGGGCGCGGAATGGCCTGCACGGCCGAGGACGTGATCATCACCAGCGGCTCGCAGCAGGGGATCGACCTCACCGCCAAGATCCTCCTCGACGCGGGCGACACGGTGATCGTGGAAAACCCGTCGTACCTCGCCGCGCTGCAGGTCTTCTCGGGCTACGAGGCGCGCATCGCCACCGTCGGGAGCGACGACGAAGGAATGCGGACTTCGGAGCTCGCGCGGGTCATCGCGGAGACGCGGGCGAAGCTCATCTACGTGAACCCCACCTTCCAGAACCCGAAGGGGACGACGCTCTCGCTCGAGCGGCGGATCGAGCTCGTCCGGGTCGCTCGGGAGTTCGGCGTCGCGGTGCTCGAGGACGAGCCCTACGCCGAGCTCCGCTACGCCGGCTCGCCGCTGCCTCCGCTCGCCGCCATCGATCGCGAGGCGCCCGTCATCCATCTCGGCACCTTCTCGAAGACGCTCGCGCCCGGGCTGCGCATCGCCTGGGCCGTGGCGGCGCCGGAGACAGTCCACGCGCTCACGGTCGCCAAGCAGGCGGCGGATCTGCACACCAACACGCTCTCGCAGCGCGCGGTGGCGCGGATGCTCGAGACGTTCGACTACGAGGTTCACCTTACCCGCATCCGGACGCTGTACAGCGAGCGTTGCCGGGCGATGCGCTCGGCCGTGGCCGCGTCGTTCCCCAAAGGAACGCGTTGTACCGATCCCGCCGGCGGCCTGTTCCTCTGGGCGTCGATTCCGGACATGGACGCCGACGAGCTTTTCGACGACGCGATCCGCGAGAAGGTGGCCTTCGTGCCCGGAGCGCCCTTCTTCGCGCGCACGCCGGATCGATCGTCCTTGCGGCTCAACTTCTCGAACCGCCCGCCCGACCTCATCGCGGAGGGGATCGCTCGTCTCGGGCGAGCCGCCGCGAAGCGCGTCGGCGCCGTGCAGCTGCGCGCTTCCTAGATCTGTACGTCCGCGTACGGTGGCTTCGGATCGTACTCGATCCACCTCTGTACTTTGCGCGCGAACTTCGGGTCGACGAGCTGGCCGACGAGCCAGAGCGACATGTCGATTCCGGCGGACACGCCGGCGGCCGAGATGAGGTTTCCGTCCTCCACGTATCGGACGTTCGTGAGGACGTTCGCGCCGCGGGCGCGGAGCTGATCGACGAAGTTGAAATGTGTCGCGACGCGGCGGCCCCGGGAGATCCCCGCCTCGTGCAGGAGCAGCGCGCCGGTGCAGACGCTGGTGACGAACCGGCAGCGCGGCGCGATCTCGCGCAGCCAGGCGAGCATCCCCTGGTTGTTCGCTTCCCGCCGCGTGCCCATCCCGCCGGGGACGAGCACCAGATCGAGCGGCGGCGCGTCGGCGAAGGTGGCGTCGGGAAGGACACGCATCCCCTTCGCGCAGCGGACCGGGCCGGCCTTCTCGGCGATGAGCACCGCCTTGAGCGGCTGGGCGCCCGGCGCCTCGCCGCGCTCGATCATCATCCCCGCCGAGCAGAAGACTTCCCACGGTCCAACGAAATCGAGCTCTTCCGCGTCGTCGAAGACGACGATGCCGATGGTGGTCATGGTCCCTCCTTCATCTCATCGCCAGCACGAGGAGCCGCTCTGCCTTCGCTACGTCGAAGCCGAGGAGATCTTGCAGCTTGCGCAGCACGCTCTCCTCTTCCGCCGGAAACGCGCGATCCGCTCCCATCACCTTCGCGCAGCACTGGAACGCCAGCTCGCGGTATTCGCGGTCGCGCAGGGCGCCGCACGCCTCCGCGAGACAGGCATCCATCCCCTTTTCTTGAAGCCGCGCCCGGGTGTCGTCCGCGATCTCGCTGATCGTCCGTAGGTGCGCGAGGAGCGGGTTTGCCGCCGCCAGGCGCTGGATGGCAAGAACCTCGCTTCCCACGACTTTTCCGTCGGCCCACGAGGCGAGGACCATG
>JBJMQD010000197.1:0-7667 GCA_045802855.1 Myxococcales bacterium | reverse complement strand
TGGTACACGATGGCCCTCGTTCCCTGGCTCTGCGCTCCTTCGCCGAAGCCCGCCGTTCGCATCGCGCGGCTCGCGGTATTCGCGTTTCTGGCGGTACGAATCCACCAGGATCCGCTCTGGCCGCGCTGGATCGGTCAGGTCCACGCGTGAGAGGCGGACGGCTCGCCGCGGCTCTGTTCGTGATCGCGGCCGGGGGCCTCTACTTCATCGAGGTGCGGCCGCAATTCCAGGATCGCGTCTACCGCGGCGAGGATGGCCGCCCTTTCCACCTGCCGACCTACCTCCCCGGCGACTGTCCCTTCTACCGCGCGACGGCGCTGTCACTTCTTCGCGAGACGGATCTCGATCTCAAGGACGACATGGCCTGGAACGTCCTCGGTCCACAGGGACAGGTGGCGCTCGGCGCGCGCGGAGAGTGGTATCCGAAGCACCCGATCCTGCTCCCCGTCGCGGCGCTGCCTTTCTACGCGGCGCTGCGCGACGTGGGTCTGCTCGCGTTCAACGTGGCGCAGGTCGCGCTGCTCGACGTCCTGGTGTTCTTTCTCGCCCGGCGGTTCGCTTCGGACGGCGTGGCGTTCGCGGTGGCGATCTGGTTCGCCTTCGGATCGCTCCTCCGGCCGGTCGCGTACAACTTCTCGCCCGACGTCTTCTCGACCGTGCTCGTCGTGATCGGCTACCTCGCGGTGGTTGGCGAACATTGGGCGCTCTCCGGCCTCGTCCTGGGACTTTCAGTCGCGGCCAAATGGACGAACCTCGTGTTCGTGCCGATCGCGGGCGTCTACGCGATCGCGACCGCCGGGTTCCGGTCCTCGCTTCGCTTCGCTCTCGCCGCCGCGCTGCCGCTCGCCGGCCTTGCCGCGCTCGATTTCCACATGTTCGGCTCGCCCTTCGTGACGCCTTACGACCGCGTCCTCGGGCAAGGCTTGCATCTTCTGCCCAGCCACCGGACGCAGTTCGATCGGCCGTTCCTGCCCGGGCTGTGGGCGCAGATCGTGGACCCTCGCGTCGGCCTCCTTTCGTCCGCGCCGCAGACGCTCCTCGCGCTGCCGGGCTTCTACTTCCTCGCGCGCAGGGCGAGCGCCGAGGCGGTCCTGTGCGCCGCGCTTTGCGCCGCGCAGATGGCCGTGTTCGCCCCGTATCGGATGTGGGATGCGTCGAACTATGGTCATCGCTTCTGGATGACGGCGATCGTGCTTTCCGCGATACCGGTGGCGGCCTTCGCCGACCGGGTGCTGCGCGCCGCAGTCTCGACTTAGGAGCAGGAGAACCTCATGGGTGGAAACGAACCGCCGAAGGGCCCCGATCTTTCGCAGTGGACCGAGATGTCCCGGATCGACGCGACGACGCCATACGGTGGCCAGTTCGGCGGAGAAGCCGTGATCGCTTGCCGCGTGGGGAACGACGTCGTCGCCGTGGGTGGAAGTTGCACGCATTATGGCGGTCCGCTCGGCGAGGGTCTGGTGGTCGGCGACACGGTCCGCTGTCCGTGGCACCACGCCTGCTTCAATCTCCGCACGGGAGAGCCCATCGCGGCGCCCGCCACGTTCCCCATTGCCCGGTACCGCGTGGAACGCGAAGGGAACCGGTTCCGCATCGCCGAAAAGCTGCCGGATGCAGAGGTGCCGAAGGGCGCTCGCGGCCCGCGGTCCGTCGCCATCGTCGGTGCCGGGGCGGCAGGCTTCGCGGCGGCGGAGATGCTCCGGCGCCACGGATACGAAGGCTCGCTCACCCTCGTCGACCCGGACCCGGACGCCTCCTCGGACCGGCCGAATCTCTCCAAGGACTACCTGGCGGGGAACGCCCCCGAGGAGTGGATCCCGCTCCGGGGGCCAGAATGGTTCAGAGAGCAGCGCATCGAGAAGGTGAAGGGCCGCGCCACCGCGCTCGACGCGGGGAAGAAGCGGATCACGGTCGAAGGCGGCAAGGCGGTCGAGGCGGAGGCGATCATCCTCGCCACCGGCGCGAGCGCCATCCGGCTCCCTGTCCCGGGGGGCGACCTGCCTCACGTCTTCACCGTCCGCACCGTCTCGGACGCGAGGAAGATCATCTCCGCCGCGTCAGGGGCGAAGCGAGCCGTGGTGATCGGGGGGAGCTTCATCGGTCTCGAGGTGGCGGCCTCCTTGCGGACCCGCGGGCTCGACGTCCACGTCGTCGCTCCCGAGGAGGTTCCCATGGAGAAGGTCCTCGGGCGCGACGTCGGCCAGTACGTCCGCCGGGTGCACGAGAGCCATGGCGTCGTCTTCCACCTCGGCCGCACCCCGCAGTCGATCGACGCCGGAACGGTGCGCATCTCCGACGGCAGCACGCTTCCCGCCGAGCTGGTGGTGATGGGCGTCGGAGTCCGGCCCGAGCTTGCCCTGGCCGAGTCGGGAGGTCTTCGCGTCGACAAGGGGATCGTCGTCGACCGCAACCTGCGCACGAGCGCCGCGGGGATCTGGGCGGCCGGCGACAACGTGCGGTTCCCCGATCCGCGCACGGGCGAACCGATCCGGGTCGAGCATTGGGTGGTGGCGGAGCGGATGGGGCAGTGCGTCGCGCGCAACCTGCTCGGGCAGGACGAACCGTTCACCGCCGTACCGTTCTTCTGGAGCAACCACTACGACGTGGCGATCAGCTATCTCGGCCATGCGACTTCGTTCGATCGCATCGACGTCGCCGGTTCCATCGAGCAGAACGACTGCGCCATCGCCTACCGGAAGGCGGGGAAGACGCTGGCCCTCGCGACCATCGGTCGCAATTTCGAGCGGCTCCAGGCGGAGGTAGCGTTCGCAAACGGCGACGAGTCCGTGCTACAGCGGATCGTTCCGGCGGCGAAGGGAAGTTGAAAAGTACCGTATCCGTCGCATAAGACGTTAGGCGGAACTACTCTGGAACGGAGGAACTCCATGTCGACGGCACGCGGCAAGACAACGACGGCGGTCGCCTGTGCGGCTCTCTTCCTTCTGGCCGCGGCGGGAGTGGGCATCGCGCAGACCGAGGGTGACACCATCGTCCTCGGGGCGGCTGTCTCGCTGACCGGCAAGTACTCGGTGAACGGCAAGAACACCAAGGACGGTTACGATCTCGCCATCAAGCGCCTGAACGAGATGGGCGGCGTGAAGATGGGCGGCAAGACGTACAAGCTGAAGGTCGTCTACTACGACGACGAGTCGACGCCCGCGCGCGGCGCGCAGCTCGCCGAGCGGCTCATCAGTCAAGACGGCGTGAAGTTCCTTCTCGGCGCGTACAGCTCCGGGTTGACGAAGGCCATCGCGCCCATCACCGAGAAGTACAAGGTCCCCCATGTGGAAGGAAACGGCGCGGCGCGCGAGCTCTTCACCGAAGGATACAAGTACCTCTTCGCGGTGCTCTCCACTTCCGATTACTACTTGCGCGACGCGGTGAACGTCGCCGCCGAGGTAGCGCAACAGCAGGGGCGCGATCCGAAGACGATGAAGATCGCGATGGCCTTCGAGAACGATCCCTTCAGCCTCGACGTCCGCGCCGGCATCATCGAGGCCGCCAAGAAGCACGGGATGAAGATCGTCGTCGACGACAAGCTGCCTCCCGAGATCAACGACATGGCGGCGACGCTGACGAAGGTGAAGGCGGTGAAGCCCGATCTGCTCCTCGTCTCCGGACACGAGAAGGGCGCGACGCTGCTCGTGCGGCAGACCTCGGAGATGAAGGTGGAGGTGCCCATCGTCGCCACCACCCACTGCGATTCCGCGAAGATCGCCGAGACGATGGGGGCGCAGGCCGAGGGAGTGCTCTGCGCCTCGCAATGGGATCGGAGCCTCGCCTACAAGGACAAGTGGTTCGGCAGCGCAGACGAATACGCGAAGCTCTTCGAGAAGGAGTTCAAGTACCCGGCCCCGTACCAGGCGGCGGAGTCGACCGCCTCCGTGCTGGTCTTCGCGGACGCGTTCCAGCGGGCCGGGTCGATGGATCCGCAGAAGGTACGAGACGCGATCTCCAAGACCGACATCATGACCTTCTACGGCCCCATCAAGTTCGACGAGACGGGAAAGAACACCGCCAAGCCGATGGTGCTGTACCAGGTGCAGCACGGCGACTACAAAGTCGTCTTCCCGACCAAGTGGGCGGAATCCAAAATCGTTTATCCGCGAAAGGTCGCCAGCAAATAGGTGGAAAACCTTCGACTCCTCTTCGACGCGCCGGTCCTCACCGTCCAGATCCTCCTCGACGGAATCCTGATCGGCGCGATCTTCGCGCTCGCTGCCTACGGCATGACGCTCGTCTGGGGCGTCATGAACATCATCAACGTGGCGCAGGGCGAGTTCGTCATGCTCGGCGGATACGTCGCCTTCTTCCTGTACAAGGGCGGCATCCATCCGCTCTTTGGCGTCCCGCTCGCGGCGGTGCTGCTGTTCGTGCTCGGCTGGGCGCTCTACCGGCTGGTGATCTTCCGGATCGTCGACAAGGACCTCTTCATCTCCATCCTCGCCACCTTCGGGCTCAGCATCCTCATGCAGCAGCTCGCGAAGGTGGCGTTCTCGCCCGACGTGAGGACGCCGCAGGCCGGATTCGGCACCATCTCGCTGTTCTCCGGCGCGGTGACGGTGACGTGGATCAAGGTAATCGCGTTCGGGACCGCGCTCGCGACGGGCGCGGTCCTCGTCTGGTTCTTGCGCAGCTCCCGCATGGGCCAGGCGATCCGGGCGACGGCGCAGAACGCGCGCGCCGCGCGGGTGATGGGCATCGACACCGACCGCGTCTACGCCTGGACCTTCGGGCTCAACGCGGCCATCTGCGGCGCCTCCGGCGCGATGGTCGCGATGACGTATCTCGTCGATCCCTACATCGGGCTCCCGTACACGATCCGCTCTTTCATGATCGTGATCGTCGCCGGGCTCGGGAACGTCTCGGCGGTCCTCGCGACGGCGATAGGTCTGGGCGCGGCCGAGAACGTGGCCGCGTTCCTCTTCGGAGCCGAGTACCAGATCGCCTTCATCTACGGGCTCCTCGTCGTCATCCTCGTCTCCCGCAACGCCTGGCTCTCGCGGCAGCGCAGATACCTCGCATGAAGCGCCTGGTGCTCCTCGCGGCCGGTGTCGGCCTCTTCCTCGCGTTTCCCGCCCTTCTTCCGGCGTGGCAAACGCAGATGTCGTATCTCGTGATCATGGTCGTGTTCTCGCTCACCTGGGATCTGCTGGGCGGGCAGATGGGCTACAACTCGTTCGGCAACGTCTTCTTCTTCGGTCTCGGCATGTATGCCTGCGCGGTCGTGCAGCGCGACGTGCACCTCGCCTATCCGGTCACGCTCGTGCTCGGCATCGCGGCAGGCGCCATCGTCGCGGTCGCGGCTGCGGCGGTCCTCGGATCGGGAATCCTCGGCCTGCGCGGTCACTACTTCGCCATCGGCACGCTCGGGCTAGGAATCCTCGCCGGGGAGCTCGCCGCCGGATGGGACTACGTCGGCGGCGGCGGCGGGTTGGTTCCGCCGCAGTATCCGGGAGCGCTCGGCGGCCGGGAGACGTTCTTCTACTACTTCTGTTTCGCGCTCGCCGCCGCGACGTTCTTCACCTTGCGCTGGCTGTACGGAGGGCGGTTCGGGCTCGCCATCAACGCCATCCGCGACGACGAGGACAAGGCGGAAGCGATGGGCCTGCGCACCACCCGCTACAAGACCGCGGCCTGGTGCGTGTCCGCGTTCTTCCTCGGCATCGGAGGAGCGATCGTCGGCAACATCAGCGGATTCATCGATCCGCGCGAGACGGCGTTCGCAGGATCGACGTACGGAGTCTGGATGGTCCTGATGGCCATCCTGGGCGGGAAGGGGACGCTCTGGGGCCCGGTCCTCGGCGCGGTCATCTTCCACGTCACGAAAGAGCTGTTCTGGACCTACCTCCTCGATTGGCAACAGGTGGCCCTCGGATTCCTCATCGTCGTCATCGTCGTCTTCTTTCCGGTCGGGATCCTGGGATGGGCGCGGGAGAGGTGGCCGGCGAAGTTCGGGCACCGCGTGGAAGAGCCTGCGCCGGTGGAGGCGAGCGGGTGACGACGTCGATCCTGCCCATCCTGGAAGTGCAGCGGGTTCGCAAGACGTTCGGGGGCGTCGTCGCGAATCGCGAGGTGACGCTGGCAGTGCCGGAAGGAAAGATCTACGGGCTCATCGGTCCCAACGGGTCCGGGAAGACGACGCTCTTCAGCTGCATCGTCGGGTCGCACCCGATCGATTCGGGATCGATCAAGTTCCGCGGCGAGGAGATCTCGAGGCTGCGCGTGCCGCACATCGCGCGCCGGGGGCTGCTTCGCACGTTCCAGTCGACGCGCATCTACGGGAAGATGACCTGCGTGCAGAACCTCCTCATCAGCGTTCCTCCCGCGGCGATGGGATGGCGGTCGATGCTTTCGCGGCCGTCGCCTGCGGAGGAGCGCAAGGCGGAGGAGCTTTTGAAATTCGTCGGGCTCCATTCCAAGCGGCACCTGCGTGCGGGAGATCTCTCCTTCGGCCAGCAGAAGCTCCTGGAATTGGCGATGGCGCTGATGAGCGAGCCGCGCATGCTGCTCCTCGACGAGCCCACCGCCGGCATCAATCCGACGCTGATCAACGACCTCATCGATCGGCTGCGGCGGATCAACGCGGAGCTGGGCATCACGCTGCTCGTCATCGAGCACAACATGCGCGTCATCATGGGGCTCGCCGAGTACATCTACTGCCTCGCCCACGGAGAGCTGCTCGCGGAGGGCGAGCCCGCGGCGGTGAAGAACGACAGCCGCGTGATCGAGGCGTACCTGGGCGCGCACTGATGCAGGCGGCGCTCCTCGACTCCGGCCCCTCTCGCGAACAGCTCCGGCTGCTCGCGGGAGGCGAGCCGATCCTCACCGTCGAGAACCTGCGCGCCGGTTACGGCAGGATGGAGATCCTGCACGGCATCGATCTGATGGTCGCCGCCGGGCGATCGGTCTGCCTCATCGGTCCGAATGGAGCAGGCAAGTCGACGGTGCTCCATTCGATCTACGGGTTCACCCGCGTCTTCGAAGGGTCGGTGCGGGTGGGGGACGTGGACGTCACGAAATTATCGCCGAATCAAAAGCTGCGGCGCTCCGGAGTCGCCTACGTCCTTCAGGACAACTCCGTCTTTCCCGACATGACGGTGGAGGAGAACCTGTGGATGGGCGGCTATCTGATGGAGCGCCCGCAGCAGGCGAAGGAGGCCGCGGAGCGGGTGTTCGCGAGGTACAAGCGGCTCGCCGACCGGCGCAAGCAGCCGGCGCGGGTGCTCTCGGGCGGAGAGCGCCGGCTGCTGGAGATCTCGCGTGCTCTGGTGATGGATCCGAAGGTATTGCTCGTCGACGAGCCTTCCATCGGGCTCGAGCCGCGCTATATCGACATGGTGTTCGAGATCCTTACCGATTTGCAACGTGAGCAGGGGAAGTCGATCGTCATGGTCGAGCAGAACGCGAAGAAGGGTCTCGAGTTCGCCGACGTGGGGTACGTCCTTGTGGCAGGAAACGTGGCAAGGGCGGCGACGGGGAGGGAGCTGCTCGCGGATCCCGAGGTTGGACGCCTGTTCCTCGGGGGGTAAGGCGGCGGCGCACAACCGCGCATTGCGCGGACACCGGGGCGCGCCGGTAGATTTCTTCCCGTGGAATCGACCATCTCCGTTTCTCCATCCAAGCCCGCCCGATTCAAGCAGCGCGTCTCTGCGGGTGTCGCTGCC
>JBJMQD010000192.1:0-5127 GCA_045802855.1 Myxococcales bacterium | reverse complement strand
GACGTCGCCTTGGGCATCCGACCGAGCCCGCTTTCGGTCGTTCGATGGAGGAAACCATGGCCACCATTCCCATCCGCATCCGCATCAGGAAGCCGACCGCACCGGGATACACGCCTGACATCACCGTCGATCCGACGCAGGTGCACGCTCGCAAGGACGACAAGTTCCGCTGGGATCTCGAAGGAGGCGGGAAGTTCAGCCTCGAGTTCCTCCAGGAGTCGCCGCTCGCGGCGAAGTGCCTGGACAGCGACGGCGGCGGAGGCTGCGAAGGCCACGTCGCGACCGCCGCCTCCGGCATGTACAAGTACGCGATTCGCGGCAAGACCGCGGACGGCACGGAGATCGCGATCACTCAATGCCCGGAGATCATCATCCAGTAACGTTACTGAATGATGATCTCGGGACACTTCGGATCGAGCAAGATCCGGCCGTCGTGTAGCAGTCCGACGGCGAAGGAATACACCCCGGGCGGCCCGACCACCCGGGCCGCCGTAGCGAGCGACTTGTCGCCCCCCTTCGACTCGATCACCACCTTTTCGAACGGCGTCTTGTCGTAGAACATGGCGGTGAACGCCCGTCCGCCGGCGGTGAAGATGATGGTCGCCCCGCGCTGGGCGTGCAGCACGGCCGGCCGGTAGACGAGGTCGCCTTCGGGAGTGACGTCGATCTCGATCTTTCGTTCCATCGTTTCCTCGTCTTTCATCCGCCCCGCGCCGCCTTCGCCCGCTCCTCGATGAGCTTCGCGATCCGTGGATCCTGCCGCACGATCCGCAAGGGAGGCGCGTTCAGGATCTCCGCCACGGAGTGGCCGGCCTCGAGGGCGCCGCGCAGCGCCTGCACGGCATCGCCTTGGCGTCCCGCGACCACGTGCACCAGCGCGGCGCGGAACAGCACCAAGCCATCCTTCGGCGCCGTGCGCAGCGCCCGCTCGATCTCCGTTCGAGCCGTTGCGTCGTCTCCGAGGTACGCCGAGTACAGAGCGCGCCGTGATCGGATCTGCGCGTTGCCGCCGTCGACGGCGACGAGTTGATCCGTCAATTGCAAAGCCTTGCGGTACGGACCCTGCGATTCCTCGCCGCGTCCGGAGAAACGGTACGAATCGCCGAGCGCCCCCCAGAGGCGGTCGTCCGTGGGGCTCATCTCCGCCGCCTTCGCGTAGAGATCGCCCGCCTCGCGATAACGGCCGTCCATGTATTCGAGGGTCCCGAGATTCGAATACGCAAACGCGGTGGGGCGGAGCGACAGCGATCTGCGCAGCGCGCGCCGGGCGTCGTCCGTGCGGCCGACCCTCAGGTAGATGCCGCCCAGGTTGCTGTACCCGGAATAGTTGTCGGGGGTCAGCGCGACGACTTTTTCGAATGCCGGGACCGCGTCGGCGAGTCGCCCGTGGCGGTTGAGGAAGACACCCAGATCCTTGTACGCGGCCCAGGAGCCCGGGCGCCGCGCGATGGCCCGGCGGAACGTAGCCTCGGCGTCGGCGGTGCGGCCAGCGGCATCGTAGGCATTCCCGAGCTCGCGGAGCGCGTCCGCGTTGCCATCATCGAGGGCGAGAGCCCGCTCGAACGACGCGATCGCCTGCGTGTGCTCGCCGCGAGCGGAGTGGACGAGGCCGGAAGTGAGTTGCACCGGCGCAAGGTTCCCGTCGAGCTCGACGCCGCGCGAGGCGCTCCTCGTCGCCTCCAAAAGCAGCTTGGGGTCCTTCGTGAGCTGGAAGCGGCGCAGGAACACCTCGGCCCGCCCCGCGTGCGCGAGCGAATAGGCCGGGTCGACGGCGATCGCCTCGTCGAACATGCGCAGTGCTTCTTCCAGATTCTCCTGGCGATCGTAGCGGAGCAGGTAGCCGCGACCCTTCAAGTAGAACTCGTACGCGGCCGCCACGGGCGTCGCGCCCTTCGAGAGCGCCTGCTTCGCCTCGGGGCGCAGCTCGACCTCGAGCATCTCGGCGGACTTCTGCACGAGGAGCGTCTGCAGCTCGAGCAGCGCCTCCTTGGTCAGCTCGATGTCGCGAGCGCCGATCACGAGCTGGTCCTTCGTGTCGACCAGATCGACCGCGACCTGGATCCGATCGCCTGTCCATTGCACGCTGCCCGCGAGCACCAGGGCGGCACCGAACGCAGCGCGGGCCTCGCGGGCGCTCGACACCTTCTCCTTCAGCACCTCGCCCGCGGAGACGACGCGAAGCGTGCCCTGGAACCGTTCGAGCTGGCGGAGCTTGTTTGTCAGGGTCTCGCTCAGGCCCGCCGAGAACGCCTCCTGTACCGTCCCGCCGCCGAGATTGCGAAACGGGAGGATGGCGATCGGCCTGTCCGCCGCGACGAGCGGAGAGGCGCGCTTGTGCCAGAGCGCGAGGGTCGCAAAGGCGGCCGCGATGGCGAGTGCAAGCGCGGCCGCGAGGGCGCGCTTCGGTTGCAACGCCGCGCGGAACCCTTTCGCCGGCGCCGGGAGAGCACGGCTGTGGGGAAGCGGAACGAGCGCGGCGCGGAACTCGGCCGCCGTCTGGAAGCGCTGCGCGGGATCCTTCTGCAGCGCCCGCGCGACGATCCGCTCCGCCGCGACGGAGACGTCCGGGCACTGCGCGCGCGGCGAAGGCGCCGGCTCCGGCGACGTCACCCGCGCGCTCAACATCGCGGTGTCCGTCTCGGGAAACGGCCGACGGCCGGTGAGCAATTCGAAGAACATCACCCCCGCCGCCCAGAGGTCGGTGCGCGCGTCCTGGATCTTGCCGAGCCATTGCTCGGGCGCCATGTAGGGCGGAGTTCCGGAGATGGAGAACGCGTCCGGATCCCCGCTCGCGCTAGCCGGGCGGGCAAGGCCGAAGTCGAGGATCTTCACGCGGCCGTCGGCGAGGACGAAGACGTTGCTCGGCTTCAGGTCGCGGTGGACGATCCCCTGCTGGTGCGCGTGGGCGAGGCCTTCGCAAACCTGCGCGAGGATGTCCGTCGCGCGCTCCGGCGGAAGCCGCCCGCGCCGGATCAATGCGTGGAGCGACTCGCCTTCGAGGTACTCCATCACCAGGAAGGGCACGTCGTTCCAGGTGCCGAGATCGAAGACGCGGATGAGGTTCTCGTGATCGAGCTTCGCCGCCGAGCGGGCCTCGCGATGGAACAGCGAGACCAACTCCTCGCGGCTGCGCCGGCCGCGGTGGAGGATGAGCTTGATGGCGGTGGTGCGCTCGAGGAGCGAATCCCAGGCGCAGAACACGAGCCCCATCGAGCCCGCCCCGAGGCTGCGCTTGATCTCGAAACGCCCGCCGTTCTCGCCGCCCAGCCGATCGCCGGGCTCGAGGCCGGGCTGGTCGATCGATATCTGGCTCGACGCGACCTTCTGCAGGAACGAATCCTCGAAATCGGAACGCGAGCCCGAATGCGCCTGCGGCGGGGTCTCTTCCGCCCCCGCCGTTCGTTCTCTCGCGCGTGCTTCCGTCATGGGAAGCCCCTCAGGCAAGCGGAGTAGAGAGCGCCCCCTGAGCAGCTCTCCCACGCGGTGAGTCTCGGCGTTTCGCTCGGTGAACGCAACTTCGCACGAGCCATTGCGCGGCTCGACCGGCACCCAGACGATTCCCATGTTTCGTCAATTCTTGTCGACGTCGGGAAGAAGCCCGCGCTGCTCCGCGAGATAGCGCAGCCGACCCTTGACGCGCTGGAACCTCTGGCGCAGCGCGGACGCCTTCTTCTGCAGCGCCGCCGTGGTGAGGGAAGCGTCCTCCGGTCCGGACATGATCCGGGCCACATCCTGCCAGGCCATCTGCCGATCGACGCGGAGGATGAGCAGCATCCGGTCCTCGGCATCGAGCGTCTCGCGCAGCCGGGCGAACTCCGACTTCACGTCGGTGCGCAGCCAGGGCTTGGTGCGGGAGCGGACGTCCTGCGGGGGATGGTTCACGGAATCGTCGCCCATCGGCTGCTCTCGCGGCGGCGAGCGGAAGCGCCGGGCGGCCGCGTTGTGGGCGAGCTGGTAGACCCAGGTGCGAAACGACGATTCCCAGCGGAAGGCGGGAAGTCCCTTCCAGATGTCCTCGCACAACACGGAAAACACTTCGCGGGCGGCCACCTCGTCGCAGAGGACGCCGTTCAGCCAGCTGAGGAGCTCGGGCTGGTACTGGCGGATGGCGACGTCGGCGGCGAGGTCGATCCGATCCTCGTCGAAATGACGCCGGATGGTCTCCTCGACGTTCTTGCGCTCGAGAGGCGTCATTCTCCCTCCGTCGCGGCACGTCCCTGCGCGGAAGTGTACCTCGATCCGCGCTGCCGCTCGCGGGCCTGAACGGATGTATCCATCGGGCGTTTCGCTCATGACGTCAGGTGGAGGATGCCGCCGGCAAATGTGACGCGGCACTTTTGCGGTCACAAATCGCCGCGCGCGCCTCCCTCTGTGCAGCGCGGAAACAGCTCCGGAATGGAGGTCGTCATGCAAGGCGTAATCACCTCTCGCGACGTTTTCCGGCACGCCTTCACCATCGTCCATTTGTGGGGGCCCGGCTTCCTCGCGCGTTGCCTGCTCGCTCTCGCGCGGCATCGGCCGACGACGTTCCTCGACGTGCTCTGCGCGGCGCAGCGGGACCACTGACAAGACGAGCGCCGGTGTGGCGCGCTCGAAGGAGGTGAAAATGCTGGTCGCGGTTACCGGAGCGAACGGGTTCGTCGGGCTGAACGTGGTCCAGGGCCTGCTCGACGCAGGCCACGCCGTACGCGCGGTCGTGCGTCCTTCCTCGGACGTGCGGTACCTCGCGCGGCTCGGAGCGCGAATCCTGCGCACCGACTTGGACGACGAGCGAGGCCTCGACAGGGCGTTCTGGGGCGTCGAGGGAGTGGTGCACTGCGCGGGCGCCACCAGCTGCGACCGGCGGGATCTTTCGGGCCTCGTCGCCACCAACGTCGAAGGAACGCGGGCCGTGGTGCGCGCGGCGCTCCGCTGCGAGGCCGCCCGCTTCGTCTATACGAGCACCACGGCGACGATCGGGGCGCGGCACAGGGGATGTCCCTCGAACGAGTACAGCCCGCTCCAGGGCTTTCGAGCGAGGAGCGCCTACGCCCGCACCAAGGCGGCGGCCGAGCGGATCGTCCTCGAGGCCACCCGGGAAGGTCTCGCCCCGATCGTGCTCAACCTGGCGGAGGTGATCGGTCCCTG
>JBJMQD010000175.1:0-14100 GCA_045802855.1 Myxococcales bacterium | reverse complement strand
CCCAGGGGCTCTCCCACGCCGGCTCGCCGGGCTTCGCCGCCTTCCACAGGGCGAAGTCGAGGGGATCGCGCTTCTGCTCACCGGGCTCGACCCGCGCCCCGCTCTGCAGATCGTCGAGGTTCCGCTTCGACAGCTTTCCGTACTTCGGAAAGCTGCGGACCGAGAAGTAGACGTCGCCCTGCGAGGCGTACGCGTGCCCCCGGTCGACGAGCTTTCCGATGATCTCGATCATCTCCGGGATGTGCTCGGTGGCCTTCGGCTCGACGTCGGCAGGCAGGATGTTGAGCGCCTGCATGTCCTTCCGGCACTCGTCGATGAAGCGCGCCGCGAACTGCTGCGGGTCTTCCCCCCGCTCGGCCGCCCGCCGGATGATCTTGTCGTCGACGTCGGTCCAGTTGCGGACGTAGGTGACCTGGAATCTGCACCAGCGCAGGAAGCGCACGGCGGTGTCGAAGGCGACGAGGAACCGGGCGTGCCCGATGTGCGGAAGATCGTAGACGGTGATGCCGCACACGTAGACGCCGACCCTGCCGGGCGTCACCGGGACGAATTCCTCTTTCCGATCGCTCAGCGTGCTGGTGAGGCGAAGCGGCATTCGCGATTCCCCGACTGCAGCCGGAAAAAGCAACGGGCGCGAGCACCGTACAGCGCCCGCGCCCGCAGAAGATGTCAGGGAAGGACTAACAGTTGAAGATCTGCTTCAGGTCCGTCTCGATGTCGTCCTCGTTCACGCCCTTCGCGAGCGAGAGCTCCTTGATGAGGAGGTTGCGGGCGGTGTCGAGCATCTTCCGCTCGCCGAACGAGAGGTCCTTGTCGAACTTGAGCAGGTACAGGTCGCGGAGGACCTCGGCGATCTCGAACACGGAGCCCGTCTTGATCTTCTCCATGTACTCGCGATAGCGGCGGTTCCAGGTAGCCGAATCGACGGAGATGTCCTTCTGCTTCAGGATCCCGTAGACCTTGATGACGGCCTTCTCGTCGATGAGCGAGCGCAGGCCGACCGAGCCGACCTTGTTGATGGGGATGAGGATCTTCATCCCGTTTTCCATGATCTTCAGTACGTAGAAAGACTGGCGCTGGCCGGCGATGTCCTTGTGCTCGATGCCCATTACTTCGCCGACACCCTGCCCCGGGTAGACGGCCTTGTCGCCGACCTTGAAAGTCTGCATAGGCACGCGTTTTATCACGACTGTCTCGCCGCGTCAAGGAGTTGCTTGACGGTCCGGCATGACGAGGTGTAGGGTCGGCTGCTCGCCGCAATTTTCAAGTACTTGTAGGTGTGTGTGGGAGGGGGCGGGGTGGGTTCGGCGGCGTGGCCGCTACGCGCGGCCCTCGCGGCGTTCGTCGCGGGAACGTTTCTCGGAATCGATTTCGATCCGGCCTTGGCGCTCTGCGTCGGCTGCGCGCTCGCCGCCCTCGCGTGCGGGGCATGGCCGCTGTCGCGTCTCGGGACGGTAGCGCTCCTGTGTGCCGCCGCCGGCGTGCTGCGCGGAGGATGTGCGGAGCGCGCCTCGCACGATCCCGCCGTCGACGCGGCGCTTGCCGATCCTACCCTCGACCGGGGCGGGCGCGAGCCGATCCGCCTCGAAGGAGTCGTCGCGCGGTGGGAGCCTGTCCAGGGCGGGATGTCGCTCACACTGGACGTGGATCGGATCGAGCCGCGGCCCGGAGACGCCCTCGAGATGACGCGATTGCGCGCGCTTCTCCGCGTCCCCGCGACGGAGGCGGAGCGCGGCGCCCGATTGCTCCTCTACGCGCGCCTCCGCGAGCCCGAGCGGGCTCTCAATCCCGGGCAGCGCGACGCACAGCACGATCTGGCGCTGAAAGGCATCGCCTATGTCGGCTCGGCGGATTTGCCGCCCACCGTTCTCGCGCGCGGTCCGCCCTGGTCCCGCGCCGTGGCCCGCCTGCGGTCGCGGTTCGCCCGGAAGTGTGAGGACGTCTGCACCACGCCGGCTCGCGCAGGCCTCGTCGCCGCGCTCGGCGTCGGCGATCGATCGCTGATTCCCGCGGACGTGGAAGACGATCTCGCCGCGAGCGGACTCGTCCATCTGCTCGCGAGCGCCGGCCTGCATCTCGCCGCGGTGGCGTTCCTGGTACGCGGCCTCGTGCGGCGCGTCTGGCTTCGTTCGCCTTGGGGGGCGCGGTTGCGCGCGGCCGCGGTCGGGTCGCTGTGCGCCCTGCCCGTCCTCGCCGCGGAGATCGCGCTGCTCGGAGCGCCGTGGCCCGCGATCCGGGCCGGCATCGCTGCTGGCATCGCTCTCGGCGCGGTCGCAGCCGGAAGGCGCGCCGACGCGCTCGGCGTCCTCCTCCTCGCGGCTTCCGCCTGCGCAGCGATCGATCCGGCGGCTACCCATGATCTCGCGCTGCAACTGTCCCTGGGGGGCATCGCCGGGATGCTTCTCCTTACGCGCCGGTTGCGAGACCTGATCCCTCTCGGGCGGCATCCGGGCGTCCTGGGAAGGGCCGTCGAGGAGGTGATCGGAATCGCGTGCGCGAGCGCCGCGGCCGCGCTCTGCACGGCGCCGCTTCTGGCGTCCGCCTTCCACCGCATCTCGCTCGTGTCGGTGGCGGCGAATGCCGTCGGCCTGTTCCCAGGGCTCCTCGCGATCCCCATCGCCTCGGTGGCGGCGCCCCTCGACGCGGTTGCCCCTGCGGCGGCGCTTCCGCTGTTGTGGGCAGCGGACCATCTGGCCGGCCTGACGCTGTTCGCCGCGCGCGCGTTCGCCTCGATTCCAGTGGCGGTAGCGTCGGTTCCCGCTCCGGGGATCGTCGTCGCGGTGCTCTGGTGCGCGGCAGGATTCCTGCTGGCGGGCTACCCATCGCGGCTCTCGTCCTTGCCGCGGCGCAGGGTGCGCGTTGCCCGCGGGGCGCTCGCCTTCGCCGCGTGCGCGCTCGTTTCCACCACCACCACCGCACTCGAAGCGCACCGAGGCGAGTTGCGCGTCACCTTCCTCGCCGTGGGCCAGGGCGACGCCGCGATCGTGCAACTTCCGGCCGGGGGCGCGATCCTCGTCGACGGCGGCGGCGATCTGCACGGGCTGCGCGATGCCGATCCCAAAGGCCGCATCGTCCTCTCCGCGCTCGCCGAGCTGGGCATCCGTCGCCTCGACGCCGTGGTGCTGACCCACCCTCATCCGGATCACGCGGGCGGATTGTTCGCCGTTCTCGACCGCGTTCCCGCCGGCGAACTGTGGACCACGGGCGAACCTGGGCCAGGGGGAATCGGCGACGCGCTTCGCGCCCGCGCAGCGCTGCACGGGGTGAGGCTCGCGATTCCGGAAACGGGAAGGTTCGAAATGCGAGAGGGCGTCGGAATCGAGGTCTTGCATTCGGGATTCCGCGCCGATCGCAGCGCCAACGACAACTCGATGGTCTTGAAGATCGTCTACGGGTCGACCGCGATCCTCCTTGCCGGCGACATCGAGGCGCTCGCCGAAGCGGAGCTCGCGCAGTCCGGCAGGAGCCTGCGCGCGGACCTTCTCAAGGCCGGACACCACGGAAGCGCTACCAGCAGCACCGAGGCATTCCTCTCGCGGGTCCGTCCCGCGCACGTCGTCTATTCTGTCGGCGCCCACAATCCGTTCGGCTTTCCTTCGCCGGACGTGGCTGCCCGCGCCCGCGCGATGGGAGCACGCACGTACCGCACGGATGCCGGAGCGCTCCGCGCCGTGAGCGACGGGCGCACGCTGACCGTGAGCCCGCTCTGACGTTCAATCCTCGAAGCGTAGCGTCGCGAATTTGTCGAGCGCGTGGAAGTCGCCCACCATCGGGGGGCTCAATGCCTGCCCTTCCCCGGGCGGCTGCCGGAGGCGGTACAGGTTGAACCGCCACTCGTCTCCGCGGCGCGGATGCGGCGTCCCCGGAAGCGCGGCGAACGGGATGGCAAGCTCGACCGTCCATCCCTTATCGACATCGCGCGAATCGTTGAGCGTCCCGTCCACGTGGACCGCGTGCAGCGCCCTCGACGACCAGCCGAGGTCCATTCCCGCGCGCCGTCCCGTGAAGCTCGCGTCGAAGAGCGCATTGGACGGCGCCACCTCGATTTCGACATAGCGCGCGAGATCGCCGCTCGGGTTGAGGAACATCTCGACCACGTTCGATGTGTACAGCGACTCGTCGTTCTTCGTGAACGGCGTGGTGACGTCCTTGTCCTCGCATTGGAACGCGGCGTAGAGCGCGTCGTCGTCCCAGAGGAGGCGTGCGTCCGTCGCAGCTGCCGCCGGCTTCCCGTCGATCGAGCGAACGAACCGGCCTGTCCGCTCCGCTCGATCCCACGATGGCTCGAGAAGCACTCCGTCGACCGCGATTGGCCCTCGCGCGCGATGCACGACATACGGACCGTGCGAGCCAGAGCGGGCGCAGCCGCCGCAGAGGGCTAGCACCACTGCAATGAGGCGCACGCGCTCGTTCTACACGAGCCCGGCGCGCCGGACGATGAGCGAGCAGAGCCTCTCGTGACCGCCGAAGAGGCTGGAGAACTGCACGGATCCAGCCCGGGTGCGGACCGCGTAGCTCGTGCCGAACGGCCCGGGCACCACGTCGACGCGCAGGATGTCCGCGAACTCGATCTGGCGTACTGCGTACACGGTGCGGACGATCAGCCCGCCGTCGGCGACGATGAAGGCCAGGCGACCGTAGACGACGGCGCAGGCCGTGAACAGAGCGATGAAGAAAGCGGCCGACCAGTACGCTCGCACGGTCGCCCCGTGCAGGCTGCAGAGGGCCACGAACACCGCGATCCAGAGCGTGTCGGCGGCGACCACGGCGGTCCGCAAGATCGCTCGTGGCCGGAAAGTCTCGGGGGCGAGGGCCGTACGCCCTCTGCTCGACAGCATGATCACAGGTTAGCGATGCGACACATGCAGGGCAATGCACGCCCGCACGCCGCGGCGGCACGGACGTTCTACACTGCAGCATGGCCGAACAGCCGCAGGCGCTTGCTTCCCCGGCGACTTGGGAGGAGCCCGACCGTGCGGGACGGACGGCGCAGCGGCTTCGCGAAGCGGGTCTCGATGCGGCGGCGAGCGAAGAGTTGGTGGCGCTCTGCGCGGCGAGCGCCGATCCCGACGGCGCGCTGACCGGAGCCGCGCGCGCGCTTGCGGCGCACTACGAGCGCCTGCGCAGGCCCGCCCCACGTGCGTCGCTCGCTCCGCTCGTGACGGTCTGCGCTGCTTCGCGGTTTCTCGCTGCCCATCTCGCGGCCCGGCCGCGGCTCGTCGATCTCCTCGCCAGCAAACGATTCCCCGCGCCCTACGGCAGGCGCGTCGCGACCGCGCGCTCGTCCGCGGAGCTTGCCCGGACCTTGCGGCGCCGCAAGATCGTGGACGTCCTGCGCATCGCCCTCCGCGACCTGTCCGGCCGCGCGACGCTCGTCGAGTCCATGGCGGAGCTTTCGCGCTTCGCGGCGGCCTCTTTCGAATCGGCGGTCGCATTCCACTATGCGAGGCTCTGCGGCGAGCATGGCCCGCCCGCCGGCAGGACGGCGACCGGCCCGAGCGGGTTCTGCGTCTTGGGAATGGGAAAACTCGGCGCCGACGAGCTCAACTTCTCGAGCGACGTCGACGTTCTCTACCTCTACGACACCGACGGGCGCACGGAAGGGCCCCAGGCGATCGATCACTTCGCCTTCTACGCTCGCCTCGCCGAGGAGGTGACCCGCGCGGTCGGCGCCCAGAACGCGACCGCGCAAGGCGGATTCGTCTTCCGCGTCGATCTCGACCTGCGCCCGGAAGGCCGCAGCGGCCCCATCGTGAACGCCGCGCGGGCGCTCGAGCTGTATTACGAGTCGCAAGGAGCGGCCTGGGAGCGGTTCGCGCTCCTCAAGGCACGCCCCATCGCCGGCGACCTGGCGGTCGGCGAAGAGGCGCTCCGCAGGCTCTCGCCGTTCGTCTGGCGCAAGTACCTCGACCTCGGTGCGGTCGAGGAGATGCGGGCCCTCAAAGCCCGAGCGGAGCGGGAAGCCGGGCGCCGCGGCGGGCTCGACCTCAAGCTCGGTCCGGGCGGCATCCGGGAGGTCGAGTTCTTCGTCCAGGCGCTGCAACTCTTGCACGGCGGCAAGGACGTCAACCTGCGCGAGCGCGGAACGCTCCGCGCGCTCGACCGGCTGCTCTTCGCGGGCCTCGTCTCCAGCCGCGACCGGGACGACCTCGCCGACGGCTATCTGTTCTTGCGCCGCCTCGAGCACCGCGTGCAGATGGTCGCGGAGCGGCAGACGCACGCGTTGCCCGAGGATCCGCGCGAGCGCGCCCGCCTTGCCCGCCGGGCCGGATACCCTCCGCCTCGCGAGGAGGCGCTCTCGCGGATGGAGCGCGACCTGCGCGAGCATCGGGGAAACATCGAATCGCGCTTCGGCGACCTGCTCCGCGTCGCGGGCGGGGCGGCCCCGGTCGCGGACCCGAACGCGGAAGCGGCGGTCGATCCTTCCGCCTCGGACGAGGAGAGGACCGCGGCGCTCACTGCTCTCGGATTCGCGAATCCAGACCGGTCCGCCGCCGAGCTTTCGCGCCTCGCGAGGCGCCGCGGCACACCGTTCTGGGCGGGCGCCGGCGCTGCCGAACAGCGCGCCGCCCCGGTCCTGCTCCACGAAGTCGCGGCGGCACCAGATCCGGACCAGGCGTTGCGACACCTCGCGGAGCTGTTCGGGCAGCTCACGGATCCGGCTCCCATCGCATCGCTGCTCGTCTCCTCGCCGAGGACCGCCCGGCTGCTCATCTCGCTCTTCGGATCGAGCGACTTCCTCACCCGGTCGCTGCTACGTCATCCGGAGCTCGTCGATCAGCTCGTCCATCGCGGCTCGGCCCCTCTCGTCCGGACACGGGAGGAGATGCGGACGGATATCGTAGCGAGGCTGGACGGTCGCGACGTCGAGGAGCAGCTCACCGAGCTGCGGCGGTTCCGCAACGAAGAAGTGCTCCGGATCGGGCTCCACGACGTCGCGGGCGCGCTCGACTCCGACTCGGTATCGCGGCAGCTTTCCGACCTCGCGGATGTCTGCGTGGCCGAGTCGCTCGCGCTGGCGGAAACCGAGGTGACGAAACGCGAGGGGACCGCCCGGCTCGAAGACGGCAGCCGCGCCGCGCTCTGCGTCGTCGGTCTGGGAAAGCTCGGTGGTCGCGAGCTCGGCTATCACTCGGACCTCGATCTGCTGTTCCTCTACTCGGGCGGCGGGGAGACCGACGGTCCCCGCAAGACCTCGAACCACGAGCATTTCGCGCGCATCGCGCAGAAGCTCATCGGGCATCTCGCCCTGCAGCTGCGGGAAGGGTTCCTCTACAAGGTGGACACCAGGCTGCGGCCGAGCGGGAGCGCGGGCCCGCTGGTCGTGTCCTTCGACGCTCTCGCCTCGTATCACGACCGCGAGGCGCGCCTCTGGGAGCGCCAGGCGCTCTTGCGCGCTCGCGCCGTCGCGGGTGACGTCGCCCTCTTCGATCGCGCGAAGCGCGAGGTACTGGAAAAGAGCCTCTTCCGCAGCATCGACCCTACAGCCGCCGCCCGGGAGCTCCTCTCCATGCGCGAGCGGATGGAACGTGAGATTGCTGCCGAATCCAGCGGCCGGTACAATTCCAAGCTCGGGCGGGGAGGACTCGTGGACGTGGAGTTCGCCGTGCAATACCTCCAGCTCGTGCACGGCGAAAGACATCCCGAGATCCGCGCGGCAGCAACTCCCGAGGCGCTGGTCGCGCTCCGCCGCGCAGGGCTGCTCCGTCCTTCGGACGAGGAGCCGCTCGCTCGCGGGTACCGCTTCCTCCGCCGTCTCGAGAGCCGGCTCCGCATCGTGCGTGATCGCCCGATCGATTCGCTCCCCACCTTCGGCCGTGAGCTGTTCCTGCTCGCCCGCCGCCTCGGCTACACCGGCGACCGTCCTGGCGAAGATTTGCTGGCCGATTACTCGCGGCACACGACCGAGGTCCGGGCCGCGTTCCTTCGCGTCCTCGGAGCGGCATGACCTTCGTCGCGGAGCGGTTCGCAGAGGTCAGGCCGCTCGTCGAGATGGAGGTCCAGCTCGCTCGCGCCGCCATCGCCGCCCGCGGCCGCTTCTACGAAGGCGACGAAGCGGCCATCCGCTATGCGCTGTCGCTCGCGCGCGCCGTCTACGTCCGGGCGCCCGACGGCCGCGACGTCGCCGTGTCGCGTCTTCTGCGTCCCCTGCGCGAGCGCCTGGTGCAGCTCCTCTGGCCGCTGCTCGATCCGCAGCGTCTGGAGATCGCCTCCCCCCACGAGCTCCTGCCGGCGGCGAGAGCCGCCGCGGAAGCGGCCCGCGCCGCGCGCGACGAGGTGGTCGCCTGCCTCGGTCACCGGCTTCCCTTCGAATCCCTCGACCGCGAGGTCCGCGAGCGGCACCTCGTGCTCGTCTGCGGCGGAGGGGGCGGGACCGGGTACGTGCACCTCGCCGCCTTCGCGCTGCTGGAAGCGGCGGGGCTCCAGCCGGCGCTGATCGCCGGGAGCTCGATGGGAGCGATCCTCGCCCTCTTCCGCGCCCGCGAGAAGCGTTTCGACATGGCGCGGATCCCGGAGATCCTCGCCGACCTGACGTACACCAAGATCTTCCGCATCATCCCGCAGCCGAGCGTCTACGGCCTGCCGGGTCCGCTGCGCCTGCACCTGCGGGGCGCGATCGGGCACTGGTTCCGCAATCCGGACGGGAGCGGGATGCGCCTGTCGGAATTGCCCCTCCCCATCCTGGTCACGGTAACCGGCATCCGCAGGGGCAAGCTCCCCCGGCCGATCGAGGACTACGAGCAGCTCCTCGACGTGAGCGAACCGGATCCCGGGCGCTGGGGGCTGAACACCTTGCACCGCAGCGTGCAACGGGTGACGCAAGCCGTGCAGGAGCTCGCGCGCATTCCGCGCCTCACCCACAAGCTCGTCTTCGGCTCGACGGACGAGACGCGCGACGCCGACGCCATCGACGCGGCGGGGTTCTCGGCCTCGGTGCCCGGCGTGATCCATTACGACGTCGTCCGCGACGACGCGCGGATGAAGCGCCTGCTCGACGAGCTGCTCCGGAAGCACAATCTCCTCCGCCTGTGCGACGGGGGAATCTCCGACAACGTGCCGGTGCGCACGGCCTGGCAGCACGTCCAGCGGTTCGGACTGCCCGGGTCGGGAGGGCGCAACGCGGTCGTGCTCGCGCTCGACAGCTTCGCCCCTCGCCTCCTCACGCCGCTCTGGTACCCGCTGCAGAGCATCGCGGCCCCGGCGGTGGCGCGAAACCGGCCCTACGCGCATCTCTACAAGGCGTTTCGCCGGACCCTTTCGCCGCTCGCCCTCCTTCCTTCCCAGCGCGCGCTGAGCGGCATCGTCGCCCGGGCGAAGGAGGAGCTTCTGGGCGAGATCCCGGTCCTGCAACGCCTCTGCGCCCCGATCCCCGCGCTGTAGCGAAGGGGGCCCCGGCGTGCTAACGAAGCGCCACTTCCGCCCGAGGGAGATGAGCGCGCATGTCCAAGACGCCCGAGCCGATCCGCAAAGCCGACGTGATCTGGATGGACGGAAAGCTAGTGCCCTGGGCGGACGCGAAGGTCCACGTGCTCACCCACTCGCTCCACTACGGCGTCGCGGTGTTCGAGGGGATCCGCGCCTACACCCAGCCCGACGGGCGGGGAGCGATCTTCCGGCTCCGCGAGCACGTCCGGCGCCTGTTTGAATCGGCGCATATCTGCCTGATGGAGATCCCGTACACCAAGGAGCAGGTGGTCGACGCATGCCGCGAGGTGCTGCGCGCGAACAAGATGAACGAGGGGTACCTGCGGCCGCTCGCGTACCACTCCGACGGCGCGATGGGCGTCGGGGCGGTCAATCCGGTCAAGCTCACGGTCGCCACCTGGTACTGGGGCGCGTACCTCGGCGACGAAGGGCTGAAGAAGGGCATCCGGGTGAAGATCAGCTCGTACACCCGGATGCACATGAACTCGGACCCCACCCGCGCGAAGGTGACGGGCCACTATTTGAACGGCGTTCTCGCCAAGCGCGAGGCGCTCGTCGCGGGATACGACGAGGCGATCCTCCTCGACCAGCAGGGCTACGTCGGAGAAGCGACGGGCGAGAACGTCTTCGTCGTCCGGGATGGAACGCTGATCACGCCCCCCGTGGCTGGAGGCATCCTCGAGGGAATCACCCGGGACAGCATCCTGCGCATCGCGAAGGACAAGGGCATCCCCATCTCGGAGCAGCGCTTCTCGCGCGACTACCTGTACTGCGCGGACGAGGCATTCATGTGCGGCACGGCGGCGGAGATCACGCCCGTGCGCGAGGTGGACGACCGGCGGATCGGCGCGGGCGAGATGGGGCCGGTCACGAAGGAGATCCAGTCCGTGTTCTTCCGGGCCGTCCGAGGGCAGGAACAGCGGTACGCGGAGTGGCTCTCCGCGGTCTAACTGAAACTGCCGTGCTGGTGCGGGCGCTCGTGCTCGTTCCACGGACTCGCGCTCGTGCCCGACGTCGTTGAGGGGACTCGCGCGGGTGGCCGACGTCGTTGAGGGGACACGCGCCGGTGCCCGTGGTGGTGCTCGTTCTACCCGTCACGAGGACTGGCGCTAGCACCGGCACGACGCCCTCAACGAGGACGGGCGGCAGCACGACCTACCCGCACTCCCACCAGCACCAGCACGGCAGTCTTCAAAGGCGCGTGTCTTAGATGGAATGTCCCTCGTACGTATGGGGTTTCATGGGCGTGCCCGAGACCGGGACCGCGGTGGTCGGACGGTGTGGGTGGAAGTCGTGCAAGGTGGCGCAAGGTCTCGGGATTAGGACTTGACGACCAATTTGTTGAACTGTAGCTTGGCCGCCTTGCAGCCGAGCGATAACTTGCTACCCTCTCGGTAATTCAAAGGAGCCGCCTACGTGAGCCGGACCCGGTACATGGACCTCGACGATCGCACCGAGGATGTTCGCGAGCTGATGCGTGAGCGTCCGGGCGCCGCCCGCGACTTCCTCGACAAGTACGAGCTGTCGTGGGTCTATCACGAGAACGCTATCGAGGGCCTCGTCCTCACCCACGCGGAGCTCCGCTCGGCGTTCGACCCGACCGGCGTCGTGGACAGCTCGATGGTCCACACGTTCACCGAGCTCCGCAACCAGAAGGCCGCCATCGAGTTCGTCAAGCAGGAGGCGGCGAATCCGGTGGCGAAGTACAGCTTCTCGCTGGTGAAGAAGCTCTACGAGATCCTCTACCAGGGTCTCCCGAACCGCTTGCCCGTGGCGCTGCGCCGCGACATGCCGCTGCACCGCACGTACTTCCACGACATCGTGCAGCCCGTGCAGATCCAGCCCGCCCTCGAGCAGCTGTTCGATCTCATGAACAGCGAGGAGTTCGGGCGGATGCACCCCATCAAGCAGGCCACCCACTCGCATCACCGGTTCATGGAGATCTTCCCGTTCAGCGACCTGTCGGGCAAGGTCGGCCGCATGCTGATGAACATCATCCTCATCCGCGGCGGCTTCATGCCCTGCATCGTCCACTCGACGGATCGGCAGTCGTACTACGAAGGCCTGCGCCTCAACGCGACCGAGTTCGGCCACATCATCATGGACGCGATGGACAACGCCCTCGACAACGCCACCAAGTTCTTCATCCCGTCCTGGAACGAGATGTCGCGCCGCCGCAAGGCCAGCTAGAACCGCGTTTTCCAGGATCTCCAGGATTCCGTCGGGGTGTCAGGCTAGACTTGGCGCCCCGATGCTTTTAGGCGCCCACGAATCGACGGCAGGCGGCCTCCACGACGCGTTCGCCCGGGCCCGGGCGGACGGAGCGGAAGCTGTCCAGATCTTCACGAAGTCCTCCCGGATGTGGCGGGCCAAGGAGATCACCGCGGAAAATGCGCGCACCTTCCGTGCGCACCGCGACGACGCGGCGCTTCCCTGCGCGATCCACGCGAGCTACCTGGTCAACCTGGGTAGCGATGAAGGCGATCTGCGCGACAAGTCGATCGCCGCCTTCATCGACGAGCTCGAACGGGCCGATCTGCTCGGGATTCCCTCCCTCGTCGTCCATCCCGGCGCGCACCCGGACAACGCGAAGGGAATCCGCAACGTCGCCGCCGCCCTCGACCAGGTGTTCGCCGCGCACCGGGGTGCCTGCAAGGTCCTTCTCGAGACCGCGGCGGGCCAGGGCTCCTGCGTGGGCAGCCGATTCGAGGAGCTGCGGTCGATCCGCGACACGAGCCGCACCCCGGATCGCATCGCGATCTGCCTCGACACCTGCCACGTCTTCGCCGCCGGGTACGACATCTCCACCGAGCGCGGTTATGAGTCCACTTTCGAACAGTTCGACCGGATACTCGGGATCCGGTCCATCCGCGCCTTCCACCTCAATGATTCGGTGAAGCCGCTCGGATCGCGTGTCGACCGTCACGCGCACGTCTGCAAGGGCGCCATCGGGACACTCTCTTTCCGCAAGCTCGTCAACGACGAGCGATTCCGGGAGGTTCCCGGATTCCTCGAGATTCCGCCAGAGGGGAACCGATCCTGCCTCCTGCGACTGCGGAAGCTGCGGGCCGGGACGGCACCCAAGGTATCCCGGCGCGTTGCAAGGGGGCGGGTAGCCCAGTAAGGTGCGCACCTTCATGGGCCACCCCTCCCGAGGGATGCTACGGCCTCACAGCCTTCGCGATTGGCGACGGGGGCAAAGCCTGCAGCCCCATCGGCTCGAAGTGCCACCGCCCGACTCCCAGGTCCGCTTCCGCCTGCGGAAGCTCCTGACCGTCGCCAAGTCGCACAAGCGGGCCCTCATCCTTACGCACGACAACCCGGACCCGGACGCGGTGGCGAGCGCCTGCGGCCTCGCGTTCCTGCTCGACCAGGCCGCGAGGGTCCACGCCCAGGCCGCCTATGGGGGAATCATCGGACGGGCCGAGAACAAGGCGCTTCTGAAGGTCCTGCACCTTCCCATCGTCCCCATGGGCAAGCTCGATGCGCGCCAGTTCGACCTCGTCTGCCTCGTCGACACCCAGCCGGAGGTCGGAAACTATTCGCTCGCCACCCGCTCGGCCCCCCAGCTCGTCATCGACCACCACCCTGCCCGTCCGACGTCCCTGCTTTCCGCATTCCATGACGTGGGCGGCCCGGCAGGAGCGACTTCGACCCTCGTCACCCAGTATCTGAGGGCGGCGAAGCTCGTTCCGGGGTCGTCGCTCGCGACGGCGCTCTTCTACGGCATCAAGAGCGACACCCGGGATCTCGGTCGCGAGGTCGAGGGCGTCGACGTCGATTGCTACAACTGGCTCTTTCCTTACATGGACAAGCAGGCCCTCTCGCGGATCGAGCATCCGCAGGTCCCTGCGCGGTACTTCGCTGCCTATCACCGCGCCTATGAGCGCGCCCGGCTGCATGGCAAGGGCCAGGCGGTGATCGTGGACATGGGCGACGTGTACGTTCCGGAGATCGTTCCGGAGGTGGCGGAAAAGCTCGTCAGCCTGGAAGGCTTGCGGTGGTCCCTCGCGACGGGCGCCTACCGGGGCGAGCTCTATCTTTCGCTCCGCTTGAACGACCGCCGCATCAACGCCGGGCGGCTCGTCCGGGAGCTTTGCGCGCCGCTCGGGGGCAGCGCGGGTGGACACGGCGCGATGGCCGGAGCGCGGATTCCCCTGACGGATCGGCCTGCTTCCGCCGTGCACGACGACGTCGCCGGCGCGTTCCTGCGCGCCTTCCACGTGCGGCCCGGCGCGGGGGTCCCGCTCGTCTCCGAGATGTAGGCAGCGTGATCTATCTCGACGCCAACGCCACGACCCCCCTTCATCCGGCGGTCCTGCGCGCGATGATGCCTGCTCTGGAAGGCGTCTTCGCCAATCCGTCGTCGGTCCACAAGCCGGGCCAGGACGCCCGAGCCCTGGTCGATTCTGCGCGAGAGCGGTGCGCCGCGGCGCTCCGATGCTCCCCCCGGGAGATCGTCTTCACGAGCGGCGGAACCGAGTCCGACCTCCTGGCCATCCGGGGCCTTTCCCGGGAAGGGAGCCGGGTGGTCGTCTCGGCGGTCGAGCATCCGGCGGTACTCGGCGCGTGCCAAGGGCGGGAGACGGCACGGGTGGGAGTCGACGGATCGGGAAGGCTCGACCTGGCAGCGCTCGATCGCGCGCTGCCAGGCGCGGCGGTCTGCTCGATCCT
>JBJMQD010000121.1:0-18627 GCA_045802855.1 Myxococcales bacterium | reverse complement strand
CACTGCGCGCTGCGTGAGGCCCAATCCCGACTCGCTCTCGGTGACCATGGTCGGCGCCGCTTCGGTCCAGCTCGGATCGATGTCGGTGACGACCGCTCCGGTCCCCGGGTTGCAGGGGACCTGCCCGGCCGGCATCTCGGGGCCCGACCTCGCCGCCGGCCAGAGCGCCACTTTCAGCTGGACGGCGACCGAGAACGGCACCGGGTCCGGGAGCCTGCGCTTCGACGGCACTGCCACGGCAACCGATGCGAATACCTCCGCCCAGCTCTTCACGACGCCCATGTCGGCGACGACGAAGGTGATGACTCCTCCGCTCCTCTCCGTGGTGGTGCGGGCAGGTCCGTCGTCGATCACCCGCACGCAGCGCTTCACCACCACGGTGGTGGTCACGAACCAAGGGGAAGCGACCGCGCTGAACGTGAGCCCGGTCATCTCGCCTTCCACGTTCCCCGCGGCCGGTGGCGGCGCGAGCGCCATCACCACCAGCTCTCCACCCGCCGTGGCGATCGCCTCTGGCGGCACCGCGAGCTTCGTCTATGACTTCGTGGAGAACGGCACTTCCTCCGGCACCCTGCGGTTCTTCGCGGGCGCATCGGGGACGGACGCGAACAGCACCACGACGGTGAGCGCGCCGGACGTCGCCTCGCCCGTCGTCACCGTGCTCGACAAGACCCAGCTCCTCATCGAGTCCTTCTCGATTCCGGCGACGCTCTCGCGCGGCCAGGCGTTCAATCTTTCCCTCCGGGTGACGAACGTGAGCAGCGGTACGCTCGCGGACGTCGCGCCGTCTCCCAATCCTCCCGACCAGAACACCACCGGTTTCGCCAGCGCATCGGTTGCCGCGCGGCCCCTGGTCCCGTTGCTCGCTCCGGGCGCCTCGGCCACCTTCACCTATCCCGCCGTCGAGAGCGGCACCGGAACGGGAACGCTCGCCTTCTCGGGCACCGTCTCGGCGATCGACGTCGCCACCTCGCAGCCCGTCTCCGCCAACCAGACCTCGACGGGGACCGCGGTGGTGGAAAAGCCGGCGGCGCTCGCCATCCGTTCCTTCTCGGTGCCGCCGACGCTCAGCCGCGGTCAGACCTTCACGGCGAGCCTGGTGGTGGCGAATACAGGCGAGGCCGCCGCCCTTGGCGTCCTGCCCGATCCTGTTGCTCTCAGCGCCTCCGGACTTGCGCACGCCACCGTCAAGGCCGCTCCCGCCGCGCAGGACATCGGCGCCGGTGAAACCGCGACGTTCGGCTTCACCCTCGTCGAAGACGGTACCGGGCCCGGATCGCTCCAGCTCGGCGCGAAGGCTCGCGGGTCGGACGTGAACTCTGGCGCGCAGGTCGCCTCCACGCTGGCGACGACCGGCACGACGGTGCAGGAGCCCGGACACCTGACCGTTTCGCAGATGAGCGTTCCAGCGACGATCAGCCGCGGTCAGTCGTTCACCGTCTCCGTCACCGTCACCAACGACGGCGGCGCCACCGTCCAGGGCATCGCGCAGGATTCGTCGAGCCCCTCCGTCACCGTGGGTGGATCGGCCGCCATGCCCGCCCTCGAGACCGCGACGCCTGGCAAGTCGCGGCTCGATGCGGGCCAGAGCACGACGTTCTTCTGGACCTACCAGGACGCCAGCACTTCGTCCGGCAATCTCGCTTTCGCGGCGACAATCGCCGGCTCGGACGTCAACAGCGGCGTGCCGCTCGCAGTCGCGGCAGCGCCGGCGACGACCACCGTGCAGAACCCGGCGGTGCTCTCCGTCACCTCGCTCACCGTCGCTCCGGCCGCGGCGACCGGATCCATCGACCGGGGCCAGTCCTTCGCCGTGACGCTCGTCGTCACCAACATCGGCGGCGCGACGGCCACGAACGTGCTTCCCAGCCCCTCGATCCCCGCGGTGCTCGCGACGGGCCAGGCGTCCGCGTCGAGTCCGACGGGACAGGTCGCCGTCTCCCTCCCTGCAGGATCGTCGCAGACGTTCACCTGGACCTACGTGGAGAACGGAACCGGTCCTGGCGCGCTGCAGGTCTCGGCCGGCGCGGTGGGCTCGGACGCGAATTCGGGCGATCCGCTGACCGCCGCCGCCGCGACTTCGAATCTCCTGACGGTGGTGAGCCCGCCGGTCCTGTCCGCGCAGTCCTTCACCCTCCCGTCGCGCTTGAGCCGCGGACAAACCTTCACTGCGTCGCTCATCGTCGCCAACACGGGCGGGAGCGCCGCGGCCTCGGTCCTTCCCGAGCCCCCGGTCCTCGCCGCTACCGGCGGCGCACATGCGACGGCGACCTCGTCTCCGGTGGCGGCCACCATCGCGGCAGGAGCCAGCGCGCCGTTCACCTGGACCTACGTCGAAGACGGCACCGCGGCCGGAACGATCGCGCTCGCCACTCGGGCCTCGGGAACGGACACGAATACCGCGAGCCCGGTCGTGTCCGGGTCGATCTCGACGGACGCCGTTCCGGTGCTGGAGCCGGCCTCGCTCGTGATCACGGGCGTCTCGCTCCTCGGCCCTTCGGGAGCACCGACCATCGACCCCGGCCAGGCAGCCGCCGCGACGATGACGCTCAAGAACGCCGGCGGAAGCGCGGCCCTTGGCGTCGCTCTCTCCCCGCCGGTCCTGACCGCGACGGGAGGAGCAAACGCCATCGTCTCCGCACCGCCGGCCGCGCAGGACATCGCCGCCGGCCAGAGCGCGACGTACACCGTTTCGCTGACCGAGAACGGCTCCGGGAGCGGCACGCTGCAGATCTCGTTCGGCGCGGCGGGGACCGACGCGAGCTCGAATCTGCCCGTCTCGGCAAGCGCCGTTTCGTCCAACGTGCTCCAGGTCGAGGTTCCGGCGGCGCTCGCCGGATCGCTGAGCGCCCCGCCCGCCGCGCTCCTCGGGGAGACTTTCACCGTCTCGTTCACGGTCACGAACGCCGGCGGCGGCAGCATCCGGTCGCTTTCGCCGTCGCTCTCCGTCGACTCGCCCGCCGTCACGGTCGTGAGCGGACCGGCTCCCGCCGCGAGCCTCGCGGGCGGCGAGAGCGCGACCTACACCTGGTCGCTTCTCGCCGGGTCTTCAGGCACGGCGAACGTGACCGTCAGCGTTCTCGCCACCGCCGTGAATACGGGTTCCGCTCTTTCCGTGACGTCGACGGCTCCCGTCGCCGTGGATGAGGCCGCGCTCGTCGCCAGCAATCCGTTCGCCGACGGGAGCACGTTCGCGAACATCTTCGCCTACCGGGGCTCGCTGTATGTCGGGCCCAACGCGGCCGGAACCGGGGGCGCGCGCATGCAGCCCGACGGAACCGGACGGGAGGCCCTCTCGTTCACGCTCAACGACGACACGACGGGCTTCAAGAGCGCCAACACCGCTCCCGGCCCATTCGCCTCCTTCGGCGCGGACGCGTGCACGAAGAACACTCTCGCTTGCGGACCGGACAACGAAAACGGCCGGGGATTTTTCGGAACCGTCTCCTTCCAGGGCGAGGACTTCCTGATCGGCGCCGGCGCCCTCTCCGCGGGGAACCTGTTCCACTTCTACGCCACCACCGACGCGACGAGCGCTCCCGACTTCTCGTACGTGGACGTGTCCCTGCCTCTCGCCGACGGCCTGCGCACGATGACCGCCGCCGTCGCTTCCGGCGACAGGGTCTATGTCGGGTTCGCCAGCACCGGAGCCGCCCGCCCCGGGCTCATCGCGCTGAAGACGGCTCCCGCCGCACCCGGCCTCGACGCCACGAACACGGACGTCATCAACTTCCAGGGCGAGGCCATCCCGGCGATCGGCAAGTCCGCGAAAGTCTCCCTCATCGACACGCTAGTGGCGTTCAACGATCGCATCTATGCCTTCAACAACGGCGGCTGCGCCCGCAGCGTCAATGCGCAGCCGGGTGGTTCGAGCGACTGGGTGGACTGCACGCCTTCGGATCCGGGCTACGTAGGCAAGACTTCGCAAGTGACCACCAAGTCCGGGGACCTCGTTCCCGCCGACAGGGCGTTCCCGGCCGTCGTGCCCTGGAACGGGCGGCTCGTCGCGGCGCGCAACACGGACCTCGGGCCGCAGCTCTGGATGTGCGACCCCGGGGCGGACCTGGGCTGCGATCCCGCGGACTGGCGCCTCATCGCCGCAAACGGGAAGCTCGATCCGAAGCTCTCCCAGTTCGACGACAGCGGCAATCACGAGGTTTCACTCCTCGCCGCTACCGCATCGCACCTCTACGTCGGATTCGACAACCCGAACGGCGTCCATCTCTACACCGCGGCGACCGCGACTCCCGTGAACCGCGCCGACTTCGCCGGCACCGGTGGTTGCAACGCCGCGCAGCCCACCTGCGCCCCCATCGGCGGCGCGGGTCTCGGCGTCGGCGCCAAGCAGTTCTTCGATGGCAAGTCCCTTACCTTCCCGTCCGGCGAGCAGCTCTTCGTCGCCGCCGGCGACGGCGCGACCCCGGTCCGCCTGTTCCGCTTCCCGCAGTGAGGATGAAGATGCCCAGGTTGCTGATCGTCGATGACGAACCGATGGTGCTGGAGGTGCTGCGGCGCCTCCTCGTCGAGCCCGGCAGGGACGTGGAGGTGGCGAGCGGCCCCGAAGAGGCGCTGGAGATCGCCGGCCGGCTGGAGATCGACGTCGCGCTCGTCGACAAGAACCTCCTCGGAGCCTCCGGCCTCGATCTGTCCCGCAAGCTGAAGGCGCTGCAGCCGGAGCTGGAAATCATCTTGATCACCGGCTACGCCTCGCTCGAGACCGCGGTGGAGGCGGTGCAGATCGGCGCCTTCGACTACCTGACGAAGCCGATCGAGGACTACAACGCGCTCTCCCTCAAGGTGCAGAGCGCCATCGAGAAGTCCCGCCTGCGCCGCAGCGAGCGCGCGCTGGTCGAGCGGCTCAAAGAAGCCGAGGTCCGCTACCGCACCCTGGTCGAGGCGGCGCCCGACGCCATCCTCGTGTACGAGTCGATGGGACGGATCCGCGAAGCGAACACCGCCGCGGTGAAGCTGTACGGCATCGCCGCCGAAGACCTTTGCAAGATGCGCGTCGACGAGCTCGGACCCCGCTCGCAGGGCCGGCACAAGCACCGCAAGAAGGGCGGCGAGGAGTTCTTCGCCGACGTCAGCTCCACCGTCTTCACCCTCGACGGCGAGGAGCTTCGCGTGCTCTCCGTCCGCGACGCGACCGCCGCCGTCCGCGCCGAGCGCGAGCGCACCCAGCTCGAGGACAGGCTGCGCGTCGCGCAGAAGATGGAAGCGGTGGGACGCCTCGCGGGCGGCGTGGCGCACGACTTCAACAACCTGCTCGCGGTGATCTCGGCGCACGCCGAATTCCTCGACGGGCAGCTCGGGGAGGGACATCCCTCGACGCCCGAGGTGGAAGGGATCACGAAGGCCGCCCACCGCGGCGCCGCCCTCACCCGGCAGCTCCTCCTCTTCAGCCGGCACAAGCCCGTCGCCCACGATGTCATCGACCTGAACCAGTCGGTCACCGACGTGCAGCGGCTCCTCATGCGGGTCCTGGGCGAGAACGTCCAGCTCGTCAGCTCGAGCAATCCCGAGCTGTGGCCGATCCGCGCCGATCCGGACCAGATCGGCCAGGTCCTCATCAACCTGGCCGTCAACGCGCGCGATGCGATGCCGCGAGGCGGCCGCATCCGCATCCGCAGCGAGAACGTCCGCGTCGAGGAGAATCGCGTGCTGCGCGGGGGCGATCTTCCCGCGGGCCGCTACGCCTGCATCGTCGTCGAGGACTCGGGAACCGGGATGACGGACGAGGTCCTCGCCCGGCTGTTCGAGCCGTTCTTCACCACCAAGGAGACCGGCAAGGGCACCGGCCTCGGCCTCGCCACCGTCTACGGAATCGTGAAGAGCGCCGGCGGCGCGATCGACGTCGAGTCGACGCCCGGCGTGGGATCGACCTTCCGCGTCTACCTGCCCGCCGCCAACGAGGCGCACGCGCAGGCGGGCGGCGCGCAGACGAGGCCCGAGCACGGCCGCGGCGAGACGATCCTGATCGTCGAGGACGAGGATCCGCTCCGCGCTCTCGTGCGCCGCATCCTCGTCAACCACGGCTATTCGGTAATCGAGGCCTGCGACGGCGAGGACGGCCTGCGCCGCGCCGGCGACCACAAGGGCCCGATCGATCTATTGCTGACGGACATCGTCATGCCGCAGATGACCGGCCACGATCTGGCAAAGCGGCTCGGGACGACCCGGGCCGATCTGCGGGTGCTCTTCATGACCGGCTACACGGAGCAGGCGGTGGTCGCGCACGCGAACGGGTCCGCTCTGCTCAACAAGCCGTTCAGTACGATGGCGCTCCTCGCGCAAGTCCGGAAACTGCTCGATCAGCCTCGCGCATGAGAGGCGGACACCACTAAGCGCCGTTCACGTGCACGTTCACGTTCAGGTTCACGCGTCTCTCTCGTGAACGTGAACCTGAACCTGAACGTGAACGGCTTGGCTGTCGTCCGCCTGAAAGGTTGACCAGTGCGCGCGCGTTCAGTAGGTTAGCGGTCAAGTAGCCCAACGGACGTGGAGGTGGCGGGATGTCGGAACCTCTCACGGAGCGGCAGGAAAAGATCCTCGCGTTCATCAAGAAGACCATCCTCGAGCAAGGATACCCCCCGACGATCCGCGAAATTGGCGAGCATTTCGGTATTCGATCCACGAACGGAGTGAACGACCATCTCAAGGCACTCGAGCGGAAAGGCTACTTGCTGCGCGGCGAGTTGAAGAGTCGCGCGCTCAGCGTGATCGAGGGCGGCAAGCACGGTGTTCCGCCGCTGCGTCCCCGGATCCCGCAGCGCGGCGACGTGCACGCGGTCCCCGACCCTCCCGGCGACGTGGTGGACGTGGCGGTGGTCGGCAAGGTCGCCGCCGGCTCGCCGGTCCTCGCGCAAGAGAACGTCACCGATCACATCCGCATCGACAGCTTCCTCCTCGGCGACTCGTCGAAGAAGGTGTTCGCGCTCAAGGTCACCGGCGACTCGATGACGGGTGACGGGATCCTCGACGGCGACTACATCTTCGTCCGCAAGCAACTGCACGCCGGGGCGGGAGAGATCGTCGTCGCCTTGATCGAGGAGGAGGCGACGGTGAAGCGGTTCTACCCGGAGGGAGATCGGATCCGCTTCCAGCCTTCGAATCCGAACCACCAGCCGATCTTCGTCCATCGCAACGACTTCCGCGAGACCCAGATCATCGGCGTCGTGGTCGGCGTGTACCGCAAGCTCATCCAGTAGGCTTCGGCCGGAACAGCGCGCAGGTCCGCACCGGCTGCGGCGGATATTTCTGCGGGAGCAGCGGACAGAGGATGAAGGTGCTCGAGGCGCTGCGTACGTACCGGGGCGGCGCCGCGCAGCGATGGCAGAGGCTCTCGGGAAACGGCAGCCCTATGGCTTCGCCAGCTTCTTCGCGCTTTCGTGAGTCACCCAGGGGCGGCTCCCCTCGTCGTCCGGCAGGATCCAGCGCTCTCCCGTCCTGAGCGCGAACACGCGCTCCGTCAAGCCCTCCTTCTCGGCCGTATCCTCGAGCACCTTTCTCGGCTCGTCGATGGGCACCACCGTGGAATGGTACGCCTCGAAATGGATCGGAATCATGTAGCGCGCGCCCACGTCCTGGAAGATGCGCAGCGCCTCCTCGGGGCTGGCGTGGTTCAGGTTCCCGCCGCGGGCCGGGGCGATGGGGATGAGCGCCAGGTCGATTGCGGGAAAGCGCTTCCCGATCTCGAGGAACTTCTTCGGGTCGTATCCCGTGTCGCCCGCGAAGAAGACGGTCCTGCCGAATCCCTCGATGACGTAGCCCGCCGCCGCGTGGTTCCAGAGCGTGTCGAAGAAGTACCGTCCGCCGGTGTGCACGATGGGGACGGCGGTGATTCGCAGCGGACCGCGCCGGATGGACTCCCAGGGGCCAATCGGGTGCTGCAGCTGTTTCACGCCTCGCAGGTAGATCCCGGCTCCGGCCGGGTAGAAGATCTCCCCCAGGTGCGAAACGTGCTCCATCGTCCAGCTGTCCATGTGGTCGAGGTGCGGGTGGCTGATGAGGGTGACATCGCAAGGCGGCACCTGCCCCGGGGTCAGCGAGGCAGGAGTGACTCGCTGCTGGATGTAGATGGACCCGCCGAGATTGGGATCGGTGAAGACGTATCGATTCCCCAGGCGGAGAAGCACGGTGGCATGACCGACCCAGACCGCCGAAAGGCGCGCTCCCGGATCGTCGACCGGCAGCCCGTGGATGGCGGGCTCCAGGCGATTCGAGGCGCACCCGAGCAGGGCGAGGAACAGACCAGGCAAGAAAAGCCTCATGCGATGACAAAGATAGTTCGTGCCTTCTCTTGCCTGCGCAAGGAACCATGCCCACGGTGCCCTGGTAGGGGGACCCTCGTTGCGCAGGCATGCCGCCGCTCTCTTGCTCGCTCTCTCGTGCACCGCGTGTTTCGGAATCGGCCGCAAACCCGTGGGCGAGGTGTTTCTCGCTCCCGACGCGCCCGACAGCGGACCCGATTTCGCCAACGCCCTCTTCCAGACCACCGCCGTCCGGCTGGAGGGAGGAAACACCGTCGAGTTCATCAACAACGGGAAGGTCTTCGACGCCGTACTCTCGGAAATCTCGAAGGCCCGACGCAGCATCCACATCGTCACCTTCATCTGGAGCGACGGCGAGGAGTCGAAGCAACTGATGGCCGCCATCGCCGAGCGCGCGCGGGCGGGGGTGCAGTGCAGGATCCTGGTGGACGCTGTCGGGAGCCTCTCGTTCACCGACGAGCAGGCCGCGCCCATGGTGAAGGCGGGCTGCGAGTTCCATCGGTTCCGGCCGGTTCCGGGGCAGGATGACCTCGCACGCAACCACCGCAAGATCGTCGTCGTGGACGGGAGGGTCGGGATCACGGGCGGGTTCGGGATCGACGACCGCTGGCGCGGGGACGGTCTTGGCTCTGACGGCGAAGCGTGGCGCGACAGCAACGTTCGCGTGCGGGGACCTGCCGTTCTCGGCATGCAGCAGGCATTCGCGGAGAACTGGCAGGAGGCGACGCGCAAGCTCCTCCCGGTGGATGCGTTCCCGGACCCGGAGCGCCCGGGCAAGGTCCGGGCGGCTTTCGTCACCTCCACCGAGCACGGGGTGGTGACGCGCAACGATCGCCTCACCCAGCTCTTCCTAGCGGCTGCCCACGAGCGCATCTGGGTCGCGAACGCGTACTTCCTCGCCTCGGAGCCCATCCTGCAGCTGCTCGAGCGCAAGGCGCGCGAGGGCGTCGACGTGCGGATCCTGGCGGCGGGAGACAAGACGGACACGACGCCTTACCTCGGGCCGCAGCGAGAGCGGATGGATCGGCTGGTCGCGGCCGGGGCCCGGGCGTACGAATACGAGCCGACGATGATGCACGGCAAGACGATGCTGGTGGATCGGAGCCTCGTCGCCGTCGGGTCGTGCAACCTCGATCCGCTCTCGCTCAACAAGATGGACGAAGGCGCCCTGGTCGCCGACGACCCGGAGCTTGCGAGGCAACTCGAGCGGCAGTGGATGCAGGACCTGGCGCACGCGAAGGAGCGCGGCACTCCTTCGCGGCAGGTGGCGAAGCACTGAGCTTGTCTTCTAGAAGAACTGCTGGCCGCCGAGCGAGATGTCGAATCTGCGCTCCGGGTACATCCCCATCGCCACGTCGATGCGGCCCACGGCCCGCGCGAACGGGATGGGGATCCAGCGCAGCCCGATTCCGGCGCTCGCCACCGGTCCCGTGTAGGGGATCCCGGCGACGGCGTTCGCGCGATCGCCGATCCAGCCGAAGTCCACGAACGCGGCGGCCTGGTTGATCGCCTCGATGCCGAACCGGCTGCGGAACAGGTCCCGTCGCAGCTCGACGTTGCCGCTCACGACCTGCCTTGCCTGGAAGTACGAGTCGGGAAAGCCGCGGATCTCCTTGAGCCCGCCTGCCCGGAGGAGATACGCGTCGGTCGTGCCGGTGGTGGCGCGCGCAGTGAGCTGTCCGCCGAGGCCCGTCCCGGGCCCGAGGACCGCGAATGACCGCAGGGTCGCGAAAGCCGAGGAGACGGTGGCGGTCGATCCGAGAAGGCCCCGCTGGGCGCGCGAGAGGACGACGTCGAGCTGGGTGCCCTCCGACAGCGAGAGCAGGTCCTGCACGAGACCGAGCTGGACGCCCGCGGAGAACCAGGTGGTGTTCGCCGAGGGAGGCAGCGGTCCCGGCGATTGCGAGAGGGACGACGGCGAAAACAGATTGCGCTCGAACGCGACCGCGCCGATCGCGGAGACGAGGTCCGTCAGCTCGTAGCGCGCCTCGGCGCGCACCTCCTCGCGGCTGCGATCGTACAGGTGCGGAGCGGGTCCGAAGGAGCTGAAATCGAGGAAGTCGCGGCTCCACTGGACCATGGGCGTGAGCCGCGTCCCGAAGAGACGCGGCACGCGGACGTAGACGAGGCTTCCGTAGCGGTCGTCGGGCTTCTTCGCGATGAACGGGACGTCGGCGTTGCTCGAGATCTCGCCGTAGACCGAGAAGAGCCGCCCAAAAGCGTTGTGATCGACGAGACCGATGCGCGAAGTGGTGCGCCCTCCTCCGCGGCGGACGCCGATGACGGGCATCAGCGTCCAGCGGTCCTTGAGGGTTAGCTCGACGTGCTTTCCTTCGGGGCTTTCGACGGCATGCCCGGAGACGTCATAGAAGATCCCGGTCGCGCGGAGCCGCGCGAGATCGCGCTCGAGGGTTTCCAGATCGAGATTGTCGCCTCGTTGCGTCGTCATCAGGCGCCGGACGGCGCTCGGGTGGGTGTGGCCGATTCCGCCCACGCGCACGTCGACGCCGTCGACGCGTCCGGATGCCAGCGCCGCCGATGCAGCAAGGAGGACGAGGGCGGCGAGACGCACCTATCTCCAACACTCTGGGAGCGGCGGATCGTCCCGCGTCCAGGCGCTTGGCTGCTCGTCAGGGCACGGTGTCGATGTCGTTGCCCGTCTGCGAGCCTTGCGACTGATCGCGCGAGCCCGCCTCGTTGCCTGCCTGGTTGAGGTTCGGGTTGTAGATCAGCTTCTCGCGCTCGGTGCTCGTGCGGTGGACCTTCCCCGTCTCGAGCGTGTCGGTGGACTTCGATGCCTCCGGAGCGCCGCCTTGCCTGCTTCCGATCGGCGCGCCTCCTGCCTCGCTGCTCGTCTTTCGCGTCATGCACTGCACGGTGCGCGGCGGTCCAGGGCGTCACAAGCCCCGGGTAGGAGGGCGCTCGCCGGGCCGGTGTGCTAGCAGGCGTGCGCTCATGCGCTGGATCGTCGTGATGGTTTTGATTGCGTCGTTCGCGGCGCACGCCGCCGAAGCGCCAGACGGGGGAGTCGCGCCGGCGGCGGATGGCGGAACACCGGGCGACGAGGAACTGCGCAAGGAGCTGGAACAGTCTCTGCAGCAGGACGCCGCGGCCAAGGCCGCCGCGCAGCCAGGAGCGGGCACTGCCGCACCGTCCGGAGCGACCGCGCCGGCGTCCGGGGGTCCGCAAGGAACGGCCGCGCGCGGAGCGCAATCGTTGAACCCCGACATCAGCGCGATCCTCGACGCCAACGCCGGCTACGAGCGGCGCGGGGTCGCCTACCGCAACGGAGACGATCCCGACCTGCACGGCGGTCCCAACACCCGCGGAGCGGGCTTCACCGCGCAGGAAGTCGAGCTCGCCCTGTCGGCGATCGTCGATCCCTACTTCCGCGGCGACATCTTCCTCACCATCCCGAACCTCGACGGCCTCGAGGTGGAGGAGGCATTCGCCACCACCACCAGCCTCCCGCACAACCTCCAGGTGAAAGCGGGATCTTTCCGCAGCGCGTTCGGCCGCCAGAACGGGCAGCACCTTCATGTCCAGGACTTCACGAGACGGCCGCTCGTGAACGCCGCCTTCCTCGGCGAGGACGGGCTGCGCGGGCCGGGAGCGCAGGTCAGCTGGCTCGCGCCGTTGCCCTTCTATCTGGTGCTCTACGGCGAAGCGTTCTCGCTGGGAGCGCCGGACGTGACGGAGGGTCCGGTGGCGAGCTTCGGAGGGGGCAGCGCGACCGACCTCACGTACGCGCTCGAAGCGAAGTACTTCGTCCCGGCGGGCGACGAATGGTCCGTTTACGGCGGATTCAACTTCGCGACCGGCGTGTCGCCGGGTTTCCTTCTGGCCTCACCGGCAGGACCGCTCCCGGGGGCCGGACGCCGGAGCGATCTCTTCGGCGCCGATCTCTACGTGAAATGGAAACCTCCGAACGTGGTGGGCGGATACACCTCCGTCGCCTGGCAGACCGAGGCGTTCTGGCGGCGCCTCGGCGACGGGGGCGGCGTCGGCGCGGAATGGGACGGGGGACTCTACTCGCAGATCGTGGCGCAGGTCGCACGCAGCTGGTTCGTCGGCCTGCGCGGCGACGTCCTCGGAATACCGACCTCGAGCGTTCTCGGGTCGGTGCAGCGCGCTGCGTTCAGCGTGACGTGGCAGGGGAGCGAGTTCGCCCGGGTCCGCGCGTACGTCGAGGCGGAGCACGTCGGATCGGGCGGCGGTCCCTACCTTCCCACCGCGACGGCCGCGGCCGACCCGGCCACCTCCTGGGCCACTTACCTGCAGCTCGAATACTCGATCGGCGCGCATGGCGCGCATCCGTTCTGAATCGTAGAATCGCAAAGATGAAGCTCGAGGTGGAAGCGTCGATGCTCGTCAACGAAGGCGGCGTGCAGTGCGTGCCGCTCGTCTTCGCGCGGCCGCTCGAGGGAGAGCTTCCGGTGCGCCTCGGCAAGGCCGCGTTCCTCGAAGGAGCGCGGGTGAGCGCCCTCGACCCGGACCGCGCGGCGGAGCGCGGTCCAGGGCTCGTCGCATTGGTCCTCGAGGATCCGATGGACGTGCGCAGGTTCCAGCGCGGCGACGTCGTCAAGCTCGAATCGGGCGACTAGACGGGGCGCAGGCACGCGCGGCCCAGATCGGCGATCCGCTTGCAACCCATCAGCGCCATCGCGCGGCGAAGCTCGGTAGCGAGGATACGGATCGCGTCCGCCACTCCGGCCTGCCCCGCCGCTCCGAGGCCGTAGAGGTACGGTCGCCCGATCATGCAGGCCCGGGCGCCCAGCGCGAGCGCCTTCGCCATGTCCGTCCCGCGCCGGACCCCGCCGTCGAGGATGATCTCGGCGCGGGAGCCTACGGCGTCGACGATCTCCGGGAGGGGTTCCAGCGAGCCGGGAGCGCCGTCGAGTTGCCTGCCCCCGTGATTCGACACGATGATCGCGTCCGCTCCGTGCTCGAGGGCGAGGCGGGCGTCCTCGGCCGTCATCACCCCCTTGACGGCGACGGGACCGTTCCAGATCCGCCGCATCCATTCCAGGTCCTTCCAGGTGACGGTGGGATCGAACAGGCTGTTGATGAACGGCGAAAGCGCGAACGGGTTCAGGCCCACCTTCGGATCGGCCGCCGCGACGTTGGCGAAGGTGACGCGCGGCCCGCGCCAGATGGTCCAAAGCCATCCCGGGCGGCGGAGCGTATCGAGGGCGTTGCGCAGCGTGATCTTCGGCGGAATGGTCGCTCCGTTGCGCACGTCGCGCTCGCGCTGCCCGAGGACCGGCACGTCGAGGGTGACGACCAGCACCCGGTAGCCGTGCTGCCGCGCTCGCTCGACCAGCCCCTGGGTGACCTTGCGATCCTTCCAGACGTAGAGCTGGAACCAATGCTCTCCCGGTGCGTCGCGGACGACCTCCTCGAGCGTGACCGAGGACAGGCAGCTCACCGCGCAGACGATCCCGGCCTCGCGGGCGGCGCGGGCGGCGGGAACCTCTCCCCGCGATGTGGCCATGCCGCAGAGCCCGGTCGGAGCGAGCAGGAGCGGGACCGAGAGGGGCTGTCCGAGGATGGTCGCCGTGGTCTCGATGGCGGAGACGTCGATCCCCACCCTGGGGACGAGCGAGTACCGGGCGAACGCCTCGCGGTTGCGGCGCAGCGTGACCTCGTCCTCCGCGGCGCCGTCGATGAAGTCGAAGACGGCGGTCGGCAGCCTCCGTCGCGCCTGCGCTCGCAACTCGTCGATGTTCAGGGCCACGCCCCGACTCTAGGCCGCTAGCGCGGTAGTCCGCACCTGCAGCTTCACTCCGCCTTGAGCGCGAGGAGCGGATCGATCCGCAGCGCCCGCCGCGCGGGCAGGAGCGTCGCCACCGCGCAGACGGCGGAGAGAGTCAGTACGGCGGCCGCGAGCGAGAGCGGATCGACCGGGGCGATGCCGTACAGGAGCCCCGCTATCGCCCGCGCCGCCGCCACCGCTGCGACGGCCCCTACGGCCATGCCGATCCCCACCACCGACGCGCTCTCGCGGGCGACGAGGCCGAGCACGTGGCCGCGGGGCGCGCCGAGCGCCATGCGTACGCCGATCTCGCGCGTCCTGCCCGCCACCGTGTACGCGAGCACGCCGTACAGACCGATGGCGGCGAGAATCAGCGCGAGCACCGCGAACGCCTGCACCAGGGCGAGCGCGAAGGTCCGCTGCGCGAGCGAAGCCGAGACCAGCTCCGGCAAGGTCCGCACCGCGAACGCCGGAAGCCGGGAGTCGAGGTTCCCCAGCGAAGCGAGAGCGTCGCGCATCACCTCGCCCGCGGCCCGCGGCGAGCGGAGGACGAAGGTCATCTCCTGCGCCGGGCGCTGGGCATGGGCGAAGTACATCGACGGCCCGGGAGCCTCGTCGAGGCTGCGGCCGCGGACGTCGTTGACGACGCCCACGATGGTCCAGAGGCGATCGTCGAAGTCGATCTTGATCCGGTGCCCGATCGGGTCGCCGGCGAAGAACGCCTTCCCGAACGCCTCGTCCACCACCACCGAGGGGAGCGAATCGGGGCCGTCTGTTTCCTCGATGGCGCGGCCGTGCAAGAGGCGCATCCCGATCGCTTCGAAGTATCCGGGCATCACGGTTCGAATCTGCGCCCCGACTTTCTGCACTCCGATCGGAGTCGGTTTGCCCTCGATGTCGAAGCGGCGATCGCGGCCGCCGGCGAGCGGAAGGATGTCGATGGCGCCGGCAGCGGAGATGCCGGCCAACCCGCGCAAGGTCGTGAGCGCGCGGGAGTAGAAGGCGCGGTAGTCGGCATCCTTGCCGTCGGGCAGCGCGACCCGGAGGGTGACCGCGCCCTGCGGCTGGAACCCGGAGTCGACGTGGATCACCTTTTCGAAGCTGCGCAGGAGCAGGCTCGCACCGGCGAGCAGCACGAGGGCGAGTCCGACTCCCGCCGCGACCAGCACCCGCCGCAGCCTGCGGGCATGGGGCGCCGCCGTGGACGAGCTCGTCCGCAAGGCTCCCTGCAGATCGACCCTCGATGCCGAGAGGGCCGGAGCGACGCCGAAGAACGCCGCGCTCGCGACCGTGACCGCGACCGCGAAGCCGAGGACCGAGAAGTCGAGGTGGATACCGGCGGTTCGAGGCAGCTCCGGTCCGAGAGCGAGGAAGAGATCGATCCCCCAACCCGCGAGGGCGATGCCGGCGATGCCGCCGGTCAGGGCGAGAAGCAGGCTCTCCACCAGGGTCTCTCGGACGAGCTCCGTCTTCCCCGCCCCGAGCGCGGCGCGCACGGCCAAGTCCCGCTGCCGCGCGGCCGATCGCGCGAGCAGGAGGTTGCCCGCGTTGGCGCACGCCATGAGGAGGACGAGAAGGACAGCGCAAAGCAGCATCCAGAGCGTCGCGCGGACCGACCCGACCATCGTGTCGTGCAGCGGCTTCGCGAGCATCAGGAAATGGCCCGACGCCGGATAGGCCTCCGGGTGGGCGGCCCGCAGCGCCGCCGAAGCGCTCTCCAGCTCCTTGCGCGCGTCCTCCCACGAAACCCGGGGAGCGAGACGTCCCACCACGAGGAGGAAGTGCGACGTCCGCTGCGTCTCGGAGTAGTAGTCCGAGGGGAGCGCGAGCGGGGCCCACACTTCCAGCTTGTCCGGAAGCTCGAATCCTCGAGGCAAGATTCCTACGATCTCGTATGGATTGCCGTCGACCGTGACGGTCTTGCCGACGGCCGCGGGATCCCCGCCGAACTTCGATCGCCACAGCTCGTGGCTGAGGACGAGGACGCGATCCCTGCCGGGCGTCTCCTCGTCGGCGGAGAACCAGCGACCGGCCGCGGGCGAGATTCCGAGCGTCGGGAGGAGCGACGCGGAGCCGAGCCCCATCGTCACGTGAACGGGCTGCGAGGAGGTAGTCAGATTCGCGCCGGTCGAGGCCCACGTACCCACCCGCGAAAAGGAGCGCAGCCGGGAGTAGTCCTCGCGGTACTCGATCGCCGCGATGTCGTCGCTCGCCTGCATGTCTGGCCGGTACCAGTTGAAGAACTGGACCAGCCGGTCCGGCTGCGGGTACGGGAGCGGCGCGAGGAGCACGCCGCGCACGACGCTGAAGATGGCCGTGCTGGCGCCGATGGCCAGCGCCATCGTGAGGACCACCGTCAGCGAGAAGGACCTTGCGCGCAGAAGGGTGCGGGCGCTGATGCGGATCTGGCGGAGCATGGGGCCTCCGTCGGAGCAAGACCGGGGCCACCTGCTTCCCACGGACGGGCGTAGGCCCGAGCGTACGGAAGCGCGCCTTCCGTGTGCGGTCCTGGGATTTCCCTTCCCGAGATCGGTCGCAACCGCCGTTCAGGTGGTGTTACAATTCCGCAGCGTCGGTTCGCGCCGCGTAGCTTGGGAGGTCCGGATGAGGCTCGGTTTCGGCGAGATCCTGGTCGTGCTCGTTCTCGCATTGCTGTTCTTCGGGCCCTCGAAGCTCCCGCAACTCGGCGCCAGCCTCGGGCAGGCCTTGCGCGGATTCAAGAAGGGGCTCAACGAGCTGAATAGCGACATCGATGACCAGCCTGCCAAGCCGGCCGAGCAGCCCAAGTCCATCCAGGGCGAGGCGCGCCCGACCGCACCCGCCGCGAGCACCACCGCGACCGCCGCCGCCGAGCCGAAGGCGCCCGCGAAGTAGGCATCCAAGCGGCGTCCGAAAACCGCCAGTCCTCGCTGCCGCAGGCGGGTACTACCGCGCCCATGACAGAAACGTTCCGGATCCATTCGATTCCCGGCCAGGTGCTCGACGACGTTCGGTCCAGCGGTCTCGACGCGTCCGGCAATCCCGTCGAGCGCGTCACCGCGGAGGGCGGAGAGCCGCTGCGCTGCTGCTTGCGCAACGCGCGCGCCGGCGAATCCCTGCTTCTCTTCGGCTACGAGCCGCCCATCGGCAAGAGCCCTTATCGGGAGATCGGCGCGGTCTTCGCGCATGCCGATCGGTGCGAAGGCAAACCGGCGTCCGCCGAGTACCCCTCCGACTGGCGCAAGAAGCCCCAGGTGCTCCGGTCCTACGACCGCCGAGGCTGGATCCGCGACGCCGTCGTGCACCAGGGGAGCAACGCGGAGGCCGAGATCGCGCGGCTCCTCGCCGATCCGGAGACGGTCCAATTGCACAGCCGCAACGTCGCCTACGGCTGCTTCATGTTCGTGGTGACGCGCTAGCCCGTTGGGCGCTTCGCGGCCTGCAGGATCCGCATGTAGTTCATCCGCTCGAGGACGCTGGGATCGGGGCAGCGGGAGAAGTCGAGGCTGCCCCTCATCTCGTCGAGCGATTGGTAGTCGTGCTCCTCGAGCCAGCGGGCGGTTCCGTCGCGCAGCGCCGTGAGCGCGCCGGGTCCTCCACGTAATAGCGCCGAAACGACCTGCACCGCCGAGGCGCCCGCCATCAGCGCCTTCACCGCGCCGGTCGGCGAATGGACACCGCCGGAGACCGCAAGCGGGAGGTGGACCCGACCGGAGAGGATCGCGAGCCAGTGGAGCCGCAGGAGGAGCTCCGACGGGTCGGAAAGCTTCAGCGCAGGCACCACGTCGAGCGTATCGAGGTCGAAGTCCGGCTGGTAGAAGCGGTTGAAGAGGACGAGCCCGTTCGCGCCGGCCTCGGAAAGGCTGCGCGCGAAGCTCGGCAGGCTGGAGAAGTACGGAGTGATCTTGACTCCGAGAGGGATGCTGACGGCGGCGCGCAAGGCGGCGACGACGTTCGCCGCGCGCCGCTCGACCTTCTCCGACGTGATCTCGGGATCGGTGGGGATGAGGTAGAGGTTCACCTCGATGGCGCTCGCCCCGGCTTGCTCGAGGAGGCGCGCATAGCGCAGCCATGCTCCCGGTCTGGTGCCGTTCAGCGAGGCGATCACCGGCACCGAGACCGCGGCGCGGATGCGCTGGATGTGGGCGAGGTACTCGTCCGGGCCGAGCGCGAACGACAGGCGGCGCGGGAAGAAGGTCGCCGACTCGAGGAACATCTCGGCGCAGGAGCCGACGTCGTCTCCTTGGAGCAAATTCTCTTTGCCCTCGAGCTGCTCCTCGAAGAGCGAGCGAAGCACGATCGCCGGCGCGCCGGCGTCCTCCAGCCTTCGCACCATGTCGAGGTCGTCCGCGAGCGGCGAGGCGCCGGGCATGAAAGGATGAGCGAGGCGGAGACCGAGCCAGGTGGTCGATAGATCCATGCACTTCCTCTCGCGAAAGCCCGCGATGCGGCGGAGTTTGCGGAACTTACATTTTGCAATCCGCAGGCCGGTCGGATCCGCGGGGAAACCCGCGAACGGCGCGCAACTCCTGCGCGCCGGCGGGTGTACGCAAACCAGACGCGAAACTTTTGCGAGCCTAGAACGTCGCTTCCAGCGCGAACGTCAAGCTGGTGTCGAGGTTG
>JBJMQD010000117.1:0-4648 GCA_045802855.1 Myxococcales bacterium | reverse complement strand
GGAAATCGTGCCACCCGACTTCCGGGTAGGCGTAGACGAGCGCGTCGGGCTCCGCGCTGTAACCCACCTGATCGAACCACTCCCACATGCGCGCAAGGTCCGGGCTCTGGGCGCGCACGGCGTCCAGCGACGCCTCGACGTAGCTGATGTCGCTGCCGTTGGCCTGCGACATCGCCTTCGCCATCTCCGGCCCGGTCAGGCTGTCCGACGCGATGTCGATGCGCTTCCCCTGAAACTCACTTGGGCGTTCGAGCACGAGACGCACGAACCCGGCGATGTCTTCGACTGCGACCACTTGGAGTGGGCGGCTTTTCGGCAACGGCATCGACAGCGTTCCGGCTCGGCCCGGGCGGCGGCCGGCGAGAGGAGCAGCAGCAGAGCGAGCAGGGGCGCCCAGGAGCCATGCGTGTGAAGAACCGCGTGTGTCATCCGGCTCCTTCATTGTCGCGCCGGGCGGCCGCGCAGCCGAGGGATGCGCCTGCCCTCCACTTCGGCTTCAGCTGCACCACGGCGGGTCATAGTAAGAGGAGGCGGGATCGCAGTACGGATTGTACGGGCAATAGAGATAGTACGGAGAGTACGGTGCGTAGAACGCGCCCCCGAAACCGAAGGCGACGAACGGCCCGAACGGGAACGGCCGGAACGGGAAGTGATGTCTCGGGAAGTGTCGCGCCGGGAATGGGTGGAACGCGGGGCGACCGCCAAATCGCCCCGGCGCCGCCATCCGGCCGTGGGCCCCGCCGCCGCCACCTCTTCCCGCGGCGAGGATTATCTTGCCCGAACCGCTGCTGCTCGTCGTCGACCCCGCCACCGCTCGAGCGCCCGCGAGGTCGGGCAGCGTCACCACGGCGGCGAGTACGGCGAGCTGGCAGGCGAGCTTTTTGTGGATCATGTCCCGAACTCCTGCCTTTCTCGGCTCAATCCACCCTCGCGCCACGGAAAGCTACAAGATCGAGCGAGGGGATCTGAGTCCCTGACGATGAGACAAGCAAGAGTTGCGCCGCTCGATGCGTCCGGCGGATACGCCGCCCCTACCAGGCTGTTGGCTAACCCTTGCCACACTGTGAATGGCCGCCACGCAACGGAAGGCGTTTCCGATGTCGGCTCGGGCCGCGGACGCTCGACAACGTTGCGCTCCCGTCAATGCACACGATCGAGATTTCGAGACGCGGACGTGCCGAAGGCCATCGAACTCCTTCGTCATCAGAGTCGAACGATCTCGATCAACGCCCAAACGCCGTCGGCCGGACAATGAAGGAGCCGGATGACGCACCGCTCCTGGCCGCCCTGCTCGCTCGGCTGCTGCCCTTTCGCCGGCTGCCGCCGGGGCGCGTCGCGACGATCCGAGGCGGAGGCTCACGCCGCGCCCGACGCACGAGGACGGCGCGCTGACGCTCGCCGCCGCGCGACCCACGCGATCACCGCCCAGGTCCGAGCGTCCGCCGCCTGCGTACGGCACACCACCGCCGCCTCCGACGCCCGCCTATTACGCGCCGAACAGGTACTACGCCGATCCCACCGCCTTCCGGCACGTCGGACTGGTCCTTCGCTTCGGGTTCGGGCTCGGATACTAGGCGTCGTCGACGTCGGCATCCGCGGCCAGCTTCAACTTCGAGTCCGCCGCGGTGGCGCGGGCGAGTTGGGGCTCGCCATGGGCGGCGCCGTGAGGGAGAACGTCACACCTGGCGGCGCATTTCTGGGGTACCGCGGTCGGTTCGCCGACTGTCACGACGAGAGGCACCGCGTTCTCCTCCGGCGGTGACTTCCGCCGCTTCCACATCCGCCTGCCGCGACGTCGCCGTCCCTCGGACCCTCTTGGGCGTTGCCCGCGGCCGCGTTCGCGAACGATGTCCCCAGGGCGAGCGCCGCGTGGCAGTTCGAGCGCGCGCCGCGCTTTGGAGGACCCGCCATGCCGACGAGTAAACCGCATTATCCCGAGGTGACGCCGCGCAATACGGCGGAGACGGAGGAGCAGGAGGCGTTGGAGCGCATCGCCGCGGAGCGCGGCGGCCCGCGCCAAGACGCTCGCCGAGAACCCAACGAGCTCGACGATCCGCGCGAGGAGGAGGGGTGGACGCAGCCCGAGTCATCGGCGCAGAAAGGCGCCATCCGGGACGAAGGCTGACCGGTCGAGCGGCGAGGAGGCTCCGGTCGCCTCGGTAACCGAGATCGCTCAGGTGCCAGGCCAGCGCCGGCGCACGGTCAGAAGTACGTGCGGGCACCGCTCGGGCCTGCGCGCGACCTGAAGGTGATGGCCACGGCGCAGGGGACGACTCCTACTCGCGCTCTGGCGGCCCGCTGATACGCTGGGTCCTGGAGCGCAGGTAGGTCGAGGTCCATCGCCGCGGCGGCGCGGGCGGAGGCGATCCCACCATCGAGGATCCCTCCGCGCCGCCCCGGTCGCCGGGCACTGCTCCTCGCTCGTCCTCGCCACTTTCGGCGAGGCGATGACGAGGAGCAGAGATGGACGAGGCCACCCCGGCGGCGCCGCCGCCGATCTCGGAGGCCCCGCCGCTCGCGCCCAAGGACCACGCGGAGGCGGTCGCGATCTTCCGCAGCGAGATCGTCGGCGCGCTCACGCGCAAGGAGCTCGATCACGGCGAGCTGCGCGCCGCCTTCCGCGTCCTCTCGCAGGAGCGCTTCCGTCCGCCGGGCATCGACACGACGCGGCGGTACTCGGTGCGCGAGTGCGTTGAGCTGCGACCCCGGATCCCGGCGCAGGCGGATGCGGCAGCGCCAGCCGCTTTGGCACAGATAGGTTAGTGCGTACGCGCGCCCAGATTCGCGATCGACTGCACTCGTTCGCAGCGCATCCACTCTGCCGTGTCGAGCACAATCGCGTCGTTGTAGGTGCCACCCGGCATCACCAGCCGCGGCTCGCGGGCGAGGTTCGCGTCCACAAAGATCGGCACGTCGAAGACCCTCAGCGGCGGCTCCGCGCCGGGGTCGCAGGGGCGGAACAGCTCGACGAGCTCCTGGCCGGCGACCACTTCGGCCTCCTCGCCGATCTCCTCCTCCAGCGCGCCGAGCCGGACGCGCTCTACCGCCGAGACGACCGCGATTGCTAGCTTGCCGCCGAGCTTGACCACCACCGGCTTCGCGACCTGGTATCCGCTCACGTGCTCGCACGCCGCCAACTCCTGCGCGGACTTGGCGATCGGATGGATACGGTGTTCCCACCCAGCGTGGAATTGCGCGAGGTGCGTCTCGATCGAGGACGGGATCATATTCGCTCCTTTGTCGCTGAACGCCAGCTGATCCTGCGCCTTCTGCGGTCGGATCAGTGAGGGAGCGAACCCATGAGGGAGGCGGCAGGCGGGTGGCCGAGCGGCTTGTGCGTTGAGCGCAAGGCGGGCGCAGCCGCGCCGCTCACCGTCTCGGCCCGCGGCGCGCACACTCGTCGAGCAGCTCCGCGAAGCTGAAGGGATCGTCACGGCGGGGAGCGGCGCGGCGGTTGTCCCTCGCGAGAGCTCCGCTAGGTGATCGGCGTGCCGTTCGGCGCGATCACCGCGACCCTCGGCAGCTCCGGGGTGCTTCAGACGACCTCGAGCCCCTCGCCCACCGGTGCGTGCGGCAGCACGTCGAGCAGGAAGGGCGTCGGGCGGGAAGCCACTGCGCAAGGCCGCGAGTGCCTGCGGCATCCCGCGGACGAGGAGGACCGCGAGGCCTTCCGCGCGCAATGCGTCACCGACGATGTCGATGAACGACGGGTCGTCTTCACGACGTGATCGTCTCGCAGGTTCGCTGTCGCATCATGCGGGATCCTGTGGTGCTCGTCCGCGAGGCCCAACGGCAAGAGGCCGTCTCAGAGATCTTCCTCATCGGCATGATCCTCGCACCCCGGTGCATTGCCGTGGGAACCCGCCGTTGCCCGCGGAGGAAGCGAGGAAGCGACGCGTGGCAATCGAGCAGCCCCTCGAACTGGAGGGCCCGAGCATAATGTCCGCGTGGGAGTTCGACGCCGACGTCGACGCGGATCTCGCGGCGCGCATTGTCGAGGAGTTCATCGAAGCTCCCGACGCGGAGGTGCTGCTCCTCGGCAGCCATGAGGGCGTCATCAGCGTGCAGCTCCTCGAAGGAACCATCGCGGGCCCGGAGAGCCTCGTCTACATGGAGGGCCGACTCCACGACATCATCCGCACCGAGCGCTGGACGTTTCATGAAGGCGACGACCCCCTCGTCGTGTTGACGCTGAGGGTGCGCGACGCGGCCTGATTCACCATCGCGCGGTCTGGCGCGCCGACGTTGACGCCGACCCGGGGAGCGTGCGGGTTTCGCACAGTGAGGTGTGCGAAGTGTTCGAACCGCGCGGATTGACTGAGGTCTGCATATGCAGCCCGCCGCGCGAGCGGTGGCGCGTGGGCCGAGCGTCGCGCCAGGCGCCTCGGGGCGCCCGTCGCGGGTGGCCCGCGAGATGGACTAGACCGCGGTGAAGAACCTGCTCCACATGGCCGGGCGACGGTCGGCAACATCATCGAGCGGGTCGATGAAGAGCTCGCCGAGATCGAGGTGCTGGTTCGCTGGCGTCCGCCGTAGTCCAGCTACGACACGAACCCGCGCACCACTGCGCGGACCGTCCCCGGGTCGAAAGGCTTGTCGATCCGGGCGTTCGGCACGTTGCTCAGGAACTCCCGCGCGGCGGGGGTGA
>JBJMQD010000091.1:0-5650 GCA_045802855.1 Myxococcales bacterium | reverse complement strand
CCGACGTTGAGCTCGCCCTCTTCGCCCATCTCGGTCGCTCTCGCGTCCCCGAGGTGCGAGTTGTGCGCCCATACGATGGCGCGTGAATCCGGACCGAGAAAATCGAGCAGGCCTTCCAGGGTCTCCGCCATGTGCCGGTCGCGCAGATTCCACGAGGCGATGCGCGATCCGAACATCGACCGGTAATAGGCCTCCGCGTTCCGGGCGAGCCGCGCGTTCTGCGCCGCGGAAAAGGCGTGCTCGCCGTCGGCCGCTACGCGCTTCTGCATCTCGGCGAGCATCTTGACGGCGCCCTCTTCGCAGTCGGCCCCGATCCCCAGGCGGGCCGCGTATCCGTACGCCTGCGGATCGCCTGCGTGGTGATCGAAGCAGGAGTACCGCTGGCGCGCCCGCTCGGCCGCCGCAGGATCGGTGCGATCCAGATGATCGATGACGGCGCGGATGGACGCGTAGAGGCTGTAGAGATCCATCCCGTAGATCGACGCGCGCCGCGCCGGCGGAAGCTGGCTGTCGCGCGAGCGCAACCAGCGGACGAACTCGAGCACCGCGGTGTTCCGCCACATCCACGTCGGAAAACGCGCGAAGCCGGCGAGCGCTTGCTCGGCGTCCTCCGCCCCTTCGCCGTCGCGTACGTAACGGCCTGCCCGCTCGGCGTCAGGCCAGTCGGCCTCCCAGACGACGGCATTGAATCCGAGCTCCTCGATGAGGCGCTGCGAGATGCGGGCCCGCTCGCGGTACACCTCGTGGCTTCCGTGACTGGGCTCGCCGAGGAGCACCAGACGCGCGTCGCGAGCCATCTCCAGGAGAGCGTCGTGGTCGCGCCGCGTCCCCCCGAGGAAGGTCGCGGAGTCCCTCACCGCAGACACGATCTCCGTTTCGCGGCCCATCACCAAAAAGTAGTCACCGGCGCGCCCCTCGCGCATGGCAGCTGAGACGTAGGAATACTTACCGGGTCGCCCCGGTCTCGCGTCGGCGGGCGGATAGTTCTCCGATGAGCGAGGTGAGATCCTCCGGATCGACGGGCTTCACGAGGTGCGCGTCGAATCCCGCCTCGAGCGCTTTTTCGCGATCCTCCGGGCGGCCATATCCGGTGAGCGCGACGAGCAGCATCTCGCGTCCGACCGGATCCGCCCGCAGCCTCTGCGCCACCTCGTAGCCGTCGATTCCCGGCAGCCCGATGTCGACGAGCGCCGCATCCGGCTTGAGCGCGAGCGCCATCTGCACCCCGCGCAGCCCGTCGCTCGCCAGATCGACCCGGTGGCCGAGGATCTCGAGCAGGTCCCGCAGCGTCTCGCCGATGTCGGGATTGTCCTCGATGAGGAGAAGCCGCGCTCGTTCCGCTTTCAGAAGGGTGTCTTCGCGGACGGGGCTGGGCGCGGGCGCCTCGGCGAGCATCGGCAGGCGCACTTCGAACTCGGTTCCCTTGCCGGCGCCGTCGCTGCGGGCCCGCACCGATCCGCCGTGCATCTCGACGAGGCTCCGCACGAGCGTGAGCCCGACGCCGAGACCGCCGCGGGTCCGCGCCGCCGACTGATCGAGCTGCGCGAAGAGCTCGAAGATTCCTTCCAGCATCGGAGGCGGGATGCCGATCCCGGTGTCGCGCACGCGGAGGACCGCGTCGGTCCCGCGCCGCTCGAGGGATACCCGGATCCGCCCGCCGGGCTCGGTGTATTTCGCGGCATTGGAGAGGAGATTCCACACCACCTGCTCGATCCGGGTCGTGTCGCCGTGCACCCATACCGGCTCGGCGGGAAGGACGAGCTCGAGCGTGTGCCGCCGTTCGTCGATCGCCTGCCGCACCGTGAAGACCGCGTTGCGCACGGCGTCCACCACATCGAGCGGTGCGCGGCGCAGCTCCACCTTGCCCCGCGTGATCCGCGACACGTCGAGGAGATCGTCGACGAGCCGGGTGAGGACGCCCACTTGCCGCAGGATGATCGATCGCAGCTTCACCGGCTGTGGCGCCATCGACCCGACCTCGCCGAGAGCCTGCAGCCCCGCGGTAATCGCCGCGAGCGGGTTGCGCAGCTCGTGCGCGAGCATGGCGAGGAACTCGTCCTTGCGCCGATCGTTCTGCTGCAGCTCCTCGAGCTTGCGGCGCAGCTCCTCCTCCAGACGCTTGCGCTCTTTCGCGCCGTTTTCGCGCTCTTCCTGCGCACGGTGGCTCTCGGTCACGTCGGTGAAGATTGCGACTGCGCCGGGCCCGTCCTTCACGGGGTCGCAGGTGACCCGCAGCCAACGGTCGCCGCTTTCCAGGGTGAGCGACTCGCGCCTGCGGTTCTGCAGCGCGTCGCGGAAGACGTCGCGCACTTCGGGTCCGCACGGGAGGAGCTCGCTCACCAGGTGCCCGACGAGCTCGGAAGCGGGCTTGCCCAGGATCTTGGCCAAGGCCGCGTTCGCTTCCAGCACCCTCCCACGGCCGTCGAGGAGCGCGATCCCGTCCCCTATCGCCTGGAAGATCGACCGCAAATGCTGGACGAGCGACGGATCTTCGGCCACTTGTGGCTCCTCCGAGCGCGGATCGCGATTGTGGGGATTCGCGATCCGGCCGGGGAGCGTAGCCCGTGGCAGATAGTCAGGAATTGAAAATGCGCGCCGATACTTGCGTTAAAGTTCTTTCAGCACTTCGTCCGCGAAGGTGGCCGGTGTCGCCTTCGGCCAGACGTGCTTCACCTTGCCGTCCGCGCCGATGAGATACGCGACCCGCTTCGCGGTCGCCTGATCCAGCGACTCGCCCGCGCCGTACTGCATTCCCATCTCCTTCGAGACGGAGAGGAGCGGATAGGTGAACTTGAACTTGTCGGCGAACTTCTTGTTCGCATCCACCGGGTCATAGCTCGCGCCCAGGATCTGAGCGCCTTTCCCTTCGATGTCTTTCGCCCTGTCACGCAGGGCGTTGCCTTGCACCGTTCAACCAGGGGTGTCGGCCTTGGGATAGAACCAGAGCACGACCGGCTTTCCCTTGAATTGGGAGAGCCGCACCGTGTTTCCGTCGTGGGACGTGGCGGTGAAGTCCGGCGCCTGCGCGCCTTCTTCGAGGAGTGGCATGGCGGGACAGGTAGCAGACGCCGAAGCGAATGGCCACCGCGCCGTCATCCTCGACGGTGCCGTCGGGACCGAGCTTGGCCTGCGCGGGATCGACACCCGCTCGCCGCTCTTCTCGGCAGCCGCACTTCTCGACGAAGGCGGCCGCCGGGTCCTGCGCGAGCTTCACGCGGAGTACCTGCGCGCCGGAGCCGACGTCGTCACCGCCGCGACTTTCCGCACGAACCACCGCGCGCTGGAAGCGGCCGGGCAGGGGAGCCGCTTCCCGGAGCTTGCGCAGATCGCCGTCGCGGAGGCCATCGCGGCGCGCGACCAGCACGGCTCGGGTCTCGTGGCCGCGTCGATGGCGCCGCTCGCGGACTGCTATCGCCCCGAAGCGCGTCCCCAACCGGAGCTCGCCTTCACGGAGCATCTCGAGCACGCCCGCGCCCTCGCGATGGCCGGGTGCGACCTGTTCCTCGTCGAAACCATCGCCTCGGGCGAGGAAGGGATCGCGGCGGTCGAGGCGGCCTCGTCGACGGGGCTCCCCGTCTGCGCCGCCGTCCAGATCGCCCCGGACGGGAAGCTCCTCGACGGCTCCGACCCGCGAGAGTTCTTCACGGCGGCGGTCGCGGCCGGTGCCGGCGTCGTCCTCCTCAACTGCATGCCCCCGGACGGGATCGATTCGATGCTCGATCTCGCGAAGAGCGCCGGCGTCCCGTTCGGCGCCTATGCGCACATCGGCGAGGTCGATCCCGCGGTGCGCTGGCCCCCGTCTGCGCGCATCGACCCCGACACGTACGCCGGACGGGCGGCGCGCTGGATCGAGCAGGGGGCAACGATGATCGGCGGGTGCTGCGGCACGACCCCTGCCCACATCGCGGCGCTCGCACGGCGGTTCGGCCGATCGCGAGAAGGGTGAGCCCGTGGAAGATCCCGCAACGCTGGATGTCGAGCAGCTTCTCGCCGAGCGCCGGCAGACGCTCGAGGCGTTCCGCGACCCCCATCGCAGTCCCTATGCCGCCGTAGACCGCCGGGACTTCTCGGGATCCCACCCGCTCGTCCTCGGAAGCTCCGACGACTGCGATGTCCGGCTCGAAGGATTGCGCCCCCGCCATGCCCAAATCCGCGTCGACGGCGACTCCTTCCTGGTCGAGGCGATCGATCCCGGCGCGATGGTCGAAGTCACTCCCGCCGGCGTGACGCGCAGGGCCCGCGTTCCGCCGGGATCACGGGTCGAGCTCGGCCGGTACACGGTCCGACTCTCGCACCAGAACTTTCCCGCTCTGGTCCTCCTCGACGAGCACAGCCCGCGGCTCGCGAGCGGGCCTGCGCCGCGCTGGTTCGATCCGGATCCCGCTTTTCGCGTCCTCGCGCGGCTCGACCGCGATCCTTCGCCGCGCGAAGAGATCGTCGTCTCGACCCGCGGCAACGTGCGCCGCGCGCAGCGGGTCGGATGGCTCGATTTCGAGGTGGCCGGGACGCGCGCCCGTCTCGTCGCGCTGCGCCTGCTCGAGCCGGGCGTCGACGAATCCGCCGTTTCCATCTTCTTCCGCGACGCCACCACGGGCCGCGAGACGTATCCGGTGGGCCGCTATCTGGATCCGAAGCCTGTCGCGGGATCGCCCGACCTTTTCGTGCTCGACTTCAACCGCGCCTACAACCCGGTCTGCGCGTTCTCCTCGCACTACAACTGTCCGGTGCCGCCCCAGGAAAACCGCCTCGCGGTCGCCATCCGCGCGGGCGAGATGGATCCGGGTGGTCACTCCGGATAGGACCGTCCGACACTTGACATCGACGTGCCCGGGATGGTGTGTCCGAAGACCCACCTCCCGAGGGAGATCACCATGCGCAGCATCGCCTGCGTCGCCATCTCTGCGCTCGCGGCCGCCTGTTCCGGTTCCGACAGTAGCCGCGGACTCGTGCTCCTCCACACCAACGACGAGCACTCCCACCTGCTCGGCTTCGGCCCCGAGAAGGACGAGTTCCCGATCGACCCGGCGCACGTCGGCACCGGCGCAATCGTGGGCGGCGCTTCGCGACGGGCGACGATCCTCGCCCAGGAGCGGCAGCGGGCGAGCGGCCGCGGCGCGAGCACCCTTACGGTGTCCGCCGGCGACAACATGATGGGGACCCTCGCCCAGCTGCCCGCGAGGGCGACCGCTCCCGACTACAAGGTGCTGAGCCTCCTCCATTACGACGTCACCACGCTCGGAAACCACGAGTTCGATTTCGGCCCCGACACGCTCGCGCAGATCGTCAACGCGGCGACCGCGGCAGGCGCCAAGGTTCCCATCGTTTCGTCGAACATCCACTTCTCCGGAGTGGCGGGCGCGCCCGACGCGCCTCTCGCCGCGCTCTTCGACGAGACCGGGACTTCCGCGTCGAGCCCGATCCACCGTTATCTCGTCCTCACTACCGCTAACGGCCTCAAGGTCGGTTTCGTCGGCATCGTCGGCGCCGACGCCGCCAACGTCGCTCCGCTGAAGGCGCCGGTGACCTTCTCGGTCAATTCGCTGGCAGGCGAGTCGAACCTCGCTGCCTCGATGCAGGTCCTCTTCAATGACGTGCAGGCGGTCGTCGATCGGATGCGCAACGAGGCCCGGCCCGACGTCGTCGTCGCGCT
>JBJMQD010000452.1:0-10010 GCA_045802855.1 Myxococcales bacterium | reverse complement strand
AAAGCAGGCGCCCGACCTCGACGGCCTCCTCCGCAGCGGCGACGTCTGGACGGTCGAAGCGCAAGCCTGACGGCCGCCGATGGAAGCGCGGCCGTTCGGGAAAAAGGGGACGCAAGCTCCGATCGTCGGGCAGGGCACCTGGCAGATGGAGCAGGATCCGCGCAGCGAGGCGATCGCGTCGCTGCGGCGCGGGCTCGATCTCGGACTGCGCCACATCGATACGGCGGAGATGTACGGCAGCGGCGCCGTCGAGGAGATGGTGGCCGAGGCGATCGACGGCCGCCGTGACGAGGTCTTTCTCGTTTCGAAGGTACTGCCGGAGAATGCCAGCCGCCGCGGAACGGTGGTCGCCTGCGAACGGAGCCTGAAGCGCCTCCGGACCGATCACCTGGACTGCTATCTCCTGCACTGGGAATCGCGACACCCCCTCGCCGACACCGTCGAGGTATTCGAGGAGCTTCGGAAGGCGGGCAAGATCCGCTCGTACGGCGTGAGCAACTTCGACGAGGAGCAGCTTTCGGAGGCTGTCTCGCTTGCCGGACCAGGGCGCATCGCCTGCGATCAGGTGCTCTACCATCTCGACGAGCGGCACGCGGATACCGGACTCGTCGCGCTCTGCCAGAAACTGGGCGTCGCATTCGTCGCGTACAGCCCGTTCGGATCGGGCAGCTTTCCGGCCGAATCATCCGATGGCGGGAAGGTGCTGGCGAAGATCGCCCGCGCGCACCACAAGACGCCGCGGCAAGTGGCGTTGGCGTTCCTCACCCGGCTGCCAGGGACGTTCGCCATCCCCAAAGCCGCGACCCGCAATCATGTGGAGGACAACGCGGGAGCCGATGGTCTGCACCTGATCGCGGAAGAGATCCAGGCGATCGAGAAGGCGTTTCCGGCACGGCGCCAGGCGGAGTTGCCGGTGTTGTAGACCCGTACTTGACAGCATTGCAGCATCTCGCTACGTATGCTGTCACGATGCGGCCGGAAGCCGAGATCTCGTTCTCGCTCGCGGAGCTGTCCGCCGAAGTCGCCGCTGCGCTCTCGCGCGCGGGACTTCTCGGCGCAGCTCCGGATGCGCGGGTGTCCGCGGCTCCCGACGCGCGGACGGTGCGGTACTACACGACGCTCGGGCTTCTCGATCGTCCGTCCATCGTGGGGCGGCAGGCCCGGTACGGGCAGAGGCACTTGTTGCAGCTTCTGGCCATCAAGGGATTTCAGGTAAGAGGCCTACCGCTCGCGGAGATCCAGGAGCGGCTGTACGGCCGGAGCGACGCGGAGCTCCAGGGGCTCATCGAGGCGCTGGAAAGCGAGCCGGTCGACCCCCCGGCCGCGTCGCCCGGCGTGAGCGTTCGCGAGGTGACGATCGAGCCCGGGCTCAGGCTCCTCGTCGAGGAGGGATATCGGCCGGGGGCGGGGGCAGAGACGAAAATCCGGGCGGCTCTAGCTGCCCTTTCCAGGGACCCGGAACCGGGTCGAGGAGGAAGCGCATGACGACCGCAATCCTGGTTCCGCTCGTGGAAGTGCCCGCCGATCCGCGGCGCGGTCTTGGCCTTCTCGAAGTGCTCGGTCCGAAGGGGAAGGTGGCGCTGCCGCTCGGCAGCGTCACCATCCAGGCGCGAGTCGTCGATCGCATCGCGGAGGTCGACGTCGAGCAGAAGTTCCGGAACGACTTCGCCGAAGCGATCGAAGCGACCTACGTCTTCCCGCTCGGCGGCGCCGCGGCGGTGAGCCGATTCGAGTTGCGCGTCGCCGGCCGCACCGTGGTCGGCAAGGTGGAGGAGCGAGGCGAAGCGAGGCGCGAATACGTCGAGGCGCTCGAGGCGGGAAAGCGCGCCGCCCTCCTCGAGCAGGATCGAGACGACGTCTTCACCCTGCAGGTCGGAAACATCCCGGCGGGCGAGGAAGCAGTCGTCCGGATCTCCTACGCCGAGAGGCTTCCCTGTTTCGAAGACGGCGAGGCCGAGCTTCGCCTTCCTCTGGTGGTCGCCCCGCGGTACGTGGGCGGAGAGCCGCTCGAGCGCGAACCGGTCGGAGCGGGCACGTCGCTCGACACCGATCGCGTGCCGGATGCTTCGCGGCTCACGCCGCCGCGCCTCGCGCCCGGATTCGACCCCAAGGTCGCGCTCTCCGTCGAAGTCGAGCTGTTCCGAGACTCGCCGGAAGCCACCTTCGAGGGCCTCGCGTGCTCCCAGCACGCCACCAGGACGAGCAGCGGGCCCGAGTCGATCCGCGTGTCTCTGGCGCGCTCGGACGAACCGCTCGATCGCGACTTCGTCCTCCGCTTCCGGCTCGGTCGCAAGAACGTACGCACCGCACTTCTCGTGCACGAAGACGGAGGGGAATCGATCGCGTTCTTGTCGATCGTCCCGCCCGCTCGCGAGGGATTCCTGGGCGCGCCGCGGGACGTCGTCTTCGTGCTGGATCGATCTGGATCGATGGAAGGGGTGAAGATCGCTTCGGCGGCCCGCGCCTGCGGGCTTCTCCTGCGCACCCTCGGGCCGCGCGATCGCTTCTCGATCGCGGCGTTCTCCAACGCCGTCGAATGGATGGACGGCGCCCCCGTCTTCGCTGCCGCCGACGAGCACGGACAGGAGCGTGGCGAGAAATGGCTCCGCGAAGTCGAGGCGAACGGCGGAACGGAGCTCGAGTCCGCGCTCGGCGAGGCACTCCACGCGCTCGCCTCGCGCAAGGACGGAACAGCCCGGGCGCCTGTCGTCGTCCTCTTGACGGACGGTCAGGTCGCCGACGAAGCGGGCGCCCTGCGCCGGGTCCAGCGCGAGGTCGGCGAGGCACGCTTGTTCTGCGTCGGAATCGACACCGCGGTGAACGCAGGGCTCCTCACCCGCCTCGCGGCCCTGGGCGGTGGAACGGCGTCGCTCGTCGAGCCGGGAGCAACGCTCGAGGATGCGCTGCGCTCGATCTCGCGCGAAATCGGTGCGCCTCTCGTGGTCGATCTGTCGCTCGAGGACGTCGACGCGGGGCTCGTCCAGAGCTCGCTTGCGCCGCAGCGGCTGCCGGATCTTTTCGCCGGCCGGGCCGCGTTCGCGGCCTTCCGTGTCGGATCGCCAGGCAAGGTGCGCGTCAAGGGTAAGTGGAGCGACGGTCGCGCCTTCGAGGAGACGGTGGAGGCGCGCCGCACGCCGCTCGCCGCGGTGGCCCGGATCTGGGCCCGTGCCCGCGTTGCCGATCTCGAGGACCGTTTCCGCATGGGCGAAACGGACCTGAAGAAGGAGATCATCGCTCTCGGCGTCCGGTACTCGCTCCTCACGCGGTTCACCGCCTTCGTGGCAGTCGACGGCGAGGTGGTGAATCGCGGGCGGGCGAAGAAGCAGATCGTGCAGCCGGTTGCCATGCCGGCCGGCTGGGCGCAGGCGGCCCGGCCATCGCAAGGCGCCGTGCTCCGCCAGTTGCTTACGATGCAAGGAAACTCGCCAACGAATGCGTTCGCGGGTCGCTCGATGGGCAAGATGAAGAAGCGCGGCGGCCTCATCACGGAGGCCATGCTGAGCGCTCCGCCGGCCGCAACGTTCCTTGCACCCGCGGAAACGCGAGCGTCCGTATGCGAGGAATCGACTCCGTATGAGGGCGGCGACGAGCAGGTGGAACAGGCCATCGCGCTCCTCGTCTCCGCCATGGCCGACGCCCGCGTGGAGCTGGATGCCGGCCGGATTCCGGACGCCGCCCCGCTCGAACGCGCTCGCGATGCGGTCCTCTCCGCGCTCGCGGGTTCGGCGGTGGGCCAGAGGATGCCGGCGCTGCAGCGCCTCCTCCGCGCCGGAATGGTCGAGCTGATCGCCGCGCTGCGGTCGAAGGCCGCACCGCTTCGCAGCGTCCTCGAGCTGTTCGAGACGCGAGCGAAAGAGCTGGACGCGGCGAGGCGGGAAGCGCGCGGCGCGATACCGTCTCCGTCCTCGGAACCCTTCTGGGAAGCGACCATTTGAAAACGAATGCGGCACGCATTCTCGACGGGCTCGGTGTCCGCTACGAGCTGCGCGATTACGAAGTCGACGAGGAGGATCTCAGCGCCGAGTCCGTCGCGCGCAAGGTGGGGCTCCCGCCGGAGCAGGTGTTCAAGACGCTGGTCGTCCGGGGCGATCGCAACGGCGTCTGCCTCGCGGTGGTGCCGGCGGGAACGCAACTCGATCTCAAGGCGCTCGCCCGGCTCACCGGCGATCGCAAGGTGGACACGGTGCCGCTGAAGGAGGTGCAGCCTCTCACCGGCTACATCCGCGGAGGCGTCACGGCGCTCGGGTGCAAGAAGGACTATCCGGTCTACGCCGACGAGACTATCGAGCTCTTCGAGGTGATCTCCGTTTCCGCGGGCGTCCGCGGCACGCAAATCCTGCTGGCTCCCGCCGACTACCTTCGCGCGACGCGCGCGAAGCCGGGACCGATCGCGAAGGAGGGGTGAAGCATGCGGGTCGTTCTCCTCGGCGGTACGCGCTTCGTCGGGCTCGCGATTCTCGAACAGCTGCTCGCCTACCAGCACGAAGTGCTGATCATCCATCGCGGCGAGCACGAAATCGAAGACATCGCCGGCGTCCGTCACCTGCACTCGGCGCGTTCGGATCTTCCCGCGCACGCTCGCGAGATCGCCGCGTTCCGGCCCGAAGCGGCAGTCGACGCCTGCGCCATGACCCTCGCGGACGCGCGCGCCGCGCTCGAGGCGCTCCCGCGCGATATCCAGCTCGTCCTGCTCAGCAGCATGGACGTCTATCGAGCGTTCGGATCGCTCTGGGCGCGGATGGAAACGGATCCGCTTCCGCTCACCGAGGAGTCGCCCCTCCGAGAGCGACCGCTCCCGAACCCGGGCGTCCAGCTCCCAGGCTGGAGCTTCTCCTGGTCCGACTACGACAAGATCCCGGTGGAGCGCGCGTATCTCGCCCGCGACGCCATCGTGCTGCGTCTTCCCGTCGTCTTCGGCGAGCAGGACTATCTCACGCGCGAGGAAGCGGTCTTGCGGCGGATACGGGCGGGTCGCAAACGCATCCCGATCGGGGCAGGGAACCTGCTCTTCACACGCGGATACGTGCGCGACATAGCGGAGGCGACGCGACTCGCGATCTCCTCGCCCAGGCCAGGTGTCGTCTACAACATCGGCGAGTCGCGAACCGCGTCGTTCGGGCTCTGGATGCGACAGATAGCCGCTGCCGCTGGCGCGGAGGTCGAATTCGTGCGCGTGCCGGACGAGGCACTTCCGCCCGACCTGCGTCTCGCTGGCACTTTCTCGCAGCACCTGCTCGTCGATTCGGGCTACGCGCGCGACGAGTTGGGCTTTCGTCCCATCGATCCGGCCGAGTCGCTGCGCCGCTCGGTCGAGTGGCACCTCGCCAATCCGCCGGAAGGTGGTCAGGGCGATTTCGCGGCCGACGATGCGGCGCTCCGCCAGAGCGGATGATTCCGTCAGCTCAACGCATTCCTGTGTGGCAGTGAGCCTTCGTTTGGACTAGATCCGCCGCGACGGAGACTGCCATGCCTAGCGAGTTCGAGAAGACCTTCCAGAACGGCAAGCTCTACTCTCTTCCGGAGCTGACGAAGAAGTACAAAAACGTCGCCCGCCTGCCTGTCAGCTTGCGCATCGTGCTCGAGTCGCTGCTCCGGAACATCGACGGAAAGCGCGTCCGCGATTCCGACGTGGAGACCCTCGCCGGCTGGCAGCCGAAGGCGGAGCGGACCGAGGAGGTCCCGTTCGTCGTCGCCCGGGTGCTCCTGCAGGACTTCACGGGGGTGCCGCTGGTCGTCGACCTCGCCGCGATGCGCAGCGCGGTGAAGCGATCGGGGCGCGAGCCGAAGCTCGTCGAGCCCCGCGTACCGGTCGAACTGGTGATCGACCACAGCGTGCAGGTCGACTTCGCCCGGGTCGCGAACGCGATACAGCTCAACATGGGAATCGAGTTCAAGCGCAACCGCGCCCGCTACGAGTTCCTCAAGTGGGGCATGCAGGCGTTCGACGGTCTCAAGATCGTCCCGCCCGGGATCGGGATCGTGCACCAGGTGAACCTCGAGCATCTGGCCCGGGGCGTGGTCGAAGACGACGGCGCGTTCTTCCCGGACACGCTGGTCGGGACGGATTCGCACACCACGATGATCAACGGCCTCGGGATCGTCGGCTGGGGCGTCGGCGGCATCGAGGCCGAGGCCGCGATGCTCGGCCAGCCGGTCTACTTCCTTACGCCGGACGTCATCGGCGTGAACCTCTCCGGCAAGCCCGCGGCGGGAGTGACCGCGACGGATGTCGTCCTCACCGTGACCGAGATGCTGCGGAAGGCGAAGGTGGTGGGAAAATTCGTCGAGTTCCACGGCGAGGGCGCCTCGACCCTGCCCGTTCCGGAGCGCGCGACCATCGCCAACATGGCGCCCGAGTACGGCGCCACCATCGGCTTCTTCCCGGTCGACGAGCTCACCTGCCAGTACCTGCTCGCCACCGGCCGCTCGAAGCAGCAGGTCGATACGGTGCGCGCCTACTACCAGGCGCAGGGGCTCTTCGGCATCCCGAAGAAGGGCGAGTGCGACTACACGCAGGTGCTCGAGCTCGACCTCTCGTCCGTGAAGCCGAGCGTGGCCGGACCGAAGCGACCGCAGGACCGCATCGAGCTGCGCAGCCTGAAGGGCAAGTTCCTCGAGCTGCTCGCGGCGCCCTCCCCGACTGGTTACGGGAAGCCGAAGGACGAGGCGGGGAAGCGCTTCCACGCCATCGTCGAACCGCCTCCGGTGGACACGGTGAAGGGCGGCGGCGCGCAGGAATCCGACGACGGACCGGTCGCGCAGAAGACCGGCATCTCCCAGAAAGACACGAACCCGCAGACCGAAACGGAAATGATGACGAACCGCCCGACGCCGGACCGGGTGCCGACGCAGGAGGTCCACAAGCTCAACATGCCCGTCGACATCGGGCACGGCGACGTCCTCATCGCCGCCATCACCTCCTGCACCAACACCTCGAACCCGAGCGTGATGCTCGCCGCGGGACTGCTCGCGAAGAAGGCGGTCGAGAAGGGCCTGACCGTGCGGCCCGAGGTGAAGACGTCGCTCGCGCCCGGCTCGCGCGTCGTCTCCCGGTACCTGGAGAAGACGGGCCTGCAGCCGTACCTCGACAAGCTCGGCTTCGTAACCGTCGGCTACGGTTGCACGACCTGCATCGGCAACTCGGGACCGCTCGATCCGCACGTGGAGTCGATCGTCACCAAGAACGACGTGGTGGCGGCGAGCGTGCTCTCGGGGAATCGCAACTTCGAAGCCCGTGTGCACCAGAGCATCAAGGCGAACTTCCTCATGTCGCCGCCGCTGGTGGTCGCGTTCGCCATCGCCGGGCGCGTCGACATCGATCTGGAAAAGGATCCGATCGGGCTCGGCCGCGACGGAAAGCCCGTGTACCTGCGCGACATCTGGCCCTCCGCGCAGGAATTGAACGAGGTGCTGGGTACCGCGACGGATCCGGACGTGTACCGGAGCAACTATGGGAAGGATCTTTCCGCCGAGAACAAGGAGTGGTCCGACATTCCCGCGGGCCGGGGCCTCGTCTACGACTGGGACGGTCACAGCACGTACATCCGGGAGCCGCCCTACTTCGAGCAGTTGGCAGCGAAGTCGTCCACGCTCTCGGATATCCGCGGCGCGCGGCCGCTCGCGATCTTCGGCGATTCGGTGACGACCGATCACATCAGCCCGGCAGGGTCGATCAAGGCGACCTCACCGGCAGGCAAATACCTGATCGAGAAGGGCGTCGCCGTCGAGGACTTCAACTCCTATGGCGCGAGGCGCGGCAACCACGAGGTGATGGTGCGCGGCACGTTCGCGAACGTGCGGATCAAAAATCTGATGGTGTCCGGCGTGGAGGGCGGAGTCACCTTGCTGCAGCCCGAGGGAAAGCGCACTTCGATCCACGACGCATCGCTCGAGTACCAGAAGCGCGGGATCCCGCTGATGGTCTTCGCCGGGCACGAGTACGGAACAGGCAGCTCCCGCGACTGGGCGGCGAAGGGAACCGCGCTCCTCGGCGTCAAGGCGGTGGTAGCGAAGAGCTTCGAGCGCATCCATCGATCGAATCTGGTGATGATGGGCGTGCTTCCCTGCCAGTTCGAGGAGGGGACCGACGCGCAGACGCTCAGGCTGACGGGGAACGAGACGTACGATCTGCTGGGGATCGCCGCGGGCGTCGCGCCCCGGCAGAAGGCCCGCCTCGTCATCCACCGCGCCGACGGGAAGCAGGACGAGGCGCAAGTGATCGTGCGGATCGATACCCCCATCGAGGTCGAGTACTACAAGGGTGGCGGAATCCTCCCCTACGTCTTGCGGCAGATCATGTCGCAGGCGGGCTGACAGTCAGCTTTCGCGGCCGAGTCCGAGCGTGTCGTCCCGCGAGACGGTCCATCCGGTCTCCCGGGCGGCTTTCAGGAAGCCCTGGGCGAACTCGCACACGCTCTTGACGGCTGGGTAGCGACCGGTGCCGGGTGCCGGTGGTCGAGAATATTCGGGGAATCGCTCCTCGAACCATTCGTCCCAGCCGCGAGACTCTTCCCAGCCGATCATCGACGAGACGAGCAAGATCTCGTTTGCAATCCGCCGGGCCCTGGCTTCGTCTTCGTGGCGAGCTTGCCTGAACCGCACGTGCCCAACGTCTGAATCGGACATGCCGGAACCTGAAGATGGGATCCCGCATCACCCATGAGACGGAGGTCAGACGCTTTGATTGGGCGTACCCTACCCAAGCATCGGGCCTGCTGCAAGCGGACACGCGGGCGAGCGCCGCCCCGATTCCCCTTGTCGCGGGCGGCGAACCGGGGCACTTCTCGGGCGCGATGCGGCCGCCTCTCGCCGTCCTCCTCCGCCGCGCGCTGAAGCTGCGCTGCCCGCGCTGCGGCGAGGGACCGATCTTCCGCCGGGTCCTGACCTACAGCGAGCACGTCGCCTGCCCGAACTGCGGCTTCCAGTACGATCCGCGCGGCGAGTCGCTCGCGTTCATGTACTTCAGCACGGCATTCATCACCGGGCTGCTCATCATCGCCATGCTGCTCACCAGACCGGAAAGCCTGGTCACAGGACGCATCACCATCGTCGGAGCGGCGCTCGGCCTGTATCTCCTCACCATGCCGGTCCGCAAAGCGATCGCCATCGCCATCAACTACCTGCACGGCCCGGACGAGACCCGCTGATGCTGTGGCCGCGCTTTCTCTGGCTGCGCGGCCTCGGGGTCATCTTCTTCTCCGCCTTCTTCTCGCTCGCCGCCCAGATCCAGGGGCTCATCGGCCCGCGCGGGATTCTTCCTGCTTCGGACCTGTTCCAGGCCGTGGGCCGGACACCGACCCTGACGGCCCTCTGGCAGATTCCGTCGCTGCTCTGGGTTTCGAGCTCGAGCGCCGCGCTCACCGTGCTCGTCTGGGCGGGTCTCGCAGCGTCCGTCCTTCTCACGATCGGAGTCTGGCCCCGCGGCACCTGCGCCATCTGCACGGTCCTGTTCCTCTCGTTCGTGGCCGCCGCGCAGGATTTCTCCTCCTACCAGTCCGACGGAATGCTCCTCGAGGCAGGCTTCCTGTCCGTCTTCTTCGCGCCCCGAGGGGTCCGGCCCCGGCTCGGCGTATTGGATCCTCCGTCCCGCCTCGCCCGCTTCCTCCTCGTCTGGGAGTGGTTCCGCATCTACCTCGAGTCGGGAATCGTCAAGCTGGCGAGCGGCGACGAGCAATGGCGGACCTTGCGCGCGCTGGACCACTATTACGAGAACGGCCCGCTTCCGACGTACCTCGGCTGGTACGCGCAACAGATCCCGCCCCACGCCTTCCACGCGGCGTGCGTCGTGGTGGTCTTCGTCTTCGAGCTAGCCATTGTATGGCTCGGGCTCGGTCCGCGGCGGGCGCGCCTCGTCTGCTTCTTCCTGGTGACTCCGTTCCAGGCCGCGATCATCCTCACCGCGAACTACGCGTTCCTCAACTACATCGTCCTCTTCCTGGGCGTCCTGCTCCTCGACGATCGGTTCCTCGTCCGCGCAGGTCTGGCTGCGCCCCCCGAGGTCCCGCCCGGAG
>JBJMQD010000422.1:0-10030 GCA_045802855.1 Myxococcales bacterium | reverse complement strand
CCGCGTCGACTCCGGCACCATCCGCTACGGCGACACCCCGCTGGGCAACCGGGACCCGGCCCAGACCGTGCGCTTCGGGCTGGTCCAGGTGCCCGAGGGACGGCACATCTTCGGCCGGCTCACGGTCGAGGAGAACCTGCGGGCGGGGGGCATGGGCAGCCGGGACAAGGCGGCCAAGGCGACCGCGCGGGACCGGGTCTACGAGCTGTTCCCCGTGCTGCGCGAACGCAGCTCGCAACGCGGCGCGCTGCTGTCCGGCGGGGAGCAGCAGATGCTCGCCATCGGCCGGGCGCTCATGTCCCGACCAAAAGTCATGCTCCTCGACGAGCCTTCGATGGGGCTCGCTCCGGTCATCGTGCAGGAGGTCTTCCGCACCATCCTGCGCCTGAAGCAGGAGGGGATGACGATGCTGCTCGTGGAGCAGTTCGCCAAGACGGCGCTGGCGGTGGCGGACTACGTGTACGTGATGGAGCGAGGCCGCATCGCGCTCGAGGGAAAGCCGGAAGAGCTGAGACGGGACGAGCGCATGCTGGCGGCGTATCTCGGCTGACCGCTCAGAGCCGCCGCAGCAGCACGTAGACGGCGCCCGCGCCCCCGTCGTGCGGCCTCGCCGTCGCGAACGCCAGCACGTGGTCCGCGAATCTGGCAGTCGTCATCCAGCGCTTGAGCGCGTCCTTCAGCACCGGCACCTGGTCCTTCGAATGAAGGCCCCGCCCGTGCACGACGAGCACGCATCGCTTTCCCGCGTGACGGGCGCTCGCGAGGTAGATGTCCAGCGCCGCCTTCGCCTCCTCGCGCGTCATCCCGTGCAGGTCCACGTGACCCTGCACGGCGAACTCGCCCTTCCGTAGCCGGCGCACCACCCGCGGATCGAGCCCGTGCACCGACCCCTCGATGAACTCGTCGGAGTCGACCAGATCGAACGGCGCCTCGCCGCGGACGAGCGCCCGCAGCTCCTCGTAGGCCTCGATCTCGGGATCGAGATGCGCGGGGACGACGGCCTGGGGCTGCGGTCCCGGGCGGATCCGCTCCTTGCGGTCCTCGAGCGGAGCCGCTCCGTCTATCGCGAGCTGCCACAGCTCGTCCTCGGTCAGTCCCTCGCGACGCAGGGGCGGCGGGGCGGGATCTGCCTTCGGGGGCGGAGCGGGCTTTTGCGGAGGCTTGTCCTTGGGAGGGAGTTTCAGTCGCTGGAACGGATTGTTGAACGGCTTTTTCCCGGCCACGGCACGCTCAGTACCACGCGATTCCGGCTCCCAGAGCAACCGAGGTTTCCGGGTACCCCACGGGCGCCTGCAGTGCGAGCGAGAGGCGGACCTGCCGTTCCTTGGGACCTTGCAGGGCGACGCGATCGACGAACAGTTCGGCGCGCACCCACGCGCCATGAATTCCCGAGGCGACGATCACCTCTGGCGCGACGGCGGCGCCAAGCACGATCCCCCGCCAGTTCGCTCCCGGCGTGATCCCGCCGATCGCCCGCTCCGCCCCGAACAGGAACGGCACCTCGACGCGCACGTGCGGAGCGCCTGACGCACCCGCGAGCCGCGCCGCCGTTCCGACCCGCAGCGCCGTCCAGGAGGAAGTCATCGCCGTCCCCACGGGTGTCACGATCCGATGCACGGCAATACCCACGCCGGCGCCGCCGCCAAAGATTGCCGTGCCGTCGTGGTCCGCGAAGAAACCGTAGGCGCGCACCTCGGTTTCGTAGAACATCGGCGCACGCAACGAGTACGCGCGGAGCGCGGCGGCGGCATCGGTTCCGGAGACGGCGGAGGAGCGGGCTTCGCCTGCGACGGGCGCAGGCCGAAGGCCGGAGCATAGGAGGAATAGGAGCGCGAGGATGGTCAATCGCGCCGGAGCCCGAGCCGCTTCATCTTGCGCCAGAGAGTGGTGGTCGAGACGTCGAGCTCGCGGGCGACCCGCTCGAGGTTCCCGTCCGCCCGCGCCATGGCGCGCTGGATCGCCTCGCGCTCCGCCTCATCGATCTGCTGCGCCAGCGTCCGGATGACGGGAGGGCCGGACTCGAGCGTGAGACTCTCGAGCCGCACGTCGTCGGCGGTGATCTCGTCCGAATGCGATAGCGCCGCCGCCTGCTCCACCACGTTCTCCAGCTCGCGCACGTTCCCCGGGAACGAGTGGCCCATCATCTTCTGCAGCGCCCCCTGGGTGAGGACGCGCCTCGTCCCGTTGCGCTGGTTGAACCGCTCGACGAAGTGCTGGGCGAGCACGGGGATGTCGTCGCGCCTCTCTCGCAGGGGCGGCGTGACCAGCGGGACGACGTTGAGCCGGTAGAAGAGGTCCTCGCGGAAACGCTTCTCGGCGATCGCCTTGCGCAGGTCCTGGTTCGTCGCGGCGAGGACGCGCACGTCGACCTGGATGGAGGCGTTGTCGCCGACCCGCCGGATCTCGTGCTCCTGGATGACGCGGAGGAGCTTCGCCTGGAAGGCGGGAGTGGTCTCGCCGACCTCGTCGAAGAAGAAGGTCCCGCCGCTCGCCTCCTCGAGGAGCCCCTGCCGTAGCTTCACCGCTCCGGTGAACGCGCCCTTCACGTGTCCGAACAGCTCGCTCTCGAGCAGGTTCTCGCTGATCGCCGCGCAGTTCACCGGCACGAAGGGCCGCGAGCTGCGCCGCGAGTTCGCGTGGATGGCCCGCGCGACCAGCTCCTTTCCCGTGCCGCTCTCGCCGGTGATGAGGACCGTCACCTCGGTGGGAGCGACCCGGACCACGCGGGTCAAGAGCTCGCGCATCGCCGCCGAGCGGCCCACCAGCGCGTCGAGCTTGTACCGCTGGCGGAACTCGTCGGTGTAGAGGCCGACCTCGACCAGCAGCCGCCGGTTCGCCAGCGCGCGCTGCACCCGCACGAGGAGCTCTTCCTGCTTGAACGGCTTGGAGATGTAGTCGTGCGCTCCCTGCTGCATGGCAGCGACGGCGCTCTCGACCGTTCCGAAGCCGGTCATGAGGATGACCTGGGTCGCGGGGGCGATCTCGAGCGCTCCCCGCAGCACCGCGAGGCCGTCGAGCGGCGCCATCTTCAGATCCGTGAGCACCACCTCGAACGGCTCGGCGAGGAGCCGCGCGAGTGCCGCCTCGCCGCTCTCCGCCTCGGCCACGTCGTATCCCGCCTGCTGCAGGACGAAGGCGGTGGTGGTGCGCATGTTGCGCTGATCGTCGACGATGAGGACGCGCGGCTTGCCGCCGGACGGGAGCTGCGGCGCGGGTAGCGGCCCTTCGCTCATCGGCGCAGTCTAGAGCGAGGTGGGCCCCAACGGGTAGGTCGTTTACATAGGCAGGAAAAGTTGGAATTCAGCACCCGGCTCGACCTCTGCCAGCTGAACGCGGCCGCCGTGCCCTTCGGCGATGCGGCGGACGACCGCAAGCCCGAGCCCGGTACCCGTCGGCTTGGTGGTGAAGAAGGCGTGGAAGACGCGCTCGCGATCGTCGCGCGGGATCCCCACACCCGTATCGCGCACCGAGATGCGGGCCATCTGTCCGCCGTCCGCGAGCACGTCGGTCGCGGAGACGGTCAGGCTCCCGCCCCGGGGCATCGCCTGGAAGGCGTTCGTGATCAGGTTCACCAGCGCCTGGCGGAGGAGCCGGGCGTCCGCGCGCACCGTCGCGACCGAGGGTGCGATGGAGACGTGCACGTCGATGCCGTCGCTTTGCACCGACGTGCGCACCGAGGCGACCGCTTCGTCGAACAGCGGTGCGAGCGCCACCGGCTGGAGCGCCGGCTGGATGGGCCGGGAGTAGTCGAGCAGGTCGCCCACCATGTGGTTCAGGCGCTCCGATTCCTCGCCGATGATGTCGAGAAGGAGCTTCACGTCGCCGCGCGGCTCGACCAGCCGCCGCAGGCTGCCGATGGAGTTGAAGATGACCCCGAGCGGATTGCGCACCTCGTGGGCGATGGAGGCCGACAATTCCCCGAGCGCGGCGAGCCGCTCGCGCTCGATCAGCGACGCCTGGGTGCGCGCCAGCTCCGCGTAGCTGCGGCGGAGGTCCTCGAAGAGCCGCGCGGAGAGGACGGCAAGGGCGATCTGCTGGGCGCCCGCGACCACCCGTTTGATCTCGGCGTCCGAGAACACGCGTGGCTCCCGCACGTCGTCGAGCATCACCGCCCCCAGCACCTCGTCGCGGGCGATGAGCGGAATGGCGAGGAGCGCGAGCTGGCCGAAATGGCGGACGAGCCGCGGATTGGCCCGCGGCGAGCCTTCGGCGTGCGTCTCCTGCACGGCCCTGCGCGTCCGGACGCACTCGACGGCCAGGGACTGCTCGCCGACGTGCAATACGACGTCGCGCATGAACTCGGCATGCTGCGGACTGCAGGCGATGCTCCGCAGCGTCTTCTTCGACGGGTCGAGGAGCAGCACGAACCAGTTGCTCGCGTCGACGAGCTTGCGCAGCCGCTCGCCGGCTGCCTGGAGCAGAGGGATGATCTCGAGCGATCCGGCGACCGACCGGCTGAGCTCGAAGAGCAAGGTCATCTCCTCGGCCCGGGCAACCTCCGAGGCGTAGAGGCGGGCGTTCGAGAGGGCTACCGAGAGCTGCGCGGCGAGCGCGTGGGCGATGCGCGCCTCGTCCGGGGAGAACGCGCGTTCCGACCGCCGCGCGAGGCAGAAGACGCCGCCCGGCGACGCCCCCGGCCCGGGCATCGGCGCGCACAACGAGTGCCGCACGCCGCTTTCCGGCGGCAGCTTCATCGTTCCCAGCTGGGCGGTGGTCTCCTCCGATCCGTCGCAGCAGCCTTTTGGAGCGTGTTCCGGGAACCCGACCGCGATGCCGTCCTTCGACTGGGTGAAGGAGAGCTTGAGCTCGTCGCCGTCCCGTTCGTACACGGCGGCGACGTCTGCGTCGAAGAGCTGCAGGGCGCGGGAGAGCGCCGAGACGAACAGTTCCTGCCGGTCGAGCCTGCCGGCGAGAGCGGTGGAGATCTGCTGCAGTAGCGCCAGCTCGTCCGCGCGGCGCCGCTCGCGGGCGACGATGTCGGAGCTGACCACCGCCGCGGAGAGGAGCTGGGCGACGTGCGTCGCGAGGCGCACGTCCTGCGCCCCGAAGATGCGATCGCCGCGGGTGAGGAGCGCAAGCGCGCCCACCGAGACGTCGTGGGAAACCAGCGGGACCGCGAGGACGGACCGGGCGGGAAAGCGCTGGACGAGGTCCCGATCGATGCGCACGTCGCTCTGCGCATCGAGCGCCGCCTGCGGCTGCCGGGTGGCGAACGCGAGCGTCATCATCGACCGGCGCGAGAGCGGGAGCACGAGCCCTTCGGCGCCCCCTTCCGGGACGTCGGGGTCGTGGAAGGCTTCCATGCGCAGCATGGTGCCGGTCGGATCGGGCAGCCAGATGTACGAGGCGGTGCAGCGGAGGATTCGCACCGCCACCCGTGCCCCGGCCTCGAGGATGCGATGGAGGTCGAAATTGCCGAGCGCCGTCTGCCCGAGCTCGAGGAGGTTCGACAGCTCCTCGACCCGGCGCTGCGTCTGCTGGAAGAGCATGACGTTGAGGAGCGAGACGGCGAGCTGTGCCGCGAGCGTGCTGAGAAGGCGCAGGTCCTCGCGCTCGAGCGTGTCGTGCTTCACGGCGACGAGGACGCCGTGCACCCTCTCTCCTACCTTCAAGGGAAGGACGACCCCGTTGTGCTCGCCCTGCCTCTGCGCCCGCCCGAGCGGCAGCACTCCTCCGGGCGGGGTCTGGAGGCGCAGCGACGCCGACCGGACCGAGCCGTCGGGCGTGAGGGTGAAGAGGACCGGATCTCCCGCGAGCGCCGCGTCCGTCCAGGGCAGCTCGCGGTCGATGGCCACGCTCTGCAGCAGAGCGGCGAACTCGTGCCCTTCGAATCCACGCTGCGCCGCGAGCTCGAGCGAATCCTCCTCGCGCCGGAGGATGGCGGTGCGCTCGACGCCGGCGACTTCCGCGAATCGCTCCAGCGCCTGGCGCAACGAATCGGCCGATCCCAGGGCGGCGCTCGCCCGCGCCACCTCGTTGACCGCGGCCAGCTCGCGGTTCTTGCGATCGAGCTCCTCGATCCTGCGGATCTGCTCGAGGAAGGCCCCGACCTGCTGCCCGAAGAGGCCGAACGCGCTCGCCACCGTGGCATCGAGCCCGGCGCCCGTCGCGGACAAGGCGTAGGAAGGCCCGTCGCCCGACACGGGAATGATCGCGTAGATCGCGCGAGAGGGAATGGTGGGATCGACCTCGTCGCGCCGCTTTCCCTGCGCCTTGGCGATGAGCCCGGGAAGATCCTCGATCAGGTTTCCCTGCGACGCATGTCCCTTGCGCGGCAGCAAGGCGCGGAACGCCTCGACCGGAATCTCGTGGGCCCATCTCTGCCGGAGCGCGTTCACGCTTCCGTGGTCGTCGCCGAGATCGAGGGTGTGGACGGTCTGCCCCGAGATCTCGTTGAAGTTGACGAGCAGCCCCAGTTGCGCGAGGCGGTCGCGCACCGACCGGAACAGCCCGGTGGTCGTCTGCTCGCGCTGCGCCGCCACCGCCGCGTCCACCAGCCCGCGAACGATCTGCGCCGTGCGCGCGAGGCCGCGCTCGTCCGTGCAGACGATGAGGACCGCGCCGGGCCCGGCGAGAGGAAAGGGCGAGATCTTCCCGCGCAGCGGAATGGGGGCACCGTCGGAGCCGCGGCCCACCAGATCCATCTCGTCGACTGCCCTCTCCGCGGCGCCCGCCTTGCGCGAGACCGGGATGAGCACCGTCTGCAGCGCGTCGGAGACGCCGACGATCTTCTCCCTCGGAAGCCCAAGGAGCGAGCAGAGCCTCTCGTTCGCTGCCACGATCCGCGTCTCGTCGAGGACGCAGGCGGCGAGCGGAAGCTGGTCCACCACCACTTCCGCGACCGACCTCTCCGAGGCGACGGGATTTCTGCTCACCGGTCGCGCTCCTTGCGCAGGACCCGCTTGTCGCCGACCCGCAGCGTGATGCGCTCCTTGTCGAACCACTCCGCGAGCGGAATGGTGAACTTGCGGCTCTGCCCGGTCAGCTCCTTGAAGCCCTGTGCGTCGATGGAGCCGTGCGCCGAGAGATGCGCGACGAGCTTTCCGCGCAGCTCTTTCAGCGGCTGCGATCCGAACCACAGCTCCTCGCTCACCTTGCTCGCCCTGCCCGCGGAGGCGAGCGTCTTGAGGAGCGCAAAGGTCCGGTGGGGCGATTCGCCGATCAGCGCCGGCAGCTCGTCCGTCCGCGGAGGCGACAGGCCCGCTCCGTCCAGGATCCCCGCCAGCTTCTCCTGCGCGGAGGCGTCCGGACCGTCGAGCCGGGCAGGGGCGGAGGCGGGACGGACCCGCTCCGCGTCAGTGCGCAATTCCCCTGCCTCCGCGAGATGAGCGAGTGCCCGGGCGAAGAGCCGCGCGGGAGGCGCGCCCGAGCGTTGCCGCAGTTCCTCCTTCGCGATCGACGGATCGACGTCCCCGAGCGCGGCGTGCTCGTCGAGCCGGGCAAGCACCTTCCGCTCGAGCTTCGCGAGGAGCCCGGCATGGACGTAGAGCCGCGATTCGCGGTCGAGGAGGACGGCCCTGCCGAGCTGCGAGAGCCGCTCGAGGGCCGCGCCGGCGGCCTTGAAGGTGAAAGCGCCCTGCGCGGCGAGGCGCTGAGGAGACGAGCCGAGGTGCCCCGCTTCGAGGAGCAGGGCTTCCGCCTGCGCGAGAGCATCGTCGCCGGCGAGAGCGGAGAGGGCGCGCACGTCCGACTCGCGCTTGCGCCGCTTGCGGGAGCCGACCGCGAGAATCCTCCCGCCTCCGAGCGTCGAGGCGTGGGCGCGGGCGGCCGCCGTGAACCTGCCCGGAGGCGGCGCGCCGTCGCCCGGCTTGCCGAGCTCGCCCCTCACCAGGAAGCGGAGTCCGGAGAGCGCCGCGACCTTGGTTCCGAGCCGCAGCTGCGCCAAGGCGCGCTCTCCGGGAAGAAGCTCCTTGCGGTCGATGAGCGCGACCGTCGCCTGGGCCTGCGCCGTGCCGATGTGGGCGAGGAGCCGCGCGCGGTCCTTGAGCGGCCTCGCGGCCCACGGCAAGAGCTCCAGCTCGACGTCGAGGATCTGCGCGCCTCCCGTCGCGTCCAGCGTTCCCGCAGGGACCAGAGCGGCGCCCCGGGGAGCGTGCCCGACGTCGACGTTCGCGATGTTCGCGGCGGTCCGCTGCCCGGCGCGAGCCCGATCGACGCCCGCTCCGTGCACCTGCACGCCGCGCACACGCGCCCCGCGGACCCGTGCGCCCGACCCGACCAGATCGACCTCGTCGCCTGCCCCGAGCGAACCGGAGAACAGGGTTCCCGTCACCACGGTGCCGAATCCCTTCACGGCGAAGGCGCGGTCGAGCGGCAAAAAGAGTGGGCCGACCTCCGACCGGGGCGCGTCGATGCGATCCTTGACGGCCTTCGCGATGGCCTCGACGAGCTCCCGCAGCCCCTGGCCCGTCCTCGCCGAGCACTCGACGATGGGCGCCTTCTCCAGGAACGTCCCGGCGAACAGGTCCCGCAACTCCAGGAGGAGAAGCTCGCGGTGATCCGGGCCGAGCGCGGCCAGCAGATCGGACTTGGTCAGCGCGACCACCCCGGAGGTGACGCCGAGCAGCCGGAGCACGTCGAGGTGCTCGGCCGTCTGCGGCATCGGGCCCTCGTCGGCCGCGACGCAGAGGACGGCGACGTCGACGCCGAAGGCCGCCCCCACCATCGCGCGCAAGAAGCGCTCATGGCCCGGCACGTCCACGACGCCGGCGATGCCGATGCCCGGAAGCTGCAGGTGCGCGTACCCCGCCTCCAGCGTGATGCCGCGCCGCTTCTCCTCGGGAAGCCGGTCCGTATCGATCCCGGTGAGCGCCTTGACGAGCGCTGTTTTCCCGTGATCGACGTGGCCCGCGGTTCCGACGATGACACGTAGCGGGTTGGTTGTTCCGTTCACTCGTCCACCGTCTGCTCCGGCCCAGGGCCTCCGCCCGTCGCGGGCAAAGCCCGCTCCTCCGGCCAGGAGATCCCGGGCGCGATTCTACCTCGATCGAGCACCGCCTCGCCGCTCATGACTGCGACGGGCGCGGCGCAGTAGAGGGTCGAGTAGAGGGCGGCGGGGCGGTGGTTCCCGCTGCGCTTGAGTCCGCCGAAAGGAAGGCGGCCGCTCGCTCCCACGGTGGGCGCGTTCCAGTTCACGACGCCGCACTCGATCCGCGAGAGACATCGCTCGAAGGCTTCTCGGCTTTTCGTGTGCACGCTCGCGGCGAGGCCGTAGTCGGTGGCGTTGCAGAGCGCCACGGCAGCGTCTTCGTCGGGCGCGTCGTAGACGGCGAGATCGGGTCCGAAAAGCTCTTCGCGTTCGTACGCGCTGCCTTCCGGGTTGCGCACCCGGTGCACCGAAGGCGACGCGTAGCACCCGCGCAGGCCGCGAGGCGAAAGCCGGCCCGAGGCGAGCACCGTCTCCGCACGCGCCTCCGACAGCCCCGCCTCGAAGCGGGAGAGGGCGCTCTCCGAAGCGAGCGGGCCCATGAAAACGCCGGAATCGAGCGGATGCCCGATCGAGATGCCCTTCGCCAGAGCCGCGATGCGCTGCGCGAAGCGATCGGCGCGCTCGGGCGGTCCTTCCACGATGACACGGCTCGCCGCCGTGCAGCGCTGTCCGGCCGAGGCGAAGGCGGAGAAGAGGACGTCGTACAGCGCCTTCTCGGAATCGGCGTCGCGCAGGACGAGGGCGGCGTTCTTCCCGCCCATTTCCAGTGCCAGGATCTTCGTCTGCCCGTGCGTCGCCCGCTCGATGGCGAGCCCGACGCCCCAGCTTCCGGTGAAGAGGACTCCGTCCACTCCGGGGTGGGCAGCAAGCTTCGCCCCGACGGGCCCAGGCCCTTGCACGAGGTTGAAGGCCCCGGCCGGCACACCCGCCTCGACGAGGCAGCGGGCGTACACCTCCGCGGCGTGAGGCGCGATCTCGCTCGGCTTGAACACCACCGAGTTCCCGCAAGCGAGAGCGGGAAGCACGTGGCCGTTCGGGAGGTGCACGGGAAAGTTGAACGGGCCGAGGACGGCGAGGACGCCGAGCGGCCGGAACCGGCAT
>JBJMQD010000378.1:0-9754 GCA_045802855.1 Myxococcales bacterium | reverse complement strand
GCATGACCGCATCCCTCGACCAGGACGACATCGACCTTCCCCGCGGCTTCGCCCCGTATCGCGTCTACCTGCGCGGTGGTCCCATACTCGTCCGCCAATCCCTGCACGACGAGGAGGGGGGCGGCGATCCGCGGCAAGCGGTCCGTCAAGTTCCACTGCCGGAACCCGGGATCGAGCCAGGGACCGTTCCACCCGTAGAAGGCCGCATCCACGTTCTGGTGGTACTTCGCGAGCCGTTCTCGCAGCCCGCCTTTCTCGTAGGCCTCCTTCGCGCGGGCGATGCTCGCGAAGCCCACCTCCTCGCCGAAGACGTGGGGCGCCTCGAGAACCATCCCCCGGACGGGATGATCGGCGGCGTACAGGATCGAGATCGACGCGCCGTCGCTGTGCCCAATCAAGATGGGATCGGCGATGCCGGCGACGCGCAGCACCTCCGGGAGCAGCAGCGCCTCGTCGTGCATGTAGCGCACCGGGCGCGGCAGCGGCGCCGTCGCGGACGACTGGCCGTAATTCGCGCGGCTGTAGACGAACGCGGGAAGTGCGCAGGCCGCAGCGAGCTTTTCCGGAAAGTCGCGCCACTGCGCGACGGAGCCGAGCCCCTCGTGGAGAAAGACGAGCGTCGGCCCGCCCGGCGAGCCGTGGAAGGCGCATTCGAGCTCGTGAGGGCCGACGCGGATGCGGTTCACAGGCCGGGGTTCAAAGCACAGTGTCGCGGAAATGCGAAGGCCCGCGGAATCGCTTCCGCGGGCCTCGCGTCCGAGCGATCGGCTGGATTCAGTGGACCTCTTCGTGGATCTTCGTGTCCTTGGTCTCGTGGACGAAGAAGGCGCCGATCACGACCGTCATCACCGCCACGATGATCGGGTACCAGAGCCCTTGGTAGATGCTGCCCGAGCTCGCCACGATCGCGGTCGCCAAGAGTGGCAGCATGCCTCCGAACCATCCGTTCCCGATGTGGTACGGCAACGACATCGAGGTGTACCGGATCTTGGCGGGGAACAGCTCGACGAGGAACGCGGCGATGGGCCCGTACACCATGGTCACGTAGATGACCATGATGATGAGGATCAGTTCGGCCATCACCCAGTTGACCCTGCTGGGATCGGCTGTCGCTGGATACCCCGTCGCCTTCAGCGCCTCGCCATACTTCGCGAGGCCCGTCTTCGTCACCTTGCCCGAGGCGTCCTTGTCATCCCAGCCGACGACCTCGCGGTCCCCGATCTTCGTGACCACCGCTTGCCCTGCCACCGCGGGTAGCGACTCGAAGGAGACGCCGGCGGCGGCGAGATAGCCCTTCACCCTGTCGCAGGGCGAGTACACGGTGGTGGGCATCGCGAAGATGTGGAAGTTGCAGTCGTCGGCAGCGACGCTGATCTTGGTCTTCTCCTGGTAGCTCTCCAGCGCGGGGTTGATGTAGTGCGTCAAACCCCGGAAGAGCGGGAAATACGTGACCGCGGCGATGAGGCAGCCGCCGAGGATGATCCATTTGCGGCCAATCCGGTCGGAGAGGGCGCCGAACACGAGGAAGAACGGGGTGCCGACGATGAGCGAGATGCCGATGAGGAGATAGGTCGGGATGAAGTCGAGCTTCAGGTATCCCTGGATGAAGAACAGCGCGTAGAACTGGCCCGTGTACCAGACCACGCCCTGTCCGGCGGTAGCGCCGAGGAGCGCGAGCAGCACGAACTTGTTGTTCGGATAGGTGAAGAAGCTGTCGCGGAGCGGCTGCTTGGAGCGCTTTCCCTGCGTCTTGAGCCTCTGGAAGATCGGAGACTCCTGCAGCTTGAGCCGGATGTAGATCGAGATGAGGAGCAGCGGGATGGAAACCAGGAAGGGGAGTCGCCAGCCCCACTCCTTGAAGTTGTTGGCGTTCATGTTGACGCGGCAGACGAGGATGACGATCAGCGCGAAGAGCATGCCGACCGTCGCCGTCGTCTGGATCCAGGCCGTGGAGTATCCGCGCTTCACATCGGGCGCGTGCTCGGCGACGTAGGTCGCTGCCCCTCCGTACTCGCCGCCGAGGGCAAGGCCCTGCGCCAGACGGAGGACGAGAAGGATGATGGGCGCCGCCCAGCCGATGCTGGCGAAGCTCGGGAGGCATCCAACCAGGACGGTGGATAATCCCATCACCACGATGGTGACGAGGAAGGTGTACTTGCGGCCGACCAGGTCGCCGATGCGTCCGAAGATGATGGCTCCGAACGGCCGGACGAGGAATCCCGCCGCGTAGGCGCCGAAGGCGCCGATGGTGGCGGCAGTCAGGTTGCCGGGCGGAAAGAAGAGGCCGGCGAAGAACACGGCGAGAATTGCGTAAAGGTAGAAGTCGTACCACTCGAACACCGTGCCCACGGAGGAGGCGATGATGACCCTGCGTTCATCAGCACCCGAGATCACGTGGGGCGTGGATGGAGCCAGCAATGTTGCGTCTGTGGCACCGCTCATACCGTGACCTCCCCTTGTTTTGATGAAGCGCGAAAAAAAGCGTCCCGGCGCAACTAACGTTGACGAATGATTTCACGCTACTCCGAGCGGAACGCCCGGAGACAAAAGTGTGTCGCACACTAGCAGGATTCGGCGCTCGACTGTCAAGCTGCAGTAGCGACGGAGTCACCGCGCATTGCTTTTTCCGACCCACCCTGACTACAAGCCCGCGCCATGACCAACTCCCGATTGGCATCGAGACTCGCAAGCGCTTTCGTCTTCTGCGTGGCCGGGGCTGCCTCCTTCCGTGCCCAGGCCCAATCGGAAATCAAGATCGGTGCGACTCTACCGCTCACCGGAGCCGAGTCGCGGATCGGCGGTTTCTACAAGGAGGGCTACGATCTCGCCTTCGAAGAGTGGAACAAGAACGGCGGCCTGAACGTCGGCGGCAAGAAGATGAAGCTCAATCTCATGTTGCTCGACGATACGAGCACGCAGGCTACCGCCGCCTCCCTGGCCGATCGTCTTATCAACAGCGAGAAGGTGAGCTTCCTCCTCGGCACCTACGCGACCAACCTCGTGGAAGCGCAGAGCGTGGTGGCGGAGCAGAACGAGATTCCGTACGTGAACGGGGGCGGGGCCGCCACGGCCATCTACAAGCGCGGCTACAAATGGGTGTTCGGCCTCCTCTCTCCGGTGGAGATCCTCGCCACCTCGATGATGGAGTGGGTCGACAGCGAGCAGAAGGCCGGCAAGCTCCCCAAGCCGGCGAGCATCGCCCTCGTCTGGGAAAACACTTCTCACGGCAAGGACTTCAAGAAGGGAGTCACCGAGTTCGCCGGCAAGTCGAACGGCGGCTACAAGGTCGTGGTCGACGAGTCGTTCGAGCTCGGGGGCAAGGACTTCTCCGCGCTGCTCGACAAGGTGAAGGCTGCCCGCGCCGACCTCTTCCTCGCCGACGCGCACCTGCCCGACTACATCACCATGCAGCGGCAGTACGTCACCGCCGGCATGTGCAACAAGGTGATCAGCTACGGCGCGCGCGGGCCGGAGAAGCAGGCCCTGGACGCGCTCGGAAAGAAGAACGTCGAGTACATCGTGAGCGCGGTCTGGTGGAGCCCGCAGGTCGCCGACAAGAACAAGCTCGCGGCCGATTTCGTGCAGAAGTTCAAGGCGAAGTTCGGCGGCCGCGCGCCGGAGTGGTACCAGGCGCTCGGCTACGAGACCGCCCGGGCGCTCTTCACCGCCATCGAACAGGCGGGCTCGCTCGACCGCGACAAGGTCCGGGAGAAGCTCGCGCAGCTCAAGATGGAGTCGATCCTGCCCGGCGGACACCTGGAGTTCCCCGCCAAGTTCGGACAGCAGGTCCACGCGCCCTTCGTCGTCCAGCAGAACATGCCCGACGGCAAATCGCCCATCATCGCGCCGCCCGACGCTGCGGTGGCGAAGGGCGTTGCGCCGAACCCCGGCTGCGGGTCGACCACGGCGACCAAATAAGTGCAGCACTTCGCCGAACTCTTCATCGCGTCGGTGCTCCTCGCGGGCCTCTATGCCGCGATGGCGTTCGGGCTGGGCCTGATCTATGGCGTCCTGCGCATCGTCAACCTGGCGCACGGAGGCGTCATCATGGCGGGCGCCTATGCAGGCTGGTGGTTGCACTCGGAGCTCGGGATCGACCCGTACCTGTCGCTGGTGCCGGTCGCGGCGCTCGCCTTCCTGTTCGGGGTCGTGGTCTACCGCGTCCTCGTGCACCGCCTGCCGCGAGGGGCGGCGGGCGGAGTCCAGTCGCTCCTCCTCTTGTTCGGAGTGTGGCTCATCCTCCGTAACGTCGCGTACCTGCTCTTCACCGGGAACGACCAGACCCTGCGCACGTCCTACTCGACGAAGGCCATCCTCCTCGCCGGCGCGTCGATCTCGGTGAACCGGGTGGCGGTCTTCGCCATCGCCGTCGTCATCCTGATCGTCCTCCACTTCCTCCTGCGCCGCACCTATGTCGGGAAGGCGATTCGCGCGGTGGCGCAAAACCCGGATAGTTGCACGGTGGTCGGGATTCCCATCGAGCGCATCTACGCCCTCACTTTCGGGATCGGGACGGCGCTCGCCGCGGTCGGGGGGCTCCTCGGGGCGACGCTCTTTCCCTTCAGCCCGAGCTTCGGTTCCGCCGAGCTCTTGAAGTCCTTCGTGGTGGTGGTGCTGGGCGGGCTCGGAAGCATCGCCGGCACGGCGATCGCGGCGCTGATCCTCGCCATGGTGGAGGTCTTCTCCATCCTCATCCCCGGCTTCCCCGTCTACCTCACCGCCGCGGTCGGCTTCGTGCTCCTCGTGCTGGTCCTCGTGCTGCGGCCGGGCGGGCTGTTCGGCCAGAAGGTGCTCGGATGAGTCCCGGCTCCGGCAAGGAGCCGCGAGCGGAAACCGCGGGAGCGAGAAGGATCCTTCCCTGGGTCTCCGGCAAGGCCGTTCTCGTTCTCGTCGTCGTGGTCGTTGCCTTGGCCCTGTGGCCAACGATCTTCGGGCCCTCGGCATACCGCAGAAATCTCGTCACCCTCACCTTCCTCTACGTCTGCGCGGCGCTCGCCTGGAACTGGCTGGGCGGCTATCTCGGCCAGGTCAGCTTCGGCCACTCCGCCCTGTTCGGCGTGGGCGGATTCGTGTCGGCCCAGATCCTCCTCTCCCTGCACACGCCGTTCGTTCTCGCCTGGATCGTCGGCGGCATCGTCGCGGGGCTGTACGCGCTCGTCTGGGGGCACCCTACGCTGCGCTTGCGAGGCCCCTACTTCTCCATTGCCACCATCGGAGTCGGGGAGGCCTCGCGGCTCGTGTTCACGTACTGGGAGTGGTTCACCGGCGGATCGTCGGGGCTCTCGCTTCCCATCGAGTCGGGGCTCAAGGCCAAGCTCTACTACTGGGGCCTCGGGCTCCTCGTGGTGATGGTCTGCGCCTCGTACGCGCTGCGCAAGTCGAGCCTCGGGCTCGGGCTCCTCGCCATCAAGGCGGACGTCGAGGCCGCCGCCGACGTCGGCATCTCGTCGACCTTCTACCAGGACCTCGTGTTGTTCTTCTCGGGAGTGGCGGTCGGCGTCACCGGCGCCTTCTACGCGAGCTACTTCAGCTACATCGAGCCGGGCGACATGTTCGGCTTCGTCCAGTCGATCTCCTTCGTGCTCATGACCGTGATCGGCGGCGTCGGCACCATCATCGGGCCGGCTCTCGGCGCGGTCGTGTTCGTGGTCCTGCGGGAAAGCCTCATCGCCAGCTATCCGCAGCTCTACCTCGGCCTCTACGGCGTTCTCCTCGTCATCATCATCCTCTTCGAGCCCCTCGGGCTGTCGGGGCTGTTCTTCCGCATCGCCCGGAAGACGGGGCTCGTCCGGCCGCAGTTGGTCGCGAAGGCCGCTCTGGGAGGGGGCGGCGCCGCGCCCGCGGAGGGCGGAGCGTCCGGTCCGGGGGCGGTGCAGGAATGACCGCGCCGATCCTCCGGGCGGAGAAGGTGTCGAAGCGCTTCGGCGGCCTCAAGGCCGTCGACGAGGTGGACCTCCAGCTGGCCGAAAACGAGATCCTGGGAGTCATCGGGCCGAACGGCGCCGGGAAGACGACCCTCTTCAGCCTCATCGCGGGCTCCATCCCGCCCACTTCGGGCACGGTGCGGCTCGGGGAGAAGGTGATCAGCGGCCTTCCCGCTCACCGCGCGGTGCACTCGGGCGTCGTGCGCACGCACCAGATCGTGCGCCCCTTCGGCAACCTCACCGTGCTCGAGAACGTGATGGTCGGCGCCATCTACGGGAAGCGCGGCCCGGTGGGAGCCCGCGACCGGGCCCTCGAGGTGATGCAATTCGTCGGGCTCGCCGATCGCGCCTCCCAGCTTCCGGCCGGGCTCACCCTGGCGGGCCGCAAGCGGCTCGAGCTCGCGCGCGCTCTCGCCACCGAGCCGCGGGTGCTGCTCCTCGACGAGGTGATCGCCGGCGTCAATCCCGCCGAGGCGCAGCAGATGGCGGAGCTCATCCGTAACGTGCGGAAGGTGCGCGGGCTCTCGATCATCATGATCGAGCACGTCATGCCGGCGGTGATGGCGCTCTCCGACCGGGTCATCGTTCTCGACGCGGGAAAGAAGATCTCCGAGGGCAAGCCGCAGGAAGTGGTGCGCGATCCCAAGGTGGTCGCCGCCTATCTGGGGGAGAGCGCGGCCAAGGATGTTTCGGCGGAGAAACCCGCTTGAGCACGCCGCTCCTCGAGATCAGCGACCTCTCCCTCGCCTACGGCGACGTCCAGGTGCTGTTCGGCATTTCGCTGGAAGTGCGCGAGGGCGAGATCGTCACGCTGCTCGGCTCGAACGGCGCGGGGAAGACCACCACCTTGCGCGCGATCAGCGGGCTCCGGCCCGCGCGCGGCGGAGACATCCGGTACCGCGGGAGCTCGCTCCTCGGCATTCCCGCGAGCAAGCGCGCGGAGCTTGGCATCGCGCTGGTCCCGGAAGGGCGCGAGCTGTGGCCGCAGCTCACCGTCCGCGAGAACCTGGAATTGGGCGCGTACACGAAGAGCGCGCGGGCCCGCTCCGGGGAGAACATCGAGAAGATCTACGGGCTCTTTCCCCGCCTGCGCGAGCGCCGCACGCAATACGCCGGCAGCCTGTCTGGCGGCGAGCAGCAGATGTGCGCCATCGGGCGGGCGATGATGAGCGAGCCGAAGCTGCTCATGCTCGACGAGCCGTCGCTCGGCCTCGCCCCCATCCTCGTCGATCAAATGTTCGGCATCGTCCGGACCCTGCACGGCTCGGGCATCACCGTGCTCCTCGTCGAGCAGAACTTGCAGAAGGCCCTCGAGCTCGCCCAGCGCGGGTACGTGATCGAGACGGGCCACGTGAAGCTGCAAGGGTCGGCGAAGGACCTGCTGGCGGACCCGGCGATCCGGCAGGCGTATCTGGGTTTGTGAGCGAGGGCTCGCGGACCCTGGACCGCCGTTGACGAACGACATCGTGCGGCAGACGGGCGACCAGCTCGCACGTGAGCGAGGCCTTGTCCCGGGTAGGAGGAGGCGCTGATCAAACTCCTGCGGAGTACGTCCGCACCCGGAATCGCTCCGATTCGTTTGGCGGCACGATGTGCGGGAGCACCCGGCCGACGATCTCCTCGCTGACGTCGCCGAAGTAGAGGCCGGGCGGCTTCGTCGTGTTGCGCTCGCGGACCCGGCGCCTGCATTCCTCGTCGGGAACGTCGAGCAGGTGCAGCAGGTGCTCGGCGCCTGCCGCTTCGAAGATCGACCGCACCCACGCGCGATCGCGCACCGTGTTGGCGGCGAAGTCGAAGACGACCGAAGTCCCGAGCGAGAGGATGCGCGCAGCCATTGGCCCGATCACCGCGCGCTGGCGCCGCGAAGCGGCGACGTACTGTTCCAGTGTCGCGATCGGGTCGGCCAGCGCGAGCAGCCACTCGTCCTCGCAGAACAGCACCCCGGGTACCGTCGCGGCAAGCTCGCGGGCGAGGCGGGTCTTTCCCGCGCCAGGCTTGCCGTAGACGAAGTGCAGCGTCGCCACCCGGCAAGCATATGCCGGAAATGCGGGCGCCCACTGGCCGCTCATGCCGCTCGCCTTGGACGAGGCCTGCCGGCGGATCGGGCTCTTGCGGAAAGTCGAGCCGTTCCGCGGGGCGCGCCTGAGATGTCGGGGGGCGAGGCTAGTGTCGGCGTCGAAGGAGAGGCGTCCGATGAACTATCTGGTCCTCGCAAAGCAGATCGGTCTCGACAGGGTGGTGGCATTCTTCGTGCGCGTTGCCGGCGCTGTCGCCGAAGCGGTGATCAAGCTGATCGCCGAGCGGAAGCGACAGCGCCGGCGCGATGCGGAGGCGCTGTCGCCGCTCGAGGCCGCGATCGAAGCGCAACAAGAGGTCCGCGTCGATGTCACGGTGGTGAGTATCTCTACCGAGACCATCACCGTGAGCAGCGCTCGCTGCCACGAGGAGGAACGCTAGCGTGCGGCTCAGACCAGGGTTCCCGACGCCGCCCTCCGCTGCGCGATCCGCTCGGGGGCGCGCGCCGCGCGCTCGCGCAGGCCGATCAGCCGCTCGAGGAGGACATCGACCTCCTCCCGGCTGTGCAGGTAGTACCTGGCGCGCGTCGCCTTTGACTCGCCGATGCGCACCCCGATCACGTTCGCGCCCACTCCGAACGCGTCCTCGTCGGTGGTGTCGTCGCCGACGTACAAGATCGTCTTGCAACCGAGCATCGCGGAGAGCCTTTCCACGGCGGCTCCCTTGTCCGCGGAGCCCCAGGGGAGCAGGTTGATCACGCGGTTCCCCGGGATGACGCGCGCTTCGCCGAGCATCTCGGCGACGCTCCATATGGCTTCGCGCGCCTTCTGCGCATCCAGGGCGGCGCGATAGTGGATGGCGAGAGCGGCGCCCTTGTCCTCGACGGAGATCCCTTCCAGCCCGGAAAGCTGCGCGGCGACCTGCGGGACCCAGGTTCGAACCTGCTCGCGCCGTCGCTCGACGGTTTCGGGGGAATCGAGAAACCGGTTCCCGATGGCGTACCAGACGGTGATCCCGGCGAGGAGCCGCGACAGGTCGGCCTCGCTCCGTCCGGAGATCACCGCGCAAGGGTAGAGGTGCGCGAGCCGCCCGAGAAGCCGGCGCGTCGAAGCCGGAACCGCCGCGGAGGCCGGCTCGTCCACGAGAGGGGCGAGGGTGCCGTCGAAGTCGAAGGCGACGAGGACGTCCGCGTCCTCGAGCGAGGCGAACAAGGAAGACCCAAGGAGCGGTTCCATCAGTTGATTCCCCCCAATCCGGGCGTTGCAGAAGTGAGCCGTTGGTTGAGCCGGTCTCTCTTGCGTAACCGCGAGGCGTCCGCGAGCATCCGGCCTGCCCAGCGGTACACGTTGAATTCAGAGACGAGGCTCCGGAGCGCGCGCATCCGCTCGGCCTGCTCCTCGGGCGGCATCGACAGCGCGGCAGCGAGCGCGGAGCTTGCCTCCTCCACGTCGTACGGATTCACGATGAGCGCCTCGGTCAGCTCGCGGGCCGCTCCGGTGAACTGGCTCAACACGAGGACTCCGCGCTCGTCGTCGCGGGCGGCGATGAACTCCTTCGCGACGAGGTTCATCCCGTCGTGCAGGCTGCTGACGAAGCAGAGGTCGGCCGAGCGATAGTACTCGTAGACCTCGTCGGCGTCGTGGTGCGCGACGAGGAGCGCGATGGCCGGCGCACGCCGGTTCGCGAATCGCGCGTTGATCCGCTCCACGAGCGCGCGCACCCGCTGTTCGTACGACTGATACTGCTCGATGCTCGTGCGCGAGGGCGCGGCGATCTGGATGAAGGTGAAGCGGCCGACCCACTCGGGGTGGAGC
>JBJMQD010000373.1:0-6214 GCA_045802855.1 Myxococcales bacterium | reverse complement strand
AATCCCGCATGCCGTTCGGATCGGTGGCCTGGCCGTTGAGGGTGAACCGGTCGGTATCCACCTCGATCCCGCCGTGGCTGGTATCGAGATTCGCCACCCGGATGCTGGGCGGCTCCTTCGGCTGGACCGCCGCAACCTTCGCGAACGAACCGTGCGCGCCGGGCGCCTCCTTCACGAGTGTCGCGGCGATGAACCCCGTCCGCCCCTTGCCCCATTCGACGCGGTAGAATGTTCCTAGTTTGCCCTTGGCGGCGAGCACCGCTCCCTTCTTCGCCGTCGCAATCCGGTTCGCCTTCTCGTTCGCATTGGCGAGGACGCTCGCCTCCGAGATCACGCGAACCGCGGCGACGCTAGGCGTCACCTGCGCTGCCGCGCCGATCGGGAGCAGAATCTTCTCGTGCGACACCTCGTAGGTGTCCTTGTCGCCGATGTCGAGGCGCAGCGGCACCGTCGTGTCCTCGAAACCTTTCTTGGCCTCGAGGATGAAGGTCGCGGTCTTCGTCTCGCCCGGAAGGATGGGGCCGAGCTTCGTCCGCCCCTTCTTCACGTTCACCTTGTCCTCGGCGAGGTTCTTGAGGCCCGCGAAGGCATCGAACGCCTTCCCGACGCCGATGTTCTTCACGTCGAGGACCATCTCCACCTGCTCTCCCTTGTGGAGGGTCCCGTCGCCCGACTCCTTGTTGATGAGCTGCCAGCTCCAGGCGAACGCCGGCCGCGGCAGTTCCGCGATGTCGCTCTCGGCGTGCAGGTCGTCGAGCGAGTCGCCCTGGTCGTCCTCCCACTTCACGGTCACGTCGTCGCGGCGGGAAGGCACGTAGCGCGGAATCTTCACCGGCACGGTCCAGGTGCGCTTCTCCTTCGGATTGATCTGACCGAAGACGAACTCGCGCCGATCGAGAATGTTGTTGTCCGACTTGGTGTAGGCGCGCAGCCGGTAGATGGGAACGCTGCCGGTGTTGTGCGCGGTGAGCGCGAGCTCCATCGTGTCGCCCGCCTGGGTCCTCGGCGCACGCAGCTCCGCGGTCATCTTGACCTTGTCCGCCGCGCCGTGGTCCGCGACCTGCGGCGCCTTGCCCCAATTGATCCCCATCCCTTCCAGCGTCTTGCGGACCTTTTCCTGCTCCATCGCCCGGCGCTGCTCGACGAACGGCTTCGCCTGGCGCAGCTGCTCCTGGCGGTTGGTACCGGTCGCCGCCTGGGCCAGGAGATCGCGGCAGAATTCGATCTGGTAGTCGAGGGTCACGCCGTCCTCGTCGGACGGATCGTCGGAGTCGTCCTCCTCGGGGGCCTGACCCGACTCGATCGCTTCGCGAGCCTTGCGCTCCTTCGCCGTCTCCTCTTTCAGGAACCGGAGGGTCTCGAACGGCTTCTGCACGGCGCGCTCGCGTGCCGCCTTGGCCTGCTCCTCGTCGCGAGCGAAGGCATTGAAGAAGTGCTTGTCGTAGTCCGATTCGCGGAACGTCTTCGGCGGCGCGAAGAGATCGATGCGCTCCTTCAGGATCCGCGCCGGCACGATCTCGATGTCCGGAGTGATGCCGACTTCCTGGATGGAGAGGTCGCCGGGCGTGAGGTACTGGGCGATGGTCAGCTTGAGCGCGCTCTCCTCGCCGGAATCCTTGTCCTTGAAATCGTAGAGGACCTGCACCGAGCCCTTCCCGAAGCTCGTGCGGCCGACGATGATGGCGCGGTTCAGGTTCTTCAACGCGCCCGCCACGATCTCCGAGGCGCTCGCGCTGTCGGAGCTGATGAGCACCGCGATGGGGAAGTCGCGCTCGCCGCCGTCGTTGCGGGCGAGCTTGGGCTCGCGCAAGGTCCCGTTCACCCCGACGGTCGTGACGATGGTGCCTTCCTCGAGGAACGCGTCGCTCACCTGGATCGCCTGCTCGAGGAGGCCGCCAGGGTTGCCGCGCAGATCGAGGACCAGCCCCTTCAGCGAGCCGCCGTTCTGGGCCTTCATCGCCCGGATGGCGGAGAGCATCTCGCGATGCGTGGTGCCGGAGAAGCCCGAGAGCCGCACGTAGCCGACGCCCTGGTCGAGCATCTTCGAAGTGACCGTCTCATAGGTGATGAGGGCACGGGTGAGATCGAGCTTCTTGTTCTCCTGCCCCTTGCGCGAAACGTAGATGGTCACCTTCGTGCCCTGCTTGCCGCGCATCCGGTCGACGGCTTCCTGCAACTCCATCGAGACGGTCGAGTCGTTGTCGATCTGGGTGATGACGTCGCCCTTGCGGATGCCGGCGCGATAGGCCGGCGTATTGCGCAGGACCTTCCGCACCGTGAGGCGGTCGTCGATCATCGAGATGACGAAGCCGAGCCCGCCGAACTCGCCGCGGGTCTGGACCTTCATCTCCTTGTAGAGATCCGGCTTGAGCAGCCAGCTATGCGGATCGAGGGTGGAGAGCATGCCGTTGATGGCGGCGTACTCGATCTCGCGCGGATCGTTGTTCTGGGTGACGAGGTTGTCCTTGATGAAGGTGAAGACGTCACGCATCTTGAGCGGGATCTGCCAGATGTTGTCGATGTCCCGGTAATCGAAATCGCGCGTCGCGTTGCCGACGGTGACGCGAACCTTCCCCTCGGGCAGCGTGGGATTCGCGTGTCCGCAGTCCGGCGCGGGCACGGGCGCGGCGACGCCGGGCTCCTTGTGCGCGCCTTGCTCCCCGCAGCCCTGCGAGCCGAACTCCACCATCACTTCGGCGACCTGCCGTTCGACAGCCTCTAGCCCCGAGGTGAACATCTCCTTCGGGCTGATACGGCTCGGGTCTACATAGTTGTCCTTGATCTGGACAATCGACTTCCGCAGCGTCTCGAGGCTCGCCAGGTCGTAGTTCTTGTCCGCCTTCGGATCGACCGCGGCGTAGGCGTCGGACGGCCGGAAGGCGTGGGGCGCCCGGTCGCTCGGGATGCTGGCGAGCGACAGCAAGAGCGCCGCGGGGAACAAGGCGAGCCGTACGGCGGACTTCGTGTGCATGGTGGCTTTCTGCCCGTGAGGCGGCGAGGGGGCGAGCGTTTCGAAGGATAGCCAGCGCCCCCGATGGTCACAAGGAAGGCTCGTCTTTCCTCCTATGTGCTCCATTGAACCACAACCGCGTCGGATCCATTCGCGATTTTGGTTTCGGCCTCGTTTCGAGCGCGGAGAGCGGCCGGTCTATGACGCACGGCGGTCCACCGTGTAGCCCTTGGCCTTCAGCGCCGCGAGAAGCTGCTCGCTATGGGACGCTCCCCGGGTATCGAGGGTGAGCTCGATCTCGGTGTCTCCAATCGGACCTTTCAGGAACGCCCTTTCATGATGGACCTCGAGTACGTTCGCCTTTTCGGCGGCCACCGTGGCGAGGACCCCGGCGAGCGCCCCAGGGCGGTCGGGCACGCGGAGCCGTAGCACGACGCGGCGCCCTTCCTTCACCAGGCCGCGCTCGATGATGCGCGAGAGCAGGTTCACGTCGATGTTGCCGCCCGAGATGCAGCAGACGACCTTGTCGTCCGCCTTCAAGTCGGGCACACGGCGCTGCAAGAGCGCCGCGGCGGAGGTCGCCCCGGCGCCCTCGGCGATCGTCTTCTCCCGCTCGATGAGGAGGAGGATGGCGTTTGCGACCTCCTCGTCGTCGACCGAGACGAGGTGATCGACGTACCGCTCGAAGAGCGGCAAGGTGCGCTCTCCGGCGCGCTTGAGCGCGATGCCGTCCGCGAGGGTGGTCGCGCTGGGGAGCTCGACGGGCCGTCCCGCGGCCCTCGCCGCTTGCATCTTGGCGAGGACTTTCGCTTCCACTCCGATGACGCGCACAGAAGGCTTTACCGTCTTGACGGCGAGCGCCATCCCGCCCAGGAACCCCCCTCCCCCGATGGCCGCGACGAGAACCGTCATGTCGGGAACCTGCTCGAGAATTTCCAGCCCGGCGGTACCCTGACCGGCGATGATCTGCTCGTCGTCGAAGGCATGGACGAAGACGTAGCCCTTCTCCTTCTCCAGGCGCCGTGCCTCGAGATAGGCGTCCTCGAACGTCGTGCCGCAGAGGATGACTTCGGCGCCCTGCTCGCGGGTGGCCTGGATCTTCACCAGCGGCGTCGACTCGGGCATCACGATGACCGCCTTGATCCCGAGGCGGCGAGCGTTCACGGCGACGCCCTGGGCATGATTGCCCGCGCTCGAAGCGACGACGCCCCGGCGCCGTTCCTCCGCAGGCAGGAGCATCAGCTTGTTCGCGGCGCCGCGCTCCTTGAACGAACCGGTCCGCTGCAGGTTCTCCAGCTTGAAGTAGATGTCCGCGCCGCACAGCGCGCTGAAGTTCCAGGAATGAGGACAGGGCGTGCGCTCGACATGGGGGCCGATGCGCTCGCGGGCCGCTACGATGTCGTCGAAGGTGACCATGGACCGGGGGACAGTTCCTCGTTCGCACGACGTGGTCAATGCGGCAGGGCCGCCTGGCCGGCTGCAAAGTCAGCGGGCCGGGCTAGACAAGCGGCTCCCCGTGGGCGCAGGTTTCGTGCACATGTAAGGAAGAAGTCGTAGCGGCGGGGGGTTCGAGGGAAGGCGTGCCGGCACGCACTCCCCGACCTAGTGTGAAGGTCGGGGATCGCCGGTCCGGGAGAGAGCATGTCCGTACGGACGGAGAACGGGAAACCAAGCGAGCGGATTCGCCTGGTAGACGAGACGCAGGCCGACAGGCAGACGATCGAGGCGTACGAGCTCATCACCCGCAAGATGCGGGTGCCTCGCGTACCTCTGTTCTTCCGCGCCCTGGCCGGGGAAAAGGCCCTTTTGCCGTGCTTCCAGGCGCTTCGTCCCGCGATCCGCCTGCGCGCCTTCGAGGAGGCGGGCGACGAGCTTCGCGCCAAAGCGGCGCGGGCAGCCGTGGAGCTCGGATGCCCGCTCATCGAGACGCAGCTCGAATGGGCCGGCTACGACGTCGACGAAATCGACGAGATCCGCGGGCAGGTGAACATCTTCCACTACCAGGCTCCGAAGATCCTGCTCTACTCGGCGATCCTCTGGGAGGCGCTGCACGACATCGCGGGAGGCGGGCGCGAGACTCCCCGCGCTACGCAGCGGATCCCGCGCGGCGTTCCGCACGAGATGGACATCGTCGAGCTCGTCGCCGAGGACTCGGAAGGGGACCTCGACAGATCGTTCAAGTCCATCCGCTCGCACTTCAGCTTCGGACTCGTCCCCGACGAGTTCCGCGCCTTCGGGCGCTGGCCGAAGTATCTGCAGCTCGCGTGGGACGACGCGCGAAAGCGCGACAGCGAGCCTCGCGCCCAGGGCGCGATCGCCGATCTGCTCGCCTCGGCAGAGGGTCTGGTGAGGACCATCCCCGCTCGCGTCCGCGTCACCGACGAGCAGCTCAGGGCGGCGAAGGCCGATCCGGAGCGGGTGCGTGCCCTGGTCGATCGGTTCCGCAAGTCGCTGCCGGGCCTGGTGCTCGATCTGGCGCTGTTGAAGGTGCAGCTCGACGGCGCCGAGGACGCTCTCGACTCTCCCTTCCCGATCCGCTGGAAGTACATCTCGCCCGACGCGTACATGTCCGTGCCCATCGAGGAGCCGGTGAAGCTGCGGGCCGGAGATCCGCTGGGGCTCGAGGAAGAGGAAGAGGAGCACTAGGTCTCGCCCCGGGGGCGAGTGACCCTCTCCGGCGGTCACCGCTGTTGGGGTGACCGCTACTCGGCCTTCTTGCGCGTGACCTCGTATCGCGCCTTCGTCTCGGCGTTCATGGGATAGAGGCCCGGCAGGGGCACGCCCTTGTCGACCTCCGCCATGATCCAGGCTTCCATGCGCTCCTGCTCGGGGGCGCCTGCGACCACCTCCTCCACGAGCTTCGCGGGGATCACGACCGCGCCATCGTCGTCGGCGACCACCACATCGTCGGGGAAAACCGCGACGCCGCCGCACCCGATCGGCTCCTGCCAGCCGACGAAGGTGAGGCCGGCGACCGATGGCGGAGCGGCGACTCCGCTGCACCAGAGCGGTAGATCGGTCCCGAGGACGCCGGCGACGTCGCGGATGACACCGTCGGTGACGAGCCCCGCCGCCCCCCGCTTCTTCATGCGAGCGCAGAGGATATCGCCGAAGATGCCGGCATCGGTCACGCCCATGGCGTCGACGACAGCGATGCACCCTTCCGGCATGTTCTCGATGGCCGCGCGGGTCGAGCGCGGCGAGGACCAGGATTCCGGCGTGGCGAGGTCTTCGCGGGCGGGAACGAAGCGCAAGGTGAACGCG
>JBJMQD010000293.1:0-11645 GCA_045802855.1 Myxococcales bacterium | reverse complement strand
CCGATCTTGATCATCCCGGGATAGGCGACGTCGAGGAGGCTGACGAGATTGGCGGCATCCACCGTGAGCGGATCGGCAAGCAGGAGCAGGTGGGGCCGCGCGGCGCGGATGCCAAACTCCTTGCGCAGCTCTTCGGCCGTGACCCCGGCGCGGGGCAGCTCCTCCACCCGGAACGGCTGCAACTCGACGCCGGGCAGCGAGGCCGCGGTCAAGGACAAGGCAGGCTCGCCCTCGACCTCGCGTCCCGCGCCGATCACGCCAAAGGCGGTGCACCCGAGAACGAAGCTTCCCGGCAGCTCGCGCCGGATGAGCTCGCTCAGGCGGACGTAGGCGGGGCGATGATGGGCGGAAACGAACGCCGCGACCAGATCGGGCGACACCTCTCCCAGCGCCGCGCGAATGGACGTTGCGGCCTCGACCATGGCGTCTTCGAGACGCGCCTTCTGGGAGAGCGCCGAAGCCCACCGCATGCCCCCTTGTCTGCCACGCTGGGTCGGGAGGCGCAACGCGATCCTCGACGATCGCCCTTACTTGAACACCGGTACAGCGGGTTTCGCAGGCGGACGAGCGAGCGCCCGATGCGACGGCGAGGTGCGAGGCCTAGCGTTTGCGAAAGAGCCGCGTCGCGGTGGGCCGCGGCGCGCGCGAGGGTGCGAAATGGAACGTCGCGAGATCTTCTTCCTCTCGGTAGGGCTGCTCGCCGGCGCAATCGTGGCACGGCTCCTCTTCCGCGTTCGCACCGTCAACGATGTCGTCCTCGCGGAACGGGTGCGCGAGCGATTGCGGAACCTCGGGGCGGACGTGGAGGTCTCGGTGACGGGCGGAGAGGTCGAATTGCGCGGATCCGTCCCGGCCGAGGACCATCCCCGCATCCTCAAGGCGGTCGGGAGGGTGCGCGGAGTGCGCGCGATCGACGACGATCTGGCGCTCCTGCAGATCGCCCGTGGGTCCTTCCTGCATTAGCGCGTACGAACCGCTTGCCTGTTGCAGTCGCGGCGCATAAGAGTGCGCCCGCGCACCAACTACAACACGAGCGCGGAAAGGATCCGAGATGGCGCAACCGAAGAGGTCCGTCTGGCGGCTCCAGGTCGGGGAGGAGGCCCCCGAGTTCGAGCTGACGGCGACCGGGGACGGTGCCGGCAAGGGCGGACCCCAGAAAAAGGTCAAGCTGAGCGACTACCGGGGCAAGAAGAACGTAGTGCTCGCCTTCTACCCGGCCGCCTTCACGCCCGTTTGAACGGTCCAGATGCCCTCGTACGAGGAGGACCTCTCCGAGTTCGAGCGGCGCAATGCCCAGGTCCTGGGCATCTCGACAGACCAGGTGTTCAGCAACGAGGCGTGGGCCAAGTCGATGGGCGCTCTCTCCTATCCTCTCCTGAGCGACAACTGGCCTTATGGGTTCGTCGCGACGCAGTACGGAGTCATGCGCGGGAGTGGAACCGTCGAGCGGGCGATCTTCGTGGTCGATAAGAGCGGCGTCATCCGTTACATCGACATCCACGACATCGCCGAGCAGCCGCCGACGGACAAGATCATGGAGGCGCTCGACAAGCTGAGGTGAGGATGGAGAAACCGCTGGAGATGTCCCGGTACTGCGTACCGTTCACGCCGTTCAAGAAGCGGCTCGAGGACTCCCGCGTCTGCCTCGTCTCGACGGCCGGCGTCCGCAAGAAGGACGACCGGCCGTTCGTCGTCGAGGGCGATACGACCTTCCGCACCATCGCCCTTCCGGCGGCCGCGGAGGATCTGGCGGTGGACGACGCGCACTACGACCACGCCTGCATCGACCAGGACGTGAACTGCGTCTTTCCCATCGATCGCCTCCGTGCGCTCGCGGACGAGAAGCGCATCGGCGGGCTCACCGATCAGCACTTCGCAATGGGGTTCTCGCAGAACCTGAAAGAGGTGCGCGACACGACGGTGCCCCAGATCGCCCGCGCCGTCGCGGCGGCGCGTCCCGACATCGTGCTCCTCACCGGCGGTTGACGGCTTTGCCATCGCACCGTGGTCACGGTGCAACGAGCGATCGAGATGCAGGGGATACCGACGGTGCTCATCACCGTCGAGGCGGAGGAGAGCGCGCAGGCGCGGCCGCCCCGGGCGCTTTCGCCCAAGGGGTACGTGCCGGGCCACTCGCTCGGACGTCCGCGCGACGAGGCGCTGCAGAAGAGGATCGTGATGGACGCGCTCGGCCTCCTGCTTTTGGAGCCCCGCCCTGGCGAGGTGGACTCGCGCGAGTACTCGTAGTCCGAGCGGGCGAGCGTTCCCGGTTGCCCTGCGCGCTTTTCGGCCCCACCTCCTGCAAGGGAGGGGACGGGAGCGTGCACATGAAGCGGATCATTGCTTGGTTGGGGGCCGGGGTCCTCGGGATGGCCACGGGCGCTCTGGCCCAGGCGGTGCCACAGGCGTCGTCGACGGCGCAGACCTCGTCCGATGCGACGGGAACGGCGGGGCCGAAACCGAAAGCGACTGATTCGGCTGCGCCTTCCGCGGACCAGGTTGCCGGCAAGGACGACGCCGCGATGGCGGGCAAGGCGAGCGGAGAGATGCGCGCGCCGAAGAAGGCGAAGCGGGCCGCACGACGCCAGAAGCAACCCCGGTCGCTCGAGTCGGAGCTCGCAGCGCAGCCGCGGTCCGGACAGAGCACGCCCGCCGCGACCAACAATCCGCCGCAGACCCCCGCTCAGCCGGCGGGCACCGCGCCGCAGGCGGGCACGGGCGAGGTCCCGGCCGCTACCCAGCCGCAGCGCTGACGAGGCGCCCTCAGGCCGACGCGAGCGCCTGGCGGAAGATGCCGGGCATCGCGCCGGCGATCTTCACGCTCCTCCCGAGGGAACGCCGCTTCTGCGCGATCCATCCGCCGTCCGAGCGCGAGCCGTCGTGCATCGGGGCGTGGATGTTGCCGTCGCTGATGGCGGCGGCGCCTTCGTCGAAATGGTCGCGCTCCATCTGGAAGGTCATGTAGCGCTCGAATACGCCGGGCAGGAGCGTATGGAAGGCGCTCATCAGCTTCGTCGCCGCGACGAGGATCTCGCGCTTCGGCCGCTCGATGGCGGAGACGATCGCCTTCGCAACACGGTCGGGAGGGAAGATCGGCTTGGCCGGCTTGATCCGGCGGCCCGTGAAGTTGGCCGAGTGATGGAAGAGCGGCGTGTCGATGGCGGGCGGATACACCGTCGTTACCGAGATGCCCTGGTGGCGCGTCTCGTCGCGCACCGATTCGGTGAACGCCCGCACCGCGTGCTTGCTCGCCGCGTATGCCGAGACGTACGGGCCCGACACGCGCCCGAGCGCGGAGGAGATGTTGACCAGGACGCCCTTCGACCGCGCGAGATGCGGAAGCGCGGCGCGCGTGCCGTGCACCACGCCGAACAAGTTCACGTTGATGACCCGCCGGAACGCTTTCTCGGGCGTCTCCTGGACCGTTCCCATCGCGTAGATGCCGGCGTTGTTCACCCAGGCGTCGATCCGGCCGTAGGTCTCCACCGCGAATCGAGCGAGCGCCTCCACCCTCTTCTCCTCGGCGACGTCGCATTCGAAGGCCCGGCAATCGCCGCCGCGCTTGCGACAATCGTTCGCGGTCTCCTCCAGTTCCGCCGCACGGCGGGCTGCGAGCACCAGCCGGGCGCCCTTGCCGGCGAGAGCGAGGGCTGTCTCCCTCCCGATGCCGCTCGATGCACCCGTCACAACCACCACCGCGCCGCGAATCTGCATTGTTCCTCCTTGCGAGTAGGAGAAAGTACGGCGCCATCGGGCAGCTATGGAGTACCTCCCTCAGCTTGCGACCCTGGTAGAGGCGGCCCCCCGGGGGGACGGCTGGCTTCACGAGGTGAAGTTCGACGGGTACCGGATCGGCTGCCAGAAGCAAGGCCGCTCGGTCGTGCTCCTGAGCAGGAAGGGGAACGACTGGACGTCGGAGTTCCCGGAAATCGCGGCGGCCTCCCGGAAGCTCCGCGCGCGCGGCTTCTTGCTCGATGGTGAAGCGGCGGTGCTGCTCCCCGACGGGCGGACGAGCTTCGAGGCGCTGCAGACGGCCCTCGGCGGCGGCTCGCGCGCCGGGCTCACGTATTTCGTGTTCGATCTGCTTCAGCTCGATGGCCGCGATCTGCGGTCCGAGCCGGTCGAGAAGCGGAAGGAGCGATTGCGCGAGCTCCTGCGCGACGCACCCGCGCCGATTCGATACGCCGAGCACTGGGCAGGGGGCGGGGAGCAGGTCCTCGGCAATGCATGCCGGCTCGGATTCGAGGGAATCGTCTCGAAGCAGCGCGGGTCGCCGTACCGGGCGGGCCGCGGTACGGGGTGGCTGAAGACGAAGTGCTCGAAACGGCAGGAATTCGTGATCGGGGGGTTCACCGAGGCGGACGGAGATCCTTCCCGGATCGGCGCCCTCCTCGTCGGAGTCCTCCAGGACGGCGGCCTGGTCTTCGCCGGCAAGGTCGGAACGGGGTACACGCGCGCGCTCGGGCGGGAATTGCGCGAAAAGCTCCGGCTCCTGGAGCAGCGCGACTGCCCCTTCGCGCGTACTCCGCCGGGGTGGCTCGGGCGGAATGCCTTCTGGGTGCGGCCGCGGCTGGTCGCGGAAGTCGCTTTCCTGGAGTGGACGCGATCCGGGCAGCTGCGCCATCCATCGTTCCAGGGCCTGCGGCGGGACAAGGATGCCGGCGAGGTGGTGCGCGAGCGCGCAGGGCGGGTCGATGTCGCCGGGGTGAGCATCAGCAACCCTTCGCGCGTCGTATTCGCGGAGGCGGGGCTCACGAAATTGGAGTTGGCCCGCTACCACGAGGCGGTCGCGGAGCACGCCCTGCCCCACTTGCGCGGCCGGCCTTTGACGCTCGTGCGCTGCGGGTCGCACATCGCGCAGGGCTGCACGTTCTTGAAGCACTCCAAGGTCTGGTCGCCGCCGGCGCTCCGGCGCATCCGCATCCGGGAAAAGACGAAGCTCGGCGAGTATTTGATCTGCGATACCACCGAGGCACTCGTCTCGCTTTCGCAGATGGACGTGATCGAGATCCACACCTGGAACACGCGGGCCGAGCACGTGGAGCTGCCTGACCGGATCGTGCTCGACCTCGATCCGGGGGACGAGGTGCCGTTCGCGCGGGTCGTCGAGGGAGCGCGCCTACTGCGTTCAGCGCTATCGGCGCTGCGGCTCGAGTCGTGGGTGAAGACCACGGGAGGGCGCGGGCTGCACGTGGTGGTGCCTTTGAAGCCGGAGCGCGACTGGAGCGAATGCCTCGCCTTCTCGCGGGCGCTCTGCGAGGCGATCGCGAGGCAGGACCCGCGTCGATATACGACGACTTACGCCCGCGCGGGGCGGGAGCGGCTGATATTGCTCGATTACCTGCGCAATAACCGGACGAACACCTCGGTCGCGGCCTTCTCGCCGCGCGCTCGAGAACCGGCGCCGGTATCGGTGCCTGTAGCCTGGGACGAGCTCGGCGCGCGGCTCGATCCGGCGAGCTTCACGGTGCAGACTGTGCCACGCAGGCTCGCGCGGCTGCGGAAGGATCCGTGGGCGGACTATTTCCGGTCCCGACAACGGCTGACAGAGGCGGCGCTGAAGGCCGTGCGAAGCCTCTAGACCTTCGTGAAGTAGCGCGGCGTGGTGAGCGCTGGGCTTTGGCCCTGCATCCGTTTGCCCATCAGCTTCATCGCGACGCCGAGGAGGGAAAACATGACGTGCAGCGCGGGGAGCGGCTTCAGGACCATCCGCCCGGCGCGCGTCTGGGCAGCCTGGATCGCGTCGATTTCCGGCTCGCGCTCGTCCTGCACGGCTTGCAAGACGCCCGCGTCGACGACCCGCCCTTCGCGCAGCGCATCGATGATGTGATTCGCGGCCGCGAACGTATCGCGAATCGCGAGGTTCAAGCCCTGTCCGCCCGCCGGCGACATGGTGTGGGCGGCATCGCCGAGGAAGAGGACGCCGGGAGCGTGCCAACGGTCGACGCGATCTACGAGGATCTTCAGCGCCTGCCATTCGGTCCTCTCGTCGAGCTTGCGATCGAGGTGAGGGCGAAGTCCCGCCGGAACGCATTGCAGGAGCCGCTTGCGCAACTCGGGCAGATTGTCGTGCAGCGCGCGCAAGTCTCCGGGCTCGCTGTAGGCGATGTGCAAATGGTTGCGAGTCGTCGGCTGCAGCACCACCACTCGTCCCTTGCCGAACATCTGCACGTCGAGCGTCTTGGGGAGCGCCTCAGGCGCATCGGCGAAATCGAACCGGAGCCACATGGCGTCCGCCGTGGTCTCGAATTGCCGGGTGGTGAGGCCGCAACCCTTGCGGAGGTGGCTGTTGCGTCCGTTGCAGACGAGGAAAAGATCTCCGGAGACGCGCCCTTCCTTGCCCTCGCGGCGGGTTTGCAAAGCAGCGACGCGGCCGTCTTCGCGGACGGCGTCGAGCACGGTGGTGCGGAACTCCATCCGATAATTCGGATATCGACCGCAGAGTTCGTGAAGGAGCGCGAGCATTCCAGGCTGCGACACGATCGCGCCGCGCTCGGTGCCGCCCGGGATTCGCACTTCCCGCGAGGTACCGAGGAGCATGCGCCTGCGGATGCCGGGAAGCGCCAGCCCGCGCTCGAGGAGGATCCGCATCACGCCCGCTTTCTCGAGCTCCTCGACCACGGACGCCTGAAGCAGCTCGCCGCGGAACTCGCGGTCGAAGTCCGGGTGCCGTTCGAGGACGGTGACGTCCACACCGTTGGATGCGAGCTGGTACGCGAGCACCATTCCGGCCGGGCCGCCGCCCGCGATGACGACCTTGCATGGCATCATTCGCGTACCTGCCTTCGCGGTTCAGTATTCGTCAAGATCACGTCTAGCCGGCGTGCTCGGGGATTTCTGGCTAGAGGCCGCGCAGGTCCATCGCGCGCACGAAACCGTCGGGCGACTCCCGCAAGAGCGCTTCTAGACGACCGCGATGAATCGCGCGTACGGGCGCAGCCGGATCGGGGAATTCCGGTGGGCAAAGCCACTCGGGTGCGGCGAGGTCGCCGCGCGGGATCGGGGCGCCACCGCGGATGCGGCGCTCCTCCTCGTCGGTCAGCTCGCGGCGCGGCGCCCAGGGAAGGACGGCAGCCCCCGAGACGATCTCCGGGTCGCCGGCAGGATCGGACCAGGGCCCGATCGAGATGCGCCGGAGCGCGGTCAAATGGGCGCGGCAGCCCAGATCGCGGCCGAGATCGCGCACCAGCGCGCGGACGTAATATCCGCCGCGAACGACCAGCCGCAGCCGGCTCGCGCGTGGCAAATCGTGCTGCAGGAACCGCGCTTCGTGCAGGTAGACCCGGGACGGGGGCAATACGAACTCCTCGCCGCGGTGCGCGCGCAGGTATGCCCGCTCCCCATTCACCCGCTTGTTGCTGGTGGCGGGTGGGACCTGGTCGCGCCAGCCGAGATGCTGGCTCACGGCCGAATCAAGTTGCGCCGGCGTGAGGGAAGAGGCATCGCCCGTTACCACCGGGCGGCCGAGGGGATCGCCGTTGTCCGTCTCCACGCCCCACGCGATTTCCGCCTCGTACGTCTTGGGAATCGGATGAAGCAGCTCGAACAGGCGCGTCGCGGGTCCGGCAAGGAGGAGCAGCAGTCCTTCCGCGAACGGGTCGAGCGCGCCGCCATGGCAAGCGCGCAGCCCTGTCTTTTCCGCGAAGGCCCGCACGAGCGAGAAGCTGGTCTCGCCCGGACGCTTGTGCAGGAGATGAATTCCCGGTCGCACGCTCGCGCACTCTACCGGCACGAGCGCGTTGACGGCGGCGCCGCGCAAGTCGGATGCTGCGAGCCCTTCGCAGGGGGCGACGGTGGCGCAGAAGCCGGTCCGCGTGCTGGTGGCGAAAGCGGGGCTCGACGGGCACGACCGCGGCGCGAAGGTCGTCGCCCGCGCCCTGCGCGATGCGGGGATGGAAGTCGTCTACACGGGCCTGCACAGGACGCCCGAGCAGATCGTCAGCGCGGCGGTGCAGGAGGACGTCGATGTCGTCGGCGTGAGCATCCTTTCCGGCGCGCACATGACGTTGATGCCGCGCATCGTCGAGCTCCTCGAGGCGCAGGGCGCGTCGGACATCCGCGTGGTGGTCGGGGGCGTCATCCCGGACGAGGACATCGAGCCGCTCCGGAACCTCGGGGTCGCGGAGGTCTTCGGGCAGGACACGCCGCCCGACGACATCGTCACGCGCGTTCGCGATCTGGCAAGGGCCCGGCCGGCGCAATGACGCTGGACCTCGATCGGATCGCTCGCGACCGCGGCGTCGACCTGCGCGTCTGGCCGCCGCGCTACGACGCATCGTACCGGCCGCCGCCCGGCGACCTGCACTGGCTGCCGGACGTGGAGCGCGCCACGCCCGAGGATCGCGACGCCCTGATCCTTTCGAAACTTCGCGCGCAGGTGCGGTACGCGTGGGAGCGGAGCGCGTTCTACCGGGAGAAGTGGACGGCGGCCGGCGTGTCGCCCGACGATCTGCGCACCCTCGGCGACTTCGCGAAGTTTCCGGTGGTGCAAAAGCAGGAATTGCGCGCGGAGCAGACGGCGCATCCGCCGTACGGCAGATATCTGTGTATCGACGCGGTCGAGGTGGCGCGCATCCACGGAACGAGCGGGACGACGGGCCGTCCCACCGTCTTCGGGATCGGCCGCGACGACTGGGCGCGCATCGGCGAAGCGCACGCAAGGATTCTCTGGGGCGCGGGCGTGAGGCCCTCCGACGTCGTGCTCATCGCCTCGTTCTTCAGCCTCTACATGGGGTCGTGGGGAGCGCTCGCGGGCGTCGATCGTCTCGGAGCGACCGCGTTCCCGTTCGGCGCCGGCGTGCAAGGACAGACGCTCATGGCGGTGAAGTGGGCGCAGCAGATGCAACCGACCGCGTTCTACGGGACGCCTTCGTACGCCCTCCACCTGGCCGAGATCGCGCGCGGCGAAGGCGTCGATCCGCGGGCGCTGGGGTTCCGCATCCTCTTCTTCTCCGGGGAGCCGGGCGCGGGCATTCCGGCGACGAAGAAGCTCATCGAGGAGACATTCGGGGGCGCGTGCATCGACATGGGCTCGACGGGCGAGATGACGCCCTGGATGACGAACGGCGAATGTTCGGAGCGGAAGGGAATGCACCTCTGGCAGGACATCGTCTACACGGAGATTTGCGATCCGAAGACGTTCCAGCCGGTCCCTTACGGCGAGGAAGGAACGCCGGTCTACACGCACCTCGAGCGCACCTCGGCGCCGATGATCCGCTTCCTCTCCGGCGATCTCGGACGCTGGACCTCCGAGCCCTGCCCGTGCGGCCGCACCTACCCGCGCCTGCCCCAGGGCCTCTACGGCCGCATCGACGACATGTTCATCGTCCGCGGCGAGAACATCTACCCGAGCGCGATCGAGGACGTGCTCCGCGCGGTCGACGGATTCGGGGGCGAGTTCCGCATCGTCATTTCCCGCACGCAGGCGATGGACGATCTCCTCGTGCGCGTGGAGATCGCGAAGGACCACGAGCCGCGCCGCGCGCAGATCGAGCGGGAGATCGCGCAGCGGCTGCAGGCGCGGGTCGGCGTGAGGCCCCGGCTGGAGCTGGTCGCCGAAGGCACGCTGCCGCGGACGGAGTTCAAGGCCAGGCGGGTGATCGACGATCGCGACCTCTATCGAAAAGGCACCTCTTCATGAGCGAATCCGACAAGGCAAGGGCGCGGCGCGAGGCGTGGGAGAAGAAGGAGCTGGCCGAGTTCACCCGCAAGGCCCCTGAGTCGCGAGAGAGGTTTGAGACGGCGAGCGGGATCAAGGTGCATAGGATCTACACGCCGGAGGACGAGGTACCGTTCGACGAGATCGGCCTCCCTGGCCAGCATCCGTTCACGCGCGGTCCGTATCCCACGATGTATCGCGGCCGCCTCTGGACCATGCGGCAGATCGCCGGATTCGGTACCGGCGAGGATACCAACGTCCGCTTCCGTTACCTCATCGCGCAGGGGCAGACGGGGCTGTCGGTCGATTTCGACATGCCCACCCTGATGGGCTACGACTCGGACGATCCGCTCTCGCAAGGAGAAGTCGGGCGCGAGGGCGTCGCCATCGACACGCTCGACGACATGGAGGCGCTCTTCCAGGGGATCGACCTGACGAAGATCTCCGTCTCGATGACCATCAATCCGACCGCCTGGATCCTTCTTGGCATGTACGTCGCGCTCTCGCAGTCGCGCGGCTACGATTTGAACCAGCTCTCCGGGACGGTGCAGGCGGACATCCTGAAGGAGTACGAAGCGCAAAAGGAATGGATCTTCCCGATCCGGCCCTCGATGCGGATCGTGCGCGACCTCATCGTCTACTGCGCGCGCAACATGAAACGGTACAATCCGATCAACATCAGCGGCTACCACATCAGCGAGGCCGGTGCGAACGCCGTGCAGGAGCTCGCCTTCACGATGTGCAACGCGATCGCCTACCTCGACGAGGTCACGCAGGCGGGGGTGCCCGTCGACGAGTTCGCGCCCCGGCTCGCCTTCTACTTCGTCTCGCAGCAGGACTTCTTCGAGGAGATCGCGAAGTTCCGCGCGGCGCGGCGGATCTGGGCGAAGATCGTGAAGGAGCGCTACGGCGCGAAGAATCCCGAGTCGGGGCGCCTCCGCTTCCACTGCCAGACCGCCGCGGCGACGCTCACCAAGCCGCAGCCGATGAACAACATCGTGCGCACCGCGCTGCAGGCGCTCTCGGCGGTGCTGGGCGGCGCGCAGTCGCTCCACACCAACGGACTCGACGAGGCTTATGCGATCCCATCCGAGATGGCGATGAAGGTGGCGCTGCGCACGCAGCAGATCATCGCCGACGAGACCCGGGTGACGAACGTGATGGATCCGCTGGGCGGCTCCTGGTACGTCGAGTCGCTCACCACCCGCATCGAGAACGACTGCTGGGCCATCCTCGACAAAGTGGCGACGATGGGCGGGACGGTGAAGGCGGTCGAGGAAGGGTATTTCCAGCGCGAGATCGCCGAGACGGCGTACCGGGTGGCGCGGCGCAAGGGCAAGGGCGAGCACGTCGTGGTCGGCGTCAACAAGTACGTCGACGAGGGCGCGCCGAAGGAGTCGATCGAGATCCACAAGATCGACCCGAACGTGGAGGCCCGGCAGATCGCGCGGACGAAGGACGTGCGGCGCACGCGCGACAATGCGAAGGTCGTAGAGCTTCTCGGCAAGCTCGAGCGCGAGGCGCGCGACCCGGCGCAGAACCTCATGCCAACCACCATCGAGCTGGCAAAGGCGCGGGCGACCATGGGCGAGATCGTGGCGCGCCTCAAGAACGTCTTCGGCACTTACGTCGAAACGCCGGTCTTCTAATGAGATTCGTTCTCCTCGCCGTCCTTCTCTCCTGCTCGCATGCCGCCGCCCCTCCGGGGGAGGCCCCACGCTCGGACATTATCGAGCGCAGCAATGCCAATGCTCAGGTGCTGCTCGCCGTCCAGGCGAAGTTCTTCCCGGAGCAGGCCTCGCGCGCCGGCATCGTAGGGCTCGACGACCGGATCACGGACCTGACCCCCGGACACGAAGAGCGATACCGGCAGGCGGATCGCGAAGCACTAGCCGGGCTTCGCGCGCGCCTCGATCGGGAGCGCGACCCGCTCGTCGCGCAGGACCTGCGCATCCTCATCCACGCGGCCGAACTGCAAATCCGGGGC
>JBJMQD010000226.1:0-3440 GCA_045802855.1 Myxococcales bacterium | reverse complement strand
TCGAAGGGGACTCCGTCGTCGCCTTCCCGGACGGTTGCGCGTATCGCCGGAGGCTCCAGCGCTGGCTCGGCCCCGCCAGCACGGCCACGCGCGTGCTGGACCTGGGCTCCTACCATGCCATCATCGCGTGCGTGGCCTCGGGCGCTGGAATCGCGCTCGTCCCGGAATCCGTGCTGGAGATAGTGAACGGGGCGCAGGTGAGGCGTCACCCGGTCCCGCGATCGCTGTCCGCGCTCGTGACGCCACTCATCTGGCGCCAGCGGGAGGAGAGCGCGGCCCTCGTGGCGCTCAGGGAGGAGCTGACGGCGGGCGTCACCGCTCGACGAGAAAGTCGAAGTCGCAGCCTTCGTCGGCCTGCGTGATGTGCTGCTGGAACAACCGGGCATAACCGCGCGACGGCTCTCGCAGAGGCGCGGGTCCCGCGCGCGAACCAAGCTCGGCGTCGTCGACGAGCAGCTCGAGGCGCCGCTCCGGCACGTCGAGCCGGATGCGGTCACCGGTGCGCACGAGCGCGAGGGGACCGCCCGCCGCGGACTCCGGCGCGATGTGGAGGACCACGGTGCCGAAGGCGGTGCCGCTCATGCGCGCGTCGGAGATCCGCACCATGTCGGTGACGCCCTGCTTGAGGAGCTTTTTCGGAATCGGCAGATATCCAGCCTCGGGCATTCCGGGAGCGCCCTTCGGGCCCGCGTTGCGCAGCACGAGCACGTCGTCCGGGGCGACGTCGAGCGCCGGGTCGTCGACGCGACGGGCGAGATCTTCCACCGAGTCGAAGACGATGGCGCGTCCGGTGTGCCGCATCAGCTTCTTCGAAGCGGCGGACTGCTTGATCACCGCGCCGCGCGGAGCGAGGTTTCCTCGCAGGATGGCGAGCGCGCCCTCGCTCGCGACGGGATTGCTCCTCGTCCGGATCACGTCCTGCCCGGGCACCTCGTCGGCCGCCGCGATCTCGTCCGCGATCGTTCCGCCGGAGACGGTGCGGGCGTCTGTCGCGAGCGACGAGGCGATCTCCCGGAGAAGGCGCGGCAGTCCGCCGGCCTCGTGGAAGTGCTGCATGTAGTGCGCACCGGAAGGCTTCACGTTCGCCAGCACGGGGACTTCGCGTCCGAGGCGATCGAACGCGTCGTAGTCGAGGGGTTGCTTCACGCGACCCGCGATGGCGGCGAGATGGACGAGTCCGTTCGTGGAACCGCCGATCGCGTGCAGCACCGCGGCGGCGTTGCGGAGCGCCTTTGGCGTGAGGATCTCGCTCGGCCGCGGACCGCCGGTCGAGGCCATACCGGCGGCGCGGCGGCCCGTGGCTTCCGCGATGCGCCTCCGCTCGGCGGATGTCGCGGGAATCGCGGCCGCACCTGGCAGCGACATGCCCATCGCCTCGACGAGGCAGGCCATGGTGCTGGCGGTGCCCATCACGGCGCAGGTCCCCACCGAGGGGACGAGGCGCTCGTTCACCTCCTCGATCTCCGCCTCGTCGATGCTTCCCGCGCGGTGCTTCGCCCAGAAGCGGCGGCAATCGGTGCAGGCGCCGACCGCCTCACCGCGATGGCTTCCGATCGCCATGGGACCGACCGGAAGCACGATGGCCGGAAGATCGACGCTCGCCGCCGCCATCATCTGTGCCGGGATCGTCTTGTCGCATCCGCCGATGAGCACCACCGCGTCCATCGGCTGCGCACGGATCATCTCCTCGGTGTCCATGGCCATGAGGTTGCGCAGGTACATCGAGGTGGGATGCGCGAAGCTCTCGTGGAGGGAGATGGTCGGAAACGCCATCGGCATGGCGCCGGCGAGCAGGACGCCGCGCTTCACGGCCTCGATCAGATCGGGAACGTTGCCGTGGCAAGGATTGTAGTCGCTGTACGTATCGGTAATGCCGACGATGGGCCGATCGAGCGCGTCGTCGGAGTAACCCATCGCCTTGATGAAGGCTTTGCGGAGGAACAGCGAGAAGGCCGGATCGCCGTAGCTGACCAGGTCCTTGCGAAGTCCGTGCGACATGTGTCCTCCGCGATCGTCCGGCGGAAGGATATCCGCTTTCGGCACCCCCGTGGCGCACTCGAGGGGGAAGTCCTCTCGCGGCGTCAACGGATCAGGTAGTACTCCGTCTGCCGCGGGCGGAAGAATCGATAACCATCCTCCGTCAATTCGGCTGGGTCCTCCTCCATCGCGAACGCCTCCTGCCCGTCCCACTCCGGGACCGCTGCCTTCGTGTTCAGCTCGACGGCGAGATAGGACCCCTTGCGGAGAGGCCGCGGAGGGTCCTTTCGTTCCGCGGCGCGGCCGTCGATGGTTGGTCCGAGGCCATGTCCTTGCGCACCCAGAGGGTGCGAATAGATCTGCGCCGTGAAGGGCACCCTCCCCTGCGCGACGCCCTCGCCGCTGCGCGCCTTCATGGCGGTCATCGCGGCCTCGTAGACCTCCGCGGAGATGCGCCCAGGCCGTGCGGCGGCGGCCACCGCTTCCTGCAGCGCGTTGGTATTGGCGAGGAGGTTCTTGAGCCCGGCGGGCGCGTCCGTCTCCCCTTCGCGCAGGACGTAGGCCATCTTCTGCCAGTCGGTATCGAGACCGAAGCTCGCCAGTCCGAAGTCGACGTGCAGGAGATCGCCGCGCTCGATGACCACGCTCTCCGGAGCGACGGCGAGAAACCCGCGCGAGAATTGGCCCGCACCGCCCTTGCGTTGCACGCGCATGTCGGGCTGGAACCAGGTCCCGTAACCAAGCTCCGCGAGTCGATCGTAGAGGAAGCGGCGCACGTCGCCGACGGTGGTGCGGCCCGGAGTTATCACCTCGTTCGAAAGGGCCTGGCGGGTCAATTGCTCGGTCGCGGCGCAAAGCTCCGCGTAGGGTTCGCGCTCCTCGGTCAGCCGCGTGTCGAGGTATTCCTCGATGAGCGGGCCCGCCGGCACGAAGCGCGCCTCGTACCTCGGCCCAAGGGCGTCGGCGAGGAATTCGTAGGTCGCTTTCGTGAGGGAGCGCGTGACCCCGCGGCTCGGCCGGTAGTCCTTCGGCTCGATCGACAATCCGATCGTTTGCGGATCGTGGCGGGCGACCACCGCCTGGATGCCTTCCTTGACCTTGCGGAACTCCTCGGGCGATTCGAAGAAGCGGAGGAGATTGTCCTCGGCGTAGCCGGTGACCGCGTACCGCTTGAGACCCTGATCGCCGGCGTCCGCGAAGACGAAGACGTCGCGCCCGCCGGCGTACGGACGGGGCGGAGCCACGTACCAGGTGAGCGGATCGTCGTGGAACTCTTCGTTGACGACCATCCACATCGCGATCCCATGCCGGCGCATCATGTCGAGGAGGAGCGCGTGCCGTTTCGCAAGCCATCCCTCCCGCATCGCGAGCTGGCGCGACCACGGAAGGGCGCGGGGCCCGCTCGCAGGCGCATGCGCACAAGCGAGGAGGAGGAGCAGAGGGGCAGCCAGGATGCGAAGGAA
>JBJMQD010000235.1:0-4900 GCA_045802855.1 Myxococcales bacterium | reverse complement strand
CAAGGGATACGTGCAGCGATTCGACAAACATCAGCTCGTCCAGCACTGGCTGATGATCCTGGCCACTTTCGCGCTGCTGCTCTCGGGATGGCCGCTGCGCGCGGCTTCGATCGGGACGTCTAGCCATCTCGCAGCGATCTTCGGCGGCGCCGCCGGAGCGAGCATCGCCCACCGGGTGGCGGGCAGCGTGCTCGGCCTCGTGGCCGTCTACCACGTCGTCTACCTGACCGTGCAGCTCCTGAGGAAGAAGAAGATGCACAGCATGATCCCGAACCTCAACGACGTGCGGGACGTCTTCAGAAACCTCGGCTTCTTCCTCGGACGGCGCAAGGAGCGGCCCAGGTTCGGTCACTTCATGTACATCGAGAAGTTCGAGTATCTGGCTCTGTCCTGGGGCAGCTTCGTCATCTTCACCACCGGACTCGTGCGCTGGTTCCCCGCGCGTTTCGCGACCTGGATGCCGGCGAAGCTCATCGAGCTTTGCCAGGTGGCGCACGGATACGAAGCCTTGATGGCTGCTCTGGTGCTGATCGTCTGGCACCTCTACAACGTGCACCTCAAGGCGAGCATCTTCCCGATGAGCGGGGTGTGGATCGACGGGAAGATTCCGCTCGAGCAGCTCGAGGAGGAGCACGGCGCCGAGTACGACGAGCTTGCCGCGAAGGGCAAGCTGCCGCGAGACGAGCCGTGACGCGCAAAGCCCTCGCGCTGCTCCTCTTGGCCTCCGCGTGCAATGCGGGGCTGCCGCCTGCACAGGCCACGGAGCGCAACCCGCAACGAGCGGCATCGCGCCTGCCGCGCCGCGAGGAGCTCGTGTGTTTCTCTTGCCATTCGCGCGTGGTCTTCGAAAACGGGCCGAAGTTCGCGCACGCCTCGGCCGCGCATGGCGGAGCCGGGCACTGTCACGTCTGCCATCGGGGAGCCGGCCACGAGCCGCGCGCGATCGAGCGTTCCGCCTGCCTCACCTGCCACGGCGAGCGCTCGCCGGAGTTGGGGATCCTTGCCACCGATGACACTCCGAGCAGGTGAGGCGAGCAGCGTGCGAGGCCGCGTCGCGATGGCAGCGAAGGCAATCGGCGCTCTCGCTGCGCCAGGCGTGCGCCTTGTGGCACCGGGCGCACTCGCGATGCGCGGGCAGGCCGTGCAGCCCGGCGGTGGCGAGCGCCGAATGGCAGCTCTCGCACGCGACGCGCTCTCTCTGCACCGGCGCGTGGGGTCTGTGGCAGGAGGCGCAGGCAAACTGCATCGGCGCGTCCTCCGGGAAGCGGGCCGGATGGACGCCCTCGGCCCGGTGGCAGCGCAGGCAATCCCTGCGCGTCGGCCGGAGCGTCCCTTCCACGGAAAGGAAGTCGTGGCAGGCGAAGCAGTGCAGCTTTTGCATGCCTTCCGCCCGGACGGCGTGCTCTCCGTGGCATTCCTTGCACCTGGCGGAAGCGGGCTCGAAGCGGTGCACGGCGCCGCCGTGGCACCGGATGCAGCCGATCTTCTGCTCGACGGCGTGGATGCGGTGCCCGCGGGAGGCACCTACCGTCACCCAGGACTTGTCGTGGCTGAGATGGCACGAGGCGCACGCCCCGATCTCGGGCAGCGCGTGCGTCTCGCCGTCGCCGGGTCGGGTTCCAGCGAAGAATCCGCGCAGCATCGCGACGCTCTGGTCCAGTGTCGAATGATGGCACTTCTGGCAGGCGACTTCGCCGTGGCCGCCGCTCATCCAGAGCGCGAATTCGGGGCTCGTCTTGTGGCACGAGGCGCAGAAGCGGGGATCTTCCTGCACGTACCTCCGCACGCGGACCGCGCCGAAGGCGAGCCCGGCGAATGCGGCGGCCGCGACTGCGCCGAGAATGCGGACGCGCATGCGATCGGGATCGAATTGCAACAAGCGGACCGCGCCGGAGCCTCGCCATGACGCTGCGGCTCAAGCTGCTCATCCTCGTCGCCTCTGTGACGCTCTTCGCCGCCACCGGCGTGACCGCCGTCGCGCTCTGGCGCGATGTAGGCCAATCGCAGGAGCGCCTCGCTTGCGAAGGACAGGCGGTGGCGGCGTCGCTCGCAGGTCGCGCGGCACGCTGGATGACAGCCGACGGAGCGCTGCCCGAGGCCGAGGTCGCGCTCGCGCCGGTGCTCACGAGCACGCTCGCCGCCGCTCCGCTCGCCCGCGCCTGGGTCGTCGATCGCGACGGGCGCGTCGCCGCGTGTGCCGATCGCAGCGGACGCGGCTGCCCGGCTGGACGTCCGAGCGCGCTGCGCGCCGCGGAAACGCCCATCGCGGCGATCGGCCGCCTCGTGCGCGGCGTACCGGTCGAGGCGAGCGCGCCGATTCTCAGCGGGGGCGAGCTGTCCGGCGCGGTGCGCGTCTCGTACCCGACGGAGGGCGTCCTCGCCAAGGCGCGCGGCCTCGCCGCGTCAGCCGCCGCGATGGCGGGCGCGTTCATCGCCGCGGGGCTCGCATTCGGCACGGTGCTCGTCCGCCACGTCACGAAGCCGATCACGGAATTGGCGCGCGCCGCCGAGGCGCTGCCCGAAGGCGAGCGGATCGAGGTGCGCGTGAGCAGCGATCCGGAGCTGAACGAGCTCGTCGCCGCGTTCAACCGCATGTCCGCGCGCCTGCGCCAGAGCCGCACCGAGATGGAAGAGCTCATCGCCTCGCTCAACCAGCGCGTCGCTCTCGCCACCGAGGAGGGGCTGCGGGCGGAGCGGCTCGCCACGCTCGGCGCGATCGCCGCCGGGTTCGCGCACGAGATGGGCAACTCGCTCAACGTGATCACGGGCTTCAACGCGGTCGTGCTGCGCGAGCTTCCTGCCGATAATCCCCATCGCAGCGATCTGGAAGTGATCCGGCGCGAATCGGCACGCGCTGCCGCCCTCCTCGAGCGGTTCCTCTTCTTCGCCCGCGCGCGTTCGGCGCGTCCCGCGCCGCAGAGCATCGAGCCCGTCGTGCGGGAGTCGGTCGAGGTGGTGGGACCCGCGGCGGCGGGCGCGAGCGTGAAGCTCGAAGTGTCGATCGATCGCGACCTGCCGCTCGTGCACGTCGACGCCGACCTGCTCCGTCAGGCCTTCGTCAACCTGTGCGTCAACGCCGTGCAGGCGATGGCACCGGGTGGCGGCCGTCTCGCGGTGCGCGCGATCCGCCGCGATTCGGAAATTGCCGTCGAGTTCGAGGACACGGGCCCGGGTGTCGCGGCGGATTTGCGCGAGCGCATCTTCGAGCCCTTCTTCACCACCAAACCGGCGGGCACCGGACTCGGGCTCGCCATCGTGCGCCAGGCCGCCGAGGCGAACTCTGGCTCGGTCGAGCTGGACGGTTCACCAGGCGGCGGTGCGCTGTTCCGCGTGCGACTGCCCGCCGCGAAGGGAGCCGCATGAAAGCGCGCGTCGCCGTGATCGACGATCTCGACACGGCTCGCCAGATGATGGACCGGGTGCTCTCGCGGTCGTTCCAGGTGGAGACGTACGCGTCCGTTCCCGACGCTCTCGCGGCTTTCGAGGCGCATGCGCCCGAGGTGATCGTCACCGACCTGCGCATGCCGGGCATCGACGGGCTCGCGGGCCTGAAGCTTTTTCGCGACAAGGGGATCGACAGCCCGGTGATCGTCGTGACCGCCTACGCCTCCGTCGAAACGGCCGTCGAGGCGATGAAGGCCGGCGCGTTCGAATACCTGAAGAAGCCGGTCGATCCGGAAGCGCTGGAGCTGCTCGTCACGCGGGCGGCGGAACATTCGGGGCTGCGCCGCGAGAACGCACAGCTGCGCCGCGAGCTCCACCAGAGCCGCGGCATCCAGAGCCTCGTCGGCCGCTCGCCGCCGATGCGCGAGCTCTGCGCCGTGCTCGAGCGCGTCGCCCCGAGCGACGTGCCCGTCCTCATCGAGGGGGAGAGCGGCACGGGCAAGGACGTCGTCGCGCGCGCGATCCACGCCATGAGCCGGCGCGCATCGCGGCCGTTCCTCTCGCTCAACATGAGCGCCATTCCGGAGACGCTCGCCGAGTCCGAGCTGTTCGGGCACGAGAGGGGCGCCTTCTCCGGAGCCAATACTTCGCGGCGCGGGTTCTTCGCCGAAGCGGAAGCGGGCACGCTCTTCCTCGACGAGGTCGGCGCGATGGCGCCGGTCGTGCAGCCCAAGCTGCTTCGCGTGCTGCAGGACGGCGATTACGTGCCGGTCGGAAGCCGCAAGAACTGCCGCGCCGACGTACGTATCGTCTGCGCGACGAACGAAGACCTGAAGGCGCGCGTCGCCGCAGGCAAGTTCCGCGAGGACCTCTACTATCGGATCCGGGTGATGCCCGTCCGCTTGCCGCCGCTGCGCGAGCGGCGCGAGGACATCCCCGCGCTCGTCGATCACTTCGTGAGCAAGCACGCGACGCGGCTCGGACGCCCGCCGCTGCCCCCGAGCGCCGAGACGCTCCGCGCGCTCTTCGAGTACCGCTGGCCGGGCAACGTGCGCGAGCTGGAGAACTGCATCGAGCGGGCCCTGCTCCTCGCCAAGGGGGAGTCGCTGCGCGTCGAAGATCTGCCGCCGGAAGTGCGGGTGCCGGAAGCGGAGATTTCGGAGGGAACCTACCGGAGCGAGCGCGACCGGTGGGAGCGCGACTACCTCGAGGCGCTACTCCGCGAAGCGGGCGGCTCCGTCGGGAAAGCCTCCGAGCTCGCCGGCCTTCACCGCTCGACGCTGTACGAGAAGCTGTCGCGTCACAACCTGGCCGGGACGGAGGCGTAGCGCCAACTTCGTGCAGGCGCAGGCGCCGGATCGCAGCGGGCGCCTGCGCGTCAGAACGGGCGGGTTACCTCATGGCTTGACGAATGCGATTACGTGCAAGTTGTTCACGGTCTGTCCGACCCGCGCGACCACGCCGCTGAAAGGCTCGACGAGGACGAGGAACGTCGTGTGGGCGGGATCGAAAGGCA
>JBJMQD010000139.1:0-5405 GCA_045802855.1 Myxococcales bacterium | reverse complement strand
TGCGCGAGAAAGGCCCGATACGCTTCCTTGAACTGGCGCCGGCCGCCCCGCAGTCGATCGAAGGCCTGACGTGACATCAAGACCGCCACGGGCTCACCGCGACGAGTCAGCTCGATCTCGTGGCCGGCTTCGGCCTCGTCGACGATCGTGGGGAGTCGAGATCGAGCCTGGGCGATGGAGTACCGGCGGGCCATGTCCGTCTAGCATGTACATCTCGATGTACATCCTTGCAACCGACCGTCTCCCGGATGTCGCTGCGTACCGCGTCACACGCGTATGAGCTGCCGCGCGAAACTCAGCCTCACGCTCGGGGGTGCTTCGCCAGGATCGCCTTGAGCCTCTCGCGATCGACGTGCGTGTAGATCTGGGTGGTCGCGATGTCGGCGTGGCCGAGCATGGCCTGCACGGCTCTCAGATCCGCGCCCCGCTCGAGAAGGTGGGTGGCGAAGCTGTGCCGCAGCGTGTGCGGGTGCACGTCGGGAAGCCCGGCGGCGCGGGCATGGCGTCCGAGGAGCTTCCAGAAGCCCTGCCTCGTCATCCGCTTCCCCCGGGCGGTGACGAAGAGATCGCGGCTTTGTCTCGGCCCGAGGAGCACGGGCCGCGCGGTGCGCAGGTACGTCGCGAGCGCGTCCTGCGCGCGCTCTCCCACCGGCACGACGCGCTCCTTGTCGCCCTTCCCCCGGACCCGCACGATGCCGAGGCGGGGGTCGACGGCGGCTGCGCCGAGACCGACCAGCTCGGAGACGCGCAGGCCGCTCGCGTAGAGGAGCTCCAGCATGGCCCGATCCCGGGCGCCGGTCGGCGACCGCGCATCGGGCTGCGCGAGGAGCCGATCGACTTCCTCGACGCCGAGGAACCGCGGCAGCGGCCGGGACCCGCGCGATGCCGCAACGCCGTCGCTCGGGTCCGCTACCGTCACACCTTCCGCGGCGGCGAAACGATGCAGACCGCGCATGGCGGCGAGATGCCGCGCCTGGGAAGCGCGCGAGAGCCCCCGCCCGTGCAGCGCGGACAGGTGGGACAGGACGTGCAGCCGTCCGACGTCGGTGAGCTTCACCACTCCTTGCGATTCGAGCCATTCCAGATACTGGCGCAGATCGCGCGAGTACGACTCCAGGGTGGCTGGCATGAGCGCGCGCTCGACGCGCAGGTGAGCCAGGTAGCGGTCGAGAGCGGTGTAGAGCGGGAACGAAGGGTCGCCGGCGCTCATCGGAAGAGTCCCTCCACGCTTCCCTTTCCCTGGCGCAGTACCTCCGGCACGGCCCCGCTCAGATCGAGCACCGTCGACGGCTCGTTGAGCGTGACACCGCCGTCGAGGATGAGGTCGAGACCGTGGCCGAGGTGGTCGCGGATGTCCGCCGCGTCGATGAGGGGCTCTTCCCCGGGAAGACCGGCGCTCGTGGTGGCGAGCGGGCGGCCGAGGCTTTTCACCAGCGCGATCGCCACCGGCGCGTCCGGGACCCGGATCCCGACCGTCCGCTGCCTCGTGAGCGCGGTGCGCGGGACCACCCGGGTGGCGGGCAGCACCACCGTGTACGGACCCGGAAGGATCCGCCGCAGGAGCCGGAACTTCTCGTTGTCGACGATGGCGTACCGGGAGACGTCGCCCAGGTCGGCGCAGAGGAAGGCGAAAGGCTTGTGCGGATCCCGCCGTTTCAAGAGCGCGAGCCGCTCGATGGCCTTCTTCTGGAAGAGGTCGCAGCCGATTCCGTAATACGTGTCGGTCGGGTAGCAGACGAGACCGCCCTGCTCGAGGAGGGCGGTGGCGCGATGGACGTGGCGCGGCTGCGGATGCCGGGGGTCGATCGGCTGGATGTTCGCGCGCTCCGGCACGCGCGCATGCTGAGGGGCGCGAACGCCCCGCGCAAGAAAACACGCGCCTGGGAAAGCGCGTGGCGGGTCCACCCAGGAGAGTGAACCCGCCACGATTGGCAGGAGACGAACTGCTCGCTGCTGCTATTCCTCGCCGCGTCCGGCGTTCATCCCGCTCGAGCCCGCTGGAGCGCGGTCCTCTTCCGAGGACTCGACGATCTCCGGAGCCCGCGCCTGGTTCGCCTTGCCGAGGCGCTTCCCCTGCTCGATCAGTTCGCGGACCTTCTGTCCGCCCTTGTGACCGATCTGCGAGTAGAACTCGGGACCGCGGCTCGCGCGCACGCTCTCTCCGCCCTTCTTGCCGATCTTCTCGTAGAACTCGTGCCCACGCTCCGCTTTGACGGTCTCGCCGCCCTTCTTGCCGATCTGCTCGTAGAAGGCGCGGCCGCGCTCCTGCGCGACCTTGACGCCTCCCTTGCGACCAGCCTCTGCTACCGTCATCCCGCCCTTCTTCTCGTCAGCCATCTCCTGCCTCCGGTGGTTGGAAGGAACCCCCCTCCCGTCCGCCGTCAGCCCCTTCGGTGTCGTACGTTCAGATGCGCTTCTTTCCCTGCTCGATCAGTTCGCGGACCTTCTGACCGCCCTTGCGGCCAATCTCCTCGTAGAAAGCGGGACCGTACTTATCGCGCACGGCCTCGCCGCCCTTGCGACCTCCCAGCTCTCCGCCTTTGCGCCCGATGGCCTGGTAGAATTCGACGCCCCGCTCATCGCGGACGCGCTCGCCACCCTTGCGGCCCGCCTCCGAGACCGTCATGCCGCCCTTGCCGTTGCCGTTCACGCGGTTTGCCATGGGTCCTCGGGGCTACTCGGGCTGCGCCGGAGCGACTTCTCCTCCGACCGCTGGAACGCCTTCGTCTTCCATCTCCTCGTTGCGCGCAGCCAACGCCTCGCTGGCCGCCTTCTTGCCCTCTTCGATCAGCTGGCGGACCTTGTGCCCGCCCTTCTTGCCGATCTCTTCGTAGAAGGGAGTGCCGCGCTCGGCCTTCACCGCGTCGCCGCCCTTCTTGCCGATCTGCTCGTAGAAGCCGGCGCCCCGCTCCGCCTTCACGGTGTCGCCGCCCTTCTTGCCAATCTGCTCGTAGAAGCTGCGGCCGCGCTCCGCCTTCACCGTCTCCCCACCCTTGCGGCCGATCTCCTCGTAGAAAGAGTGCCCGTACTTGTCGCGGACGGTCTGGCCACCCTTGCGCCCCGCCTCGCTCACCGACATCGCACCCTTCTTCTTCGCTTCCTCAGCCATTCCCCACCCCTCCTTCAACGCCCCCCACTGGGGACACCTGTGAAAAGTTTCTTCCCAGCCCGAGTCTCGTCATTACGTGTGCCGCCTGCGCGCAGGCGCTCGGCCTTCTTCCGTCCGCCGCCCCGCCGCGATCAGATCGCGCACGCGCTGGCCGCCCTTGCGGCCGATCTCCTGGTAGAACTCCCGCCCGCGCGACGACTTGACCGCAAGACCGCCCTTCCTGCCCCCGATGAGCCCGCCCTTGCGGCCGGCCTCCCGCACCGTCATCCCGCCGACTTCCGGATGCAGCGGCCTTCTCGCCTTCGCGACTGGCGACGCGGGCAAAGCCCGCTCCTCCCACGGTTCGCGCCGGGAAGAACGCGAGGCGGACCGGCGGGCCGACATGGTGGGCGCTCGAACGCCCCGTGTGGTCGACTTCCTGGTCCGGTGGGTCTTGCGGATGGCCATCTCCACTTCCTTCCGGCTGTCAGTAAATCCCTGCGGATCCTGAATCTTTAGGCCGGTGGGACGGAGTGCAAGCCAGCGGCCACGCTTTCGGTCCTATCGTTCCGTTCAGGCGGTCCGTCTTCTACCGTACTGATGACGAGCGAAAGCTAGCCAGCCGGGTTCGGCTGTGCAAGCAGCCAACCTCCTAGAACCCCTAGGGAAATAGCTCAGGACCGGCCGGCAAGCTCCTCAATCGCCATCCTGACCGCGTTTTCGACCTCGCGCTTGCGTTCTTCGGAGCCGAGGCGGCCTGCCTGCCCGCTCGCTTCACGAAGGTAGAAGGCGTCGGTCGCGCGGTTCCCTTCCGTGGCGATCCTGGCGACAACGATGGATACGCGTGCCCTGTGCAGCGCCTGGGCGATGGCGTGGAGCAGGCCAGGTTTGTCCTGCGTGAAGACATCCAGGATGGTGCACTCCGCCGAAGAAACGTCGTCGATCCGCAGCTTGGTGGCGACCTGCGGGACCGCCGACGCCGCCCAGCTCGCCCTGCGCAGCCGCCGCTGCACGAGCTTGTGGGGATCCTCGTCGCCCGATAACAGCCGGATCAGGTCGGCGTGGGCGGTGTCCCACCGGGAAGGAGACGGAACGCCGCCGCCCGTCTCCCGCACGACGAACGTGTCGAGCGCGAGCTCGCCGAGCGTATGGACCTCGGCGGCGAGCACGTCGATCCCGTTCGCCGCCAGGGCAGCGGAGAACAGCGCGAGCAATCCAGGGCGATCTTTCGCCACGAGTGTGAGATCCGCTTCCCCACCCGGAGGGCGGCGGAGGTCGGCCGCGAACCCCGTTCGCTTCGCCAGGGTCCAGAGTTGCACATGGCGGGCAGCCTCGGGCGGGCGGGTGATCGCGAGGTAGCGCTCCGGCGCCACCCGGGCGAACCCGGCCACCTGGGAACGGAGGTCGGGCTCGACCAGGGGCTCGACGGCGCCGATGAGCCGGTCGCGGCGAGACTCCAGGGAGTCCTCGTGGGCGGGCCGGTCGAGCCCCTCCGAGGTGAGCGTCGCCCGCGTCTTCTCGTAGAGGAGCCCGAGAAGCCCGGATTTCCACTCCGTCCAGTTCTCCGGGCTCACGCTCGCCATGTCCGCGTAGGTGAGGAGGTACAGCATTTCCAGCCGCTCGACGGTGCGCGCCTCGCCGGCGAAGGCCGCGATCATCGCCGCGTCTTCCAGGTCGCGCCGCTGGCTGATGGCGCTCATCTTCAGGTGCTCCTGGACGAGCCAGGCGATGTCCTCGGTATCCCCGGGATCGAGCGCGACGCGGTGCGCGTAGGCGCGAACCAGCTCCGCGCCGCGCGAGGAATGGTCGGAGCCGAGACCCTTGCCGAGGTCGTGGAAGAGGAGCCCGAGCATGAGGACGAGGGGGCGTTCCTGGGCCCGGGCGATGCGGGTCAGCTCGGGCTCTTCGTCCGCGAGAACGCCGGCGCGCAGCCGCATCAGGCGCTGGAGGGCGACCACGGTGTGCGTGTCCACCGTGTACACATGATAGAGGCTGTGCTGCGCGCGGGCGCGCAGCCGGCCGAGCTCGGGAAAGAGGGCGCCGAGGACGCCGAGCTCGTGCAGCGGACCCAGCGCGGCGCCGTCGCTTCCATCGCGGACGAGGTATTGCCAGAGCTCGAAGTGGGCGTCGCGGTCCGCGGCGAGGCCGGCTTCCAGTCGATGCAGCTCCTGGACGAGCAGATCCCGGGCGTAGCTGTAGACGGGAACGCCGTACGTCTCCGCCACCGCGAAGAGCCGGACCATGTCGGCCGGACGCCGCGCGAACACCTCGCGGTCGTTCACGGTGACCCGGCCGAGCCAGAGCTTGAACGCGTTGT
>JBJMQD010000125.1:0-3578 GCA_045802855.1 Myxococcales bacterium | reverse complement strand
AACTGCTGATCGGGCATCAGCGGCGCCGCCGTTCCCGGCTGCTCTGCGGGCGCGCGGGACGCCGCGCTGGCCGGAGGCGCGGGGGCAGTCTTGTCCGCGGCGACTCCCGCGTCGGGCTGGGTTGCGAGCGGGATGGAATCGCGCTTCGTCTCCGAGGCGGTGCAAGCGGCGAGGGCGCAGAGCGCCGCGAGGAGGAATCTACCGTTCATTGCGAGCTCCGCGCGGGGGCGACGTCGATCTCCAGGCGTCGATCGTCGTGCAGGTACTTCCTCGCGAACGCCTGCACGTCGGCGGGATTCACCGCTTCATACCGGGCCAGGTCCTTGGGGAACCATCCCGGGTCGCCGAGGTACGTCTGATAGTTCGCGAGCAGGTCGGCCTTTCCGCCGAAGCCGCCGATGCGCTCGAAGCTGCGGACCTTGGCGGCGATCAGGTTGGCCTTCGCGCGGTTGACCTCGATGCGGCTCACCCCGCGGCTGCGGACCACTTCGATCGTCGCCTGCACCACGGGCTGCAGCTCGGCGACCGTATGGTCCTTCGCCGCCGTGACGGTGACCTGGAACCAGCCTCCCAGCGCCGCGGTCTGGTCCTCGGCGGAGACGGTGCTGGCGAGCTTCCTCTCGACGACGAGAGCGCGGTACAGGCGCGACACCTTCCCCTCCCCGAGGACGTACGCGAGGACGTCGCCCGCGGCCTCGTCGGGCGAGTACTGCTTCACGCCGTTCCAGGCGACGACGTAGCGGGGCAGCTCGGCGAGCTTGTCCTCGAAGCGTTCCTTGACGACCGAGGTGAGCTGCGGCGGCGGGATGTCGGGCACCATCGTCTCCGCTCCGCGCGGGATGTCCGCGAAGTACTTGTCCACGAGCTCGAGCGCCTGCCGTGGATCGATGTCGCCGACGACGGCGAGAGTGGCGTTGTTCGGGCCGTAGTACTTGCGGAAGAAGTTGCGGACGTCGTCGACCGACGCGGCCTGGATCTCGGCGATGTCGCCGATCACGCAGCCGTAGTACGGGTGCGGTTTGGGAAACAGCACGTCGCACAAGCGGAGGTCCACCATTCCGTAGGGGCGGTTCTCGTACGATTGGCGCTTCTCGTTGGAGACGACGTCGCGCTGCACCTTCAGCTTCTCCTCGTCGAGCGTGTCGAGGAGGTAGCCGAGCCGGTCGGCCTCCACCCACAGAGCGGTGGGCAGCTCCGTCGACGGCACCACTTCGAAGAAGTTCGTCCGATCGAAGTTGGTGGTTCCGTTCACCATCGCGCCAGCGCGGGAACCGATGTCCTCGAAGATCTTCCACGAGCTCGGCTGCACGTGGCGCGATCCGCTGAATCCCATGTGCTCGAAGAGGTGGGCGAAGCCGCTCCTCCCGGGGAGCTCGTTCGCGGCCCCGACGTGGTACCAGATGTCGACCGCGACCTGCGGCAGGCGGTGATCCTCGCTGAGGAGCACCGTCAGGCCGTTCGGCAGGACGTGCTTCTGGAACTGGAGCTGGGGATCGGCGGCGAGCGCCGGCAGCGCGGCGAGCGCGACCAGGGCGGCGAAGGTTCTGGGCAAGGCGGCCTCCTCCGGAGGCATGCGGGTACCACGCCCCGAGCGGGGTTGCTACGCATTCCCGGAAGGGAGATGTCAGTAGTTGAGCGGCTCGAGGAATTCGAGGATCTCCTTGGTCCGCTGCGCGAACACGGGAGGAACCTGGAAGCTCTTCCCCAGCTCGTCGTAGCGCTCGTCGATGAGGAAGCCTTCGGGCTTCGAGACGGTGGCCTCGAACAAGGCACCCGCCGGCGTGCGCACGTACACCGAGAGGAAATACCCGCGGTCCTTGCGATCGGAGACGTCCGTGAATCCGAGTCCCTCGAGTTGGGACTTGACCGCGTCCTGGACCGCGAGAGTGTCCACCTGGAAAGCGCAGTGGTGGACGATGCCCTCGCCGAAGGTCCACGTCGCCTGCGGACGATCGGGATCGTGGACGAGGTCGACGATCCTGCCCGTGCCGCCGTCTCCGAAGACGTACCGGGTGTATCTGCCGTCGGTGGCGGCGCGGCGGGCGCTCCAGCCGAGGGCGAGGAATTCCTCGGACAGGTCGACGTCGCGCGCGCTCACCGTGATGCCGTGCGTCCCACGGATGGCCAGCTCCTTCGGGACCTGGCCGTTCGAGTACGGCTTGCGATCGTCGTCGGCGATCCCGACCAGCTCGTAGTCGATTCCGCAGGGGTGCTGGAACTGCAGGAGCTTCTCCCCGAACCGCTCGTTCTTCTTCACCCGGAAGCCGTGCTGGGAAAGGCGCTTCTCCCAGAATCCAAGCGCGGAGAGAGGGATGGAGAGCGCGAGGGAGTCGATCTGCCCAGTGCCCTTGCGGCCCTTGCGACCCGACTGGCGCATCGGGAAGCAGGTGACGAGGGTGCTCTCGTCGCCCAGGTCGTTGCCGTAATAGAAGTGGTAGATGGGAAAGTTGCCGTCGTAGAGAGCGGTCTTCTTCACGCTCTTGAAGGAGAGCACCTGGGTGTGGAAATCGTAGTCCTCCTGGGCGGCTCCCACGCACAAGGTGATGTGGTGATGCCTGCGGATCGTGGGGCTCGTCAGCGCCTCGGCCATGGGACCCTCCGTCTCGCGTGTCCCATCCTGCCGCTTCGGTCAGCGCTTCGCTAGCCGCTCAGGAGGGGAGGCTCGCGAGGATGTCGCGGTACTCGGCCTCGTCGAAGGCGCGCATGGTCTCGGAGCGCACGTTGCCCTTCGACATGATGGCGAGGCAGAACCCGGCCGCCGCGGCGTCGTCCTTCATCCGGTAGATGGCGATGCCGTCGTACTTGCCCAGGGTCGCGTAGTAGCCGATGAGCTCCCCGCCCGCGGCGCGGTAGGCCTCTTTGATCCGATCCATCCGCGAGCCCTGTTCCTTCACTGCCTCGACGCCTTGCTGGGTGAAGCGCAAGAGGGAGATGTAGACGGGCATTCTGGACCTCCGCATCGGTTTACCGACGACCCGTGCGCGACTGCAGGACAGGCCTGCTAATGTAACTCCAAACGAAAGGGGAGCACATGCCGCTGTTCATGGACATCCATACAGTCGCCGGAGCATCGCCCGAGGACGTGGCGGGCGCGCACGAGAAGGACCTCGCGACGCAAGCGAAGCACGGGGTGCGGTACCTGAAGTACTGGCACGATCCGAAGGCGGGAAAGATCTTCTGCCTGGTGGACGCCCCGAACGCCGAGGCCGCGGCTGCGGTCCACCGCGACGCGCACGGGCTTGTGGCGGACGAGATCTTCCCGGTGGAGGAGCACGGGTAGTTTCGCCCGCGCACGGACGTGATCTCCGCTGGGTGCCGGCAGCAATTCGAGAAGCCGTCCTACGTCTTGTCGGGACGGCCTCTCGCGCGGAGCTCGTCGACGACTTTGCGCACGTCCTGGGAGCGGTCCTTCGGGACGACCAGGACTGCGTCGCCTGCGTCGATGACGCAAACGTCGTGAAGACCAACCGCGGCGACCAGGCGGCCGCCCTCGCTCAGGAGGACGCAGCCGTCGGAGTCGATGGCGAGGGCGTCGCCCGACAGCGCGTTGCCGCGCGCGTCGAGGGGACGGACTTCCG
>JBJMQD010000075.1:0-4038 GCA_045802855.1 Myxococcales bacterium | reverse complement strand
GTAAGGAGCTGGATTGCGGCCGATCCCATGTTCGACGGGCTGAAGGGCAATGCCCAGTTCGAACAGCTGCTGGCGCTACAGTAGGGGATGTAGGCATCTTTCACCAGTGCAACACGCCGTTTCAGAAATGAAAGGGTCTGTACCTCAAAATTCTGTAAACTGCATCTAAACCCCTGATTCGAGGCATTCCGGGGGATGGCATGGCGACTGCACTATACGGGCTCGAGGCGCAAGACGCCTGTCGGAGAGTGGTACCCCCCCCCCGCCGCCCCGACTGCTTACGGCGCTTCACTTCCTCAAGCCCCCGGGCATACCGCCCGGGGGCTTTTTTTTTGCCCCGTTGCTACAAGGCGGAGCATGCGAGAGCCACGTCGAGGGATCGCGACGATCGCGGTGCACGCGGGCGCGCCGGAGGGCGGCAATGCGCCGCTCACCACGCCCATCGTCCAGTCTACGACCTACCAGTTCGAGAGCGTCGCGCAGGTGCAGGCGTACCAGCGGGGCGAGAGCGGCCTCTACATGTACTCGCGGGACGAGAACCCGACCGTCCGCGCGGCGGAGGCGGCCCTCGCGCGTCTAGAAGGCGCCGAGGCCGCGATTCTCTTCGCGAGCGGCATGGGCGCGATGACGACCGCCCTGCTCGGCCTGTCGTCCGCGGGCAGCGAGGTCGTGGCCGCGAGCGCCCTCTACGGCGGCACGTACAAGCTGCTTCGCGACGTCCTCAGCCGGTTCTCGGTCCGGATGCGGCCCGTGGCGCCGGAGGAGGTGGCGAACGAGGTGGCACAGCGGCCGGCCGCGCTTTGCGTGTTCGAGTCGCCGACGAACCCCACGCTGCGCATCGTGGATGTCGCCAGAGTGGCGGAGGCCTGCCGGAAGTCTCGAACGGTGAGCGTCATCGATTCGACGTTCGGGCCGCCCGTGCTGCAGCGCCCGCTCGAGCTCGGCGCCGACATCGTCATGCACAGCGCGACGAAGTATCTCAACGGGCATTCGGACCACCTGCTCGGAGTATTGCTCGGGTCGCGCGAGCGCATCGAGCCCCTCCGGGTGCTGTCGCGAAAGCTCGGGTCGGCGGTCGATCCGCAAGCCGCCTACGACCTCCTCCGCAGCCTCAAGACCCTTCCCGTCCGGATGGAACGGCACTGCGCAAACGCCCTCCGGATCGCCACCTGGCTCGAAGCGCATCCCGCCGTCCGGCGCGTGTACTACCCCGGACTCGAGAGTCATCCGGACCACGCGCTCGCCCGCAAGCAGATGTCGGCCTTCGGAGGGATGGTGACGTTCTCGCTCGGCGAAAAGGAGCGGGCCTTCCGCTTCTGGGATCGGCAGCGGCTCATCGCCCGCGCGGCGAGCCTGGGCGGGACGGAATCGCTCTCGTCGCTACCGATCCTCTTCAGCCATACCGGCTATTCTCGCGAGGAACTGGCCCGCGCCGGAGTGGACGAGGGGATGGTGCGACTCTCCGTCGGCCTCGAGGATCCCGAGGACCTGATCGCCGATCTCGCGCAGGCCCTCGAGTGAAGACATGGCTGCCTATCTCTTCTCCCGTGGAGTCGTGAAACAGGGACACCTGCACGAGTTCGTGCGGGCCGTGAAGAAGATCAGCGAGCACCGCCGCAAGCGGGCGTATTGCGTGCCGGAAGTCCTCTATGGCCTTTCCGGCGCCATGAACACCGTGCTCCTGCGCTTCGCCTTCGCCGATCTCGGCAAGCTCGAGCAGGAGGAGCGGGAGCTCGAAGCCGATCCCGACTTCGCGCGGATGAACGCCGCGCTCCCGTACGTGGAGGGATCGATCACCTACGAGATCTATCTCGACGATCGGTTCGAGAAGCCGGAGCTGGAGCCGGACGTGATCTGATCCCTCTCGAGCCGCTTTCCCGATCCTTCTTCGATCGCAACGCGCGCTTCGTCGCGCCCGATCTCGTCGGGTGCCTCCTCGTCCGTCGAGAGGGGCGCAAGGCGCGCGCCGGCCGCATCGTGGAGGCGGAGGCGTACGTCGGCGAGCACGATCTCGCCTGCCATGCCCGCGCTGGCCGCACCGCGCGGACCGAGGTGATGTACGGCGAGCCCGGACACGCCTACGTCTATCTGATCTACGGCATCCACCCGATGCTCAACGCCGTCTGCGGGCCCGGAAGCGACGCGAACGCGGTCCTCCTGCGTGCCGCGGAGCCGTTTCCAGGTGACCTGCCCCTCCTGCACTCCGCGACCGGCCCCGGCAACCTCTGCAAGGCATTCGGCATCGGCCTCGGGATGAACGGCGACGACCTTTGCGATCCGGCGGCGGCGCTCTTCCTCGCCGGACGGCCCGAAGGCGCGCGCAAGCCGAGGCTCTGGCGCGGGCCGCGGGTCGGCGTCGACTATAGCGGCGCCTGGGCGTCGCGGAAGCTTCGCTTCTGCGATCGGGACAGCCCGCACGTGTCGAGACCGAGGCCTCCGCGGGGCAATCGGAAGGTCGATGTCGGACCCTCGCGCTAGCGTCCCGGCACGATGAAACGGCCATCCGTCGGACGGAACCACACCCCATCTTTCGACTCCCAAGACAAGCCTTGTCGCCCGATCCCGATTCGGGGATCTTCGCGCCGTCCATGAAAATCCGGCGCCTCGAGATCTCCGGCTTCAAGTCGTTCGCCGACCGGGTGGTCTTCTCCTTCGACGACGGCGTCACGGGCGTCGTCGGGCCCAACGGCTGCGGCAAGTCCAACGTGGTCGACGCCATCCGGTGGGCGATGGGCGAGCAGAGCGCGAAGCACCTGCGCGGCCGCTCCATGGAAGACGTGATCTTCAGCGGCAGCGAGTCCCGCCCGCCCACCGGGATGGCGGAGGTGTCGCTCACCTTCCAGAATGACGGCCGCCTCATCCCGCCCCAATACGCGGGATTCGGCGAGATCACCGTCACGCGCCGGCTCTTCCGCACCGGCGAGAGCGGCTACGAGATCAACAAGGCCGCCTGCCGGCTGCTCGACATCACCGAGTTGTTCCTGGGCACGGGCGTCGGCACCAGGGCGTACTCCATCATCGAGCAGGGCCGCATCGGGCTCATCGTCAGCGCGAGGCCCGAGGACCGCAGGTCGATCCTCGAGGAAGCGGCCGGGGTGACGAAGTACAAGGCGCGCCGCAAGCAAGCCGAACGGAAGCTCGAATCGACGGAGCAGAACCTCCTTCGCCTCTCGGACGTCGTGGGAGAGGTGCAGCGGCGGCTCTCGTCGCTCGAGCGGGCCGCGAAGAAGGCCGAGAAGTTCCGCGAGCTGCGCGGCGAGCTGAAAGGCCTGGAAATCCTGGCGGCCGCCCGGCGATGGCTCGCAGCCGACGAGGAGGCCCGGGTCGCGGCCGCGGAGCTGGACTCGACGGTCGAGCAGGAGAAGGTCGCCCAGGCCCAGCTTGCGCGGCTCGATTCCGGGCTCTCCGCGGAGAGGCTGCGGCTCCTCGAGGACGAACGCGAGGTGCAGGCCCTCGCCGAGCGCAGCCACGGGGTGGACAAGGAGCTCCGCCTCGCCGAGCAGGAGATCGAGTTCGCCGGACGCGAGCGCGAGGCGATCTCCCAGCGGAGGTCACAGCACGAAGAGGAGACGAGACTCCTCGGCGTCCGCCTCGAGCTCCTCGGCCGGGAAGAGGAAGGCCATCACCAGGATCTACGCAAGCTCGCCGATACCGGCGCCGAAGACGAGGCGCGCCGCGAGCTGCTCGAGCGCGATCTCGCCGTCGCGCTGGAACGCATCCATGCCGCCCAGCGGGCCGTCGAGGAGGAGAGGCACTCGGCGGTGTCGGTCCTCACCCGGCTCGCGAATCATCGCACGAACCTCGTCAACCTGGAGCGCAGGCGACAGGACCTCTCCGGCCGCCGGGAAAAGCTCGCCGCGGAGGCTTCGGAGCTGGAAGCGCGCGGAGCCGAGATCGGGAGGCAGCGCGGCGAGCTTCTCGACACCCTCGCCCGCTCGCAGGCGAGTCGTGCGTCGCTCCACGACCGCCGGGTAGCGCAGGAAGAAGAGGTGCAGCGCGGCGCGGACGAACGGCGCGAGACGGAAGCGCTCCTCATCC
>JBJMQD010000027.1:0-12638 GCA_045802855.1 Myxococcales bacterium | reverse complement strand
CGAGTCGGGCCGCAGGTGTTCTCCACGTATCTGCGGCCGTACGCGTTCCTGCTCGCCCCGAACATGGTCGTCACCGCCGCCGTCTTCTTCTCCCTCGCGGCCCTCACGCGGCGCATGCTGCCCGTCTACGTCGGAGCCGTCGTCGTGCTGCTCGGCTACCTGATGGCCGTCAACCTCGCGGGCGACGTGGAGCGCCGCACGCTCGCGGCGTTCGTCGATCCCTTCGGCCTCGAGGCGCTCGACGACGTCACCCACTACTGGTCGGTCGCGGAAAAGAACGCGCGGCCCATCGGCTTGACGGGTCATTTCCTCGCCAACCGCGCTGTCTGGCTCTCCGCCGCCCTGGCGCTGCTCGGGTTCACCTACGCCCGCTTCCGGTTCGCCACCCGCACGTCGAGGAACGTCCGGCCCGGACAGGAAGACGCTGCGCCGCCGCTTCCCGGCACCGTCGTTGCGCTTCCCGCCGCGAGGCTCGACTTCTCGCGCCGCGCCCGGCTCGGGATCTTCGGGTCGATCGTCCGGCTGGAATTGCGCGAGATCGTGAAGAGCGTCGTTTTCGGCGTCCTCGTCCTCGCCGGCGTGCTCTTCGTCGCCTCCACCATCCCGGAGATCGGACGCCTTTACGGAACACCGACGTACCCCGTCACCGCCCGGGTCGTGCAGATCGTCGGCGGCTCCTTCGGCGTCTTCCTGCTCGCCATCTTGACCCTGTACGCCGGCGAGGTGGTATGGCGCGAGCGCGACGTCCGGATCGCGCAGATTACCGATGCGCTGCCGACGTCGCGGGCTGTAGTGGTGCCGGCGAAGCTGGTCGCGCTCGTGATGGTAGAGGCGATCCTGCTATGCTTGGTGCTCGCCGCGAGCGTCACCATCCAGGCGGCGAAGGGTTATACGAACTTCGAGCTCGGCCTGTATTTGAAGACGCTCTTCGGCATCCAGTTCGTGAATCTCGTCTGTCTGTGCTGTCTCGCGCTCCTCGTCCACGTCCTTGCCGATCACAAATACGTCGGCCACTTCGCGATGATCGTGTACCTGGCGGTGAGCCTGCTCCTGCCTTCGATGGGCGCGGAGAACCATCTCTACCGATTCGCCAGCGCTCCGCCGCATCCCTACTCGGACATGAACGGCTTCGGCCATTTCGCCGCTCCGCTTTTCTGGTTCGAAGTGTACTGGTCAGCGATGGCGGCCATCCTGGCGCTCGCCGCCGGGCTCTTCTGGGTGCGGGGAACGCCTTCGCGCTTCCGGGCGCGATGGAACGAGGCGAAGCGGCGGTTCCCGGCGGTCGCGATGGGGCTCGCCGCGGCGGTGGCCGTCGCGAGCGGCGGGTATATCCATTGGAACACCCACGTTCGCAACGTCTACCGGAACGCCTACGCCCGCGACGAGCTCGTCGCGGACTACGAGCGACTCTACAAGGAGAAGCTCTCGGCGGTCCCGCAGCCTCGCATCACCGCCGTCTCGCTGAAGGTAGATCTGTACCCGGAGGAGCGGCGGGTCGAGATCGAAGGCGAGGACGAGCTCAGGAACGGGAACCCAGGGCTCGTGGACCGGATCATCGTTCGCCTTCCGCGCACCGCCACCGTCCGCAAGGTCGCGCTCGAGGGCGGCCAGGCGGAGGAGATCTCGGACAAGGACCGCGGCGTCTACGTCTACCGGCTGGACCGGCCGCTCGCCCCCGGAGCGCGCACGCGGATGTCCTACGCGATCACCTACGCGAACCGCGGATTCGAGGACGGCCCGACGGACACCCGCATCGTCGAGAACGGGACCTTTCTCGACGTGGACTACTTCCCGGGGCTCGGTTACACCGACCACACCGAGCTGATCGACGACGAAGTGCGGCGCAAGCATCGGCTGGCTCCTCGCGAGCGTTACCGCGACCTCGACGATCCCGAAGGCGTGAAGGACAACTACGCCTTCCGCGATTCCGACTTCATCGGGTTCGAGGCGACGGTGAGCACCTCGCTCGACCAGCGCGTCGTCGCGCCCGGCGAATTGCAGCGCGAATGGGTTGCGAGCGGGCGCCGCCATTTCCGCTTTGCCGCCGCCCGGCCCATCTTCAACCACTATGCGTTCCTGTCGGCGCGATACGCGGTCCTTACGGATCGCTTCCGGAACGTCGACATCGAGATCGATTACCACCCGGCGCACGCCTACGACCTCAAAAGCATGGTGAGCTCGATCAAGGCATCGCTCGAGTACTGCACCTCGAATTTCTCGCCCTACCAGTATCGCGTCATCCGCATCGTCGAGTTTCCGGGATATGCGACCTTCGCGGAGTCGTTCCCCAGCACGATTCCCTACTCCGAATCGGTAGGCTTCATCGCCAAGGTCGAGCGCGACACGCCCGACGCGATCGACTACCCGTATTACATAACCGCGCACGAGGTGGCGCACCAGTGGTGGGGGCACCAGGTGGTCTCCGCCGACGTGCAGGGCTCGACGGTCCTCGTGGAGACGCTCGCGCAGTACTCGGCTCTGATGGTGATGAAGCGCGCCTACGGCCCCCTCGCGATGCGGCGTTTCCTCCACTACGACCTCGACCGGTACCTGTCCGGCCGCGGAGCCGAGAAGAAGAAGGAGCTGCCGCTTTTGCGCGTCGAGGACCAGGGATACATCCACTACAACAAGGGCAGCCTCGTCATGTACCAGCTGCAGGACCTTCTCGGCGAGGACGCGGTGAACCGCGCGCTGCGCGAAGTGATCGCGGCGCATGCCTTCAAGGGACCGCCCTATCCGACTTCGCGCGTGCTGCTCGAGGCGCTCCGCCGCCAGACGCCCGCCGAGCTGCAGTACGTCCTCACCGACGACTTCGAGCGGATCACCTTGTACGAGAACCACGCGGTCTCGGCGCGATACGTGAAGAGACCCGACGGCCGCTTCGACGTCACCATGGACCTCGTTCTGAAGAAGGTGCACGCGGACGAGGCGGGCGCCGAGCACGAAGTTCCCATGGACGACGTCATCCCGGTCGGGGTCATCGATGCGAGCGGCAACGCGCTTGCGCTTACGACGCGGCGCCTGCGGTCGGGAGCGGCGCGGGTCACCCTGGTCGTCGACAAAGTGCCCGCGAAAGCCGGCATCGATCCGGTGGACGAGCTCGTCGACCGGCAGCCGGACGACAACCTCGTCGCAGTCGCTCCGGGCGGTTAGCGCAAATCCAGCGGGCGCGAAACGCTTCCGAGTGGAGAGATCGCGATTCCTGCGCGCATTCCTTGCGCGGCATGAAAAACATTCCGCAGCGATTTTCGGCGTGCGGCGCAGGGTCGCGGCGTCAGACATAGTCGATCGCACCAACAAAGGGGGAACGCTTGAAGACTACAAATCGCTGCGCAGTCGTCGCTATCCTCGTCCTCGCTGCCGCGAGCGCCCAGGCAGCGCCGTGGACCTTCACGAAACTCTCGGCCTCGCAGCCGCTCGCCGCTCCGGCACAGGGCGCCGAGACGCTGGTGTTCCAGGTGGGCTCCGGCTCCGCTACCGGCGCCAGCATCACGCGGATGCGATTCCAGGTGACCGGCAACCTTCCCGTCGGGAGCGTCACCACCTTCGAGCTCGTCGCCTATCCTGCGGGCCGTGGAGCGCCGGGCGTCGTCGTCGGCACCAACGACGGCTCGACCTGGCGCCCGAATGCGGCCAAGGCCGTCTTCGAGATTCCCCTCACGACGCCGCTCGCGGTCGGACCTTCGAGCGTCACGTTCGCCCTGAGGGCGAACGTCAAGGGTGGCTCTACCTTCTTCTTCAATACCGGCCTGCAGACCGTGCACGTCAGCGAGGGCGGCGTCGAGCGGTTCCTCCTCGACGATACGGAAGACCTGCCCATGTCCGGCGACACCCTGCAGGTGAACTGAGGGCCCGCTGCCCGCCCCTCGTCGCGGTTGCTGCCGGCCGTCGGACGACGGCTGGCCCGCGATGGAAGCCCCGGCCGCGGCGCGCAGGACGCTCGCCGCGGGTTCGGGGATCGCGAGAACGGCGCCTCCGGGCCGGACCACGCGCGCGGGCATCGCCTGCGGCGATGCGCCGGTCAAGACCGCCGCGATGACGAGTGCCGCGAGATACGAGCCGTGCGGCGAAGGATGGAATCCGTCCGGACCGTAGAGCGGAAGCGAGGGGTCTTGGGCCCACGCTAGAAGCCAGGCCTGCGTGACAGGCAGATAGACTCCGCCGACGTCGCTCGCCGCGAGCCGGTACGATTCGGCGACGGCGGGGAACGCAGAACGGCGAGCGGATTCGGGCCACACCGAGAACAGCGCGGTGCGCGCGCCCGCCGCGCGGATGCGCTGGTCGAAACGAGCGCTGTCGCGGCGGAGCAGAATCCTGCTGTCGTCGAGGCTGGAAGGCCCCTGCTGCAGGACCACCGCGCTCCAGCCGCCGCGGGCGATCGCGCGCAGGGCGTCGCCGCGGTTCCAGTGGTCCTCGAGGCTGTAGTCGGGATAGGCGACGCTCGCGGTCGCCACGGGGCGCCCGGCGGCGGTCGCCAGCGCCGCGACGAGACCCGGCAGGTCCTCGGTGTAGGTGAGGCTGTTGCCCACGAAGAGGATGCCGCTGCCGGGAGTGTCCGGACCGGGCGCTGGCGTCGCGCCTGCTTCGCTCCCGGCGCACCTCGCGCAGGCGGCCACGACAAAGGCCAATGCGAGTACCCGCTTCATGCGGGTCTGGACGCCAGCCGGACACGTTCATTCACGGATGATACCTTCTCGCGGCCCTTACCTGACGTGATCGGGAGCCGCGTCCATGAAGTTACCCTTCGCAAAATTCGCGGCGGCGGCCGCGCTCGCCCTGGCGGGTCGCGCCCTCGCCGAGCCGCAAACCGCTCCCGCCGACGGCCAGGATCCCTTCCTCTGGCTGGAAGAGCTGAACGGGGCCCGCGCCATGGAGTGGGTCCGCGCCGAGAACGCCCGTACCCTCGAGGTGCTCGAGGCCGATCCGCGCTTCAAGGGCCTCTACGACGACGCGCTGAAGATCGCCGAGGCCAAGGACCGCATCCCGGAGCCCCGGTTTCTCGAAGGCGCGATCTTCAACTTCTGGCAGGACACCGATCACGTACGCGGCGTCTGGCGGCGCACGACGGTCGACGATTACAAAAACCCTCAGCCCAGCTGGACCACCGTGCTGGACCTCGACGCCGTCGCCAAGGCCGAGAAAGCGAACTGGGTCTGGAAGGACGCCGACTGCGCCTGGCCCGAGGAACGCCACTGCGTGGTCAATCTGTCGGACGGCGGCGAGGACGCCGTGACCATCCGCGAGCTCGACGTGGAGGAGCCGGGTTTGCCGGCGACGGGCGGAGGCCAAAGGCCAGAGCAGACGATCGCAGCGGGTCGTTTCGTCGAAGGCGGCTTCCACCTGCCCCGGGGCAAGCAGACCATCGCCTGGGAGGACAGCAGCACGCTCCTCGTCTCTCGCGAGTGGGAGCCCGGGCAGCTCACCACCGCGGGCTATCCGTTCGTGGTGAAACGCCTGAAGCGGGGGCAGCCGCTGTCCGCGGCGGTGGAGGTCTTTCGCGGCTCCCGCGAGGACGGCGGTTACGGCGTATCGCCGCTTTCCCTGCACGACGGCACGGGCGGCCGCCTCACCCTCATCGAGCGGCCCCTCTCCACGTTCGAGGCGGAGTACGACGTGGTCGGCCCGGCGGGCGCGGCGAAGCTCGCCCTCCCGCGCAAGATCCGATTGCAGGACATGGTCTCCGGCCGCGTGGTGCTCCGGTTGCTGGAGGACTGGACGGTCTCTGGGCAGACCTTGCCGTCCGGCGCGCTGGTCTCGCTCGAGGCCGCCGCCATGCGGGCCGATCCGGCGCATCTGAAACCGGCGCTCATCCGCGCGCCGGGCCCGCGGGAATCGATCGCGGAGGCCGCGGCGACGCGATCGCACCTGGCGGTGATCGTGAACGAGAACGTGCGCGGTCGCGCCTTCGTCTATACGCCAGCCGCGAACGGCGGGTGGACGAACCGGCAGATAGCCCTGCCGGACAATTCCGCGATCGGCCTGGTCACGACCGACCCGCACAGCGAGCGCATGTTCCTGAACGTCACCAGCTTCCTCACGCCGCCGACCCTGCTGCTCGGCGACGCCGCCGCCGGCACGGCGCGCGTCATCAAGAGCCTGCCCGCCAAATTCGACGCGTCGAAGGACGTGGTCGAGCAGTTCCAGGCGACCTCGAGCGACGGAACCCGCATCCCCTACTTCGTGGTCCACCCGAAGGCGATGACCCTCGACGGCTCGAATCCGACCGTCCTCTACGCCTACGGCGGCTTCAACGCTTCGCTCCTGCCCCGCTACAGCGCCATCGTCGGCAAGCTCTGGCTCGAGCGCGGCGGAGTCTATGTCGTCGCCAACATCCGGGGCGGCGGCGAGTTCGGGCCGGCCTGGCACGAGGCGGGGCTCAAGACCCATCGCCAGATCATCTATGACGATTTCACCGCGGTCGCGCGCGACCTCATCGCCCGCAAGATCACCAGCCCCCGCCGGCTCGGCATCGAAGGCGGCTCCAACGGCGGGCTGCTCGTGGGGGTTACGCTCACCCAGCATCCGGAGCTGTTCAGGGCCGTGGACATCCAGGTACCGCTCCTCGACATGCTGCGCTTCGAGCAGATCCAGGCCGGCGCCTCCTGGGTGGGCGAATACGGCAGCGTGTCGAATCCCGAGGAGCGTGCCTTCCTGGCCAGGATTTCGCCGTATGCGAATCTCAAATCCGGCGTCGACTATCCCGAACCCTTCATCTGGACCACGACCAAGGACGACCGGGTCGGCCCCCAGCACGCGCGGAAGTTCGCCGCGAAGCTTGCAGCCATGCACAAGCCGTATCTCTTCTACGAGGTGATCGAAGGGGGCCACGGCGCGGGCGCCAATCTGAAAGAGACAGCCCGCACGCAGGCGCTGGAGATGGTCTACTTCCTGCGAAAGCTGGTGGATTGACCAACGCGCACCGTTTCAGCTCCCCTGCGGCGCTGTCTGCTCGTTTGCGAGCGCCGCGCCCGACAGCACGAGCGCACCGCCGACGAAGAGCGGCCACCCTGCACGCTCGCGCAGCACGATGACTCCGAGCGCGACGGCGATCGATGTATCGAGGAGCGGGATGGCTCCGATCGCGGACATCGGCACGCGAGGGAACAGCCAGAAGAACAGCAGATAGGTGACGACGGTTCCGAACACGGCGAGGTACACGACCGCGATCGCCGCTCGCGGCGTGAACGAAGCGGCCCGGCCGGTTTCGAGAGCGCTCGCGAGCGCGACGAGGAAGAGAGCCCCGGAGAGCACCTGCCCGAACGTGACGACCACCGGGGGCAGGCCTCGCAACTCCTTGCGTACGAGGACGTTGGCGAAAGCGATCAACATGGATGCGCTCACCACCAGCGCTCCGCCCGCCGCGACCCGGGGCGAAAGCGTCTGTCCGCCCAGCGCCGGGATCTCGATCACCGCGATTCCCAGAACGCCAAGCAGCGCGGCGAGCACGTTCCTCGTCGTGAGCCGCTGATCCGGAAGGAAGGCATGGGCGAGAAGCGCCAGCCAGACCGGGAACGTGGCGAAGAGGACCGCCGCGAGCGCGGACGGAACCCATTGCTGGCCCGAGAAAAGCAGCGCATACGGGATGCCGATCTGCAGGAGGCCGAGGCCGATCAAGAACCCCCAGGTCCGCCGGCTGTAACCGCGCAGTCCAGCGCGGATCGCAAAGGGAAGGAGCACCGCGCTCGCCAGGATCATGCGGCTGCCGGCGAACAAGAAGGGCGGCAAATCCCGTAGCCCGATCTTGATCATCATCCAGCTCGATCCCCAGAGCACGCAGCAGGCGATGTAGGCGGCGCGGATGCGGAGCACGGCGCGTCGTACCACGGGCCGGACCCCCGCCACACACGATGTGGAACGGGAATTTCCCGCGAACGCGGCTCGATCCCGCTCCCCGGTAAGGCCGCCGGGCGCCTGCTCGCTCGGTCGCCGCTGTATGCGACTGGAACTTTCCGTGATTAACAAATCCAAAACGCTCATTCTTGGCGTCAAAGTCATGGCGGTCCACATCAATCGCGTGCTGGAAGTTTGACGCTCGCTGATCGCCCACCCCCGCGCCTTGAGTGCGTTTGGATTCCTCTAGTAATTCTGCTCGCCTGGAAGGGAGCACAAAGAATGTCAGCCAAGAAGAGCATGGTCTCCGGATTCGTCCGGATCAATGGTCCCCGCGCGATCGCCTGCGCGGCCGCGGCACTCGTCGCCGCTTGCGGCGGTAATGCCGCGAACGAGCTTTCCGCGCGCGCGCGCGGCGTCGAGGTCGTCACCGCGAACGGAAAGTCGATCAACGGCAAGTCGATCAACGGGAAGTCGATCAACGGAAAATCGATCAACGGCTCCATGCTGAACGGCAAGAGCATCAACGGTACCGATCTTACCGACGTCTATCTGATGAGCGTGCAGTGGGACTCGCCGCAGATCGACGGCGCGACCGCGGAGGGCGTTTCGCTGAACGGCACCGTCTTCACCGGCTCGCTCGGCGGCACGAATCTGAACCCGGCCGATTTCGCCCACGCCGTGTTCCACGGGCAGCTTTCCGACGGCACCAACCTGAACGTTCGGTTCGACCAGTACGCCCTCCTCTCCACTGCGGGCGGCGACCTCAATAGCTACGCCGTGTCGTACGAGACGGACTCCGGGTGGGTGTCGCTCTGCGGGACCGAGGCCGACGGCTCGCCGGTAATGGCCATCCCGGTCAACGGCCAGTTCGACTACTCGCAGGGCACCAGCACGGGCGGCGTGTACGACTCGAGCGGCCCGGTCTTCACCCCTACCTGCCGCCACTATGCCGCGGCCAAGTGCGTCGAGATGGGATACCAGCCGTGGGTGACCTCGCCCGCGCCGCTGGAGCCTTACTTCCAGACCTGCACCCGGGTCCTGCGCGCCGACTACTGCGGCGACGGAACCAGCTTCACCGTGGACGGGACGCTCATCAACATCTACGACCGCCTCGGCGTCCAGACCGATACCGAGACCTGGATGGGGGAGGCGGAGTGGGGACCGAAGGGCGCCCTCTGCATGGCCCCGCAGCAGCTGGATCGGTTCCAGAACACGAACTCGACCCCCTCCTGCTACGCCACGCTGATGAGCGAGACCTGCGGCTCGGGCTTCTCGAACGCCGCCACGCTCATCATCGACGAGTACTCGCACTAGCCGCCGTCTGCTTACTGCCGGGTGGAGCGGTACTCCGCCCACCCGGCGGCGTCGAAGTCGCGGGCTTGCTACCATCGCCCGATGACGGAGTACGGCCAGTCTCGCAGGCTCGACGTGGTCCTCTTCGGCGCGACCGGCTTCACCGGCCGGCTCGTCGCCGACTACCTCGCGCAAAGAGCGCCCACCCTGCGCTGGGCGATCGCCGGGCGCAGCCGCGAAAAGCTCCAGCAAGTGAAGTCGGACCTCGCCGGACGCTACCCTGCGTTGGCGGCCCTGGAGGTCCTCGTCGCCGACGCCGCCGATCCCGACGCGCTCGCCGTGGTGGCGAAGGACGCGCGCGTCGTCTGCACCACCGTCGGTCCGTATGCCGTGCACGGCCGGGAGTTGGCAGCGGCCTGCGCCGAGCAAGGTACCGACTATTGCGATCTCGCCGGCGAGGTGAACTTCATTCGCGAGTCGATCGATCGGAACCACGCCCGCGCCGGGGAGACCCGCGCGCGCATCGTCCACTGCTGCGGGTTCGATTCGATTCCGTCCGATCTCGGCGTGCACCTGCTCGCCGGGCACTTCGACCAGCAAGGACGGAAGCTGCAGAGGGCGTCTTTCTTCGTCGGCCCGATGAAGGGCGGCGTGAGCGGCGGCACCATCGCCTCGATGCTGGCGATGCTCGAACAGGCGAGCCGCGACCGGCAACAACGACGCCTGATGGGGGATCCGTACGCGCTGATCCCCGACCGCGACAAAGATCGCGGTCCCGACCACGGCGACCAGATGATCCCGAAGTTCGAGCCGCTCATCGGCGCCTGGACCGGCCCCTTCGTGATGGCGGCGATCAATACCCGCGTGGTGCGCCGCACCAACGCCATCACCGGATATCGATATGGAAAGGATTTCCGCTACCGGGAGGCGATGGTGTTCGGCAAGGGCGCGAAAGGCGCTGCTTCCGCGGCCGCCTTCAGCGCGGGTGTCGCCGCCTTCGTGACGCTCGGGTCGACGGGGCCAGGAAGATCGATCTTGAAGCCTCTCTTGCCCGCGCCGGGCCAGGGTCCCGGAAAGGCGCAGCGCGATGCCGGCTTCTTTCGCGTCCGCATCGTGGGCGAGGGCGACGGCAAAGCGCCGATCAGGGCCGTCGCGCGCGTCGAGGGCACGAGCGATCCGGGCTACGGCGAGACGGCCAAGATGCTGGGCGAATCAGCTCTGTGCCTCGCGCTCGATCGCGACCAACTCGAGCCGCGCCACGGCGTCCTGACACCCGCCTCGGCGATGGGAAACCGCTTGATCGAGCGCCTGCGCGCGGCGGGAATGACGTTCGCGATCGAGGCCGACCCCCTCAGGCCTCCATCGCCAGAAGGTCGACCATCGCCTGCTTGATGGACGGAAGCTGCGGCACGGATGCCATCTCCAGGTTGTCCGCGAGGCCGATACCTGGCACGAAGGCGCCGGCCAGCACCTTCGGCGGCGCGGCGAGGTGATAGAAAAGCTCTTCGGTAACCCGGCGCGCGAGGTGCTCGCCGAAGTTCGTCACCTCGGTATCTTCGTTGACGAAGAGCACGCGGCCCGTGCGCGAGACGGATTCCTTGATCCGCTCCCAGTCGAACGGGAAGAGAGATCGGAGGTCGATCACCTCGACCTCCAGATCCTCTTTTGCAAGCTCCTCGGCGGCCTTTACACACAATGGCAGCGTGCGGCCGTAGCTGACCGCCGTCATGTCCCGTCCCGGACGGACCGTGCGCGCTTCGCCGAACGGCACGAACAGGTCGGGCGTCTCGGGCCACTGCGGCTGCCACTTGCTGCGGTCGCCGACCGGCGCGTCGATCATCTTGCTGAGCGCCCTGTCGTCGCCCGGCTCTCCGGGGATCTCCTCTCCGTGAGCGTTGCGTGCTCGCATCAACGCCTTGGGGACGAGGAAGAAGCAGGGATTCGGATCGACGATGCAGGAGAGCAAAAGCCCGTACGCGTCCCGCGGCGTCGAGGGCATGGCGATTTTGTAGCCGGGGATATGCGTCGCGGTCGCGTCGAAGCTGTGGGAATGGTAGATGCTCCCGCGGATGCCCGACCCGACCGGGGTCATGATGGTCATCGGGAGGTTCCAGTCGCCGTTCGAGACCCAGTACATCATCCCGCCCAGCTTCAAGAGGTCGATGGTGTTGAAGGCGTAGTCGCAGAACTGGATCTCGGCGACGTTGCGGCAGCCCGCGAGCCCGAGCCCGATCGCGGCGCCGACGATGCCGCGCTCGTCGAGCGGCGAGTTCCACGCGCACTTGATCCCTTGCGTCGCCGTGAAGGCCCCGCCGAGCGGCGGACCGACGTCCTCGCCGAACACGTCGGTGAGCCCGTGGCGCTCTTCCGCCACGTGCAGCGCCATCCGGATCGCCTGCACCATGTTCGACATGGGCTCAGCCCTCCCGCACCACGTCGTGGTCGGCGAAGACATGGTCGTAGATGGTCTTGCCGTCGGGCTGCGGCTCGAGACGCACCTTCTTGTGGGCCTCCTGGAGCTGAACGGTGAAGCGCTTGCGCAGGTCGTCCATCTCCTTCCGGGAGCGGATCCCACGCTCCTCGAGCTTGCGCTCGAAGCCGACCAGGCAGTCCGCCTCGTCGTTCATCCGGTTCGCTCCCGAGGCGCTCGAATGGCCGTAGAGGCGCGACACGATCGCCTCGAGGAGGAAGGGTTTGCGCTCGCGGCGCACGTACTCCATCGCCTGCGCGATCTCGCGATAGGAGATCTCGGGGTCGTTGCCGTCGATGGTCTTCGTCTCGATCCCGAACGCCTTGCCCCGATCGCTGATCCGCTTCTCGCCGTGCTGCATCTGGAACGGCGTCGAGATTCCCCACTTGTTGTTGGTGACGATGATGAGGACCGGGAGCGGATTGACCGGCCGCGACGACCAGATGAGGCAGGTGGAGAAATCGCCCTCGGCAGTGCCCGCGTCGCCGCCCGTGACGATGGTGATCCCGCGCCCGCCCGCGCGCTTCTGCGCCATCGCCGTCCCCGGAGCCATCGAGTGCTGCACCTCGATGGGCGAGCTGACGGGGACGACGTTCCACTCGCGCCTGCTGTAGTGGCCGACGAAGTTGCGGCCGCCCGAGAAGGGATCGGTCGCCGTGTTCTTCATCTGCCGGAGCGCGTCGATCGGGTCACCGCCCATCGCGAGCCAGGTGCCGCTCTGGCGGTAATGGAAATGGCAGTAATCGTATTGCGGGCCCTTCCCTTTGTAGACGAGCATCCCGAGGGGAACGTTGAACGCCTCCTCCCCGGGGCCGCCGATCCAGAAGTAGCCGTCGCCCTGCTTGTACATCTGGATCAGCCGTTCCTCGAGGGCGCGGGCCTTCACCATCAGCTCGTGCATGCGGACGAGCAATTCGGCGGAGATCTCGCTGTCCGGAGCGCGGGCGACTGTGCGGAGGCTGGTGCTCACGACGGCTCCTTGCCGCGCAGGAAGAGCGCGGCAGATGGGGAAGAGCTACGGATTGCCCTCCGTCGCCGGGGC
>JBJMQD010000011.1:0-7923 GCA_045802855.1 Myxococcales bacterium | reverse complement strand
CTACGCGATGGACCGCCTCTATGCGATCTATCTACGAATCATCGACCCCGCCCGGCCCGCGCGCCGCGCGCTGAGAGAGCCCATGCCCCGGCACGCGCCGTGAAAGGGAGGTCCTGCAGGACAGGAGGACCATGAAATGGCGCGTATTTCGATGATGCTGGTGGGGGTGGTCGCGGTGGCGACGGGGATCGCGCTCGCCTTCACGATGCCGCGGGAGAAGACGGAGCCGCCGCAAGCCCCGGCCGCGCCGGTGCAGAAGGCGGATCTGACACCGCCTCCAGCGCCGCCGCAGCCGAGGGTGGCGGACAAGCCGGAGGATCCCGTCGATCCGGCCATCGAGGCCGCCGACTTCCAGGACGGCGAGGGAAGCTGACGGCCGAGCGACGCGCAGCCCGGGGAGTGTACGTTAAGTTCACACGGTGGCCATGTGTATTCTTCGCGCGTCTTGTCGCGGAGGTACGCATGAAACGACTGCTCGCTACGAGCCTCGCCGTGGTCCTGGCCGCTCCCCTGGGTTGCGCCACCAAGGCGCGGACCGGCGCCGCCATAGGAGGAGGCGGCGGCGCGGCCGCGGGCGGCGGCATCGGCGCGCTCATCGGCGGCTGGAAGGGAGCGGCCATCGGAGCGGCCGTCGGCGGGGCCGCCGGGGGAGTCGCCGGAGCCGTCATCGGCCACTACATGGACATGCAGGAGGAAGCCCTCAAGAGGGACGTGAAGACGGCCACCATCGAGCGCGAAGGGGACAAGCTGATCGTGCGGTTCAAGAGCGCGATCCTCTTCGACGTCGACAAGACGGCGCTCAAGGACGACGCCACCACTGAGCTCGCCGACCTCGCCCGCGTCCTCAAGGACTATCCGGACACCGTCCTCGTCGTCGAAGGCCACACCGACAGCAGTGGAAGCGCCGCGCACAACAAGAAGCTGTCCGAGCAGCGAGCGCAGAGCGTGATCCAGGTACTCGTCTCGGACGGCGTCGACAGGTCGCGTCTCACCGCGAAGGGCTGGGGCGAGGACAAGCCCCTCCAGAACAACTCGACCGCCGAGGGCCGCACGCAGAACCGGCGGGTCGAGGTGCACATCGCGCCGAATCAAGAGCTGAAGAAGGCCGACGCGCAGAACGCGCAGAAGTCGAGCTAGACTGCGCGCGTGCGCAGGCCTCCGCTCCGGGCGCACGGATCCGCAAGCTGAACGCGACCGTCACGAGCGGGCCGCCGACGACGGTGGCTCCGCTCGACGTGGAGGCGCTCCTCGCACGGTCGCGAAAATGACGGAGAGCACGACGCCAAGCGCCGTCAGCGCGAGTCCCAGCACGAAGCCTTCGGGACGATGCTTCAAAATCAGCTCGTGCTCGCCGGGGTCGAGGTCGACGGCGAGGAGACCTGCGACCGCGAGCACCGTCCCGCGCGAGGCTTGCCATCCCGGATCGAAGTTCTGGTTCACGATCAAGCGCGCGGGCGCCTCCAGCGAGATCCGCAGGCGAAGCTCGCTCGGGGACCAGCGCAACAGCTCCGCGCTTCCTGCCGTCACAGGCTCGACCCGCTGCTGCGCGACGCGCCCGAACCAGAGCGCCCGCGACACCGGCCAATCGAATCCGCCGTAACAAGCTGCCGTTCCGATCCCGCGCTGCGGAAAGAGCGGCAGTAGCCGGTAATCGACCCGTGCCTCCTGGTGGAAATCGCGACTCGGGGACGCGAGCGGGACGGGCATTCCGGCCCCTTGCTGGAGCCGCGGCGCGTTCGCCGAGATCACGTCCACGGCAACGAACGCGACGATGGCGATCTGCGCCGCGCGTGCGAACGAGGAGCGTGCCCGCCCGATCGCGGTGAGCGCCGTCGCGGCGAGGAGCGCGAGAAAGATCGTCGCCGGGTAGAAGAACCGCGACGGCACGCGCAGCGAACGGTAGATGGGCAACTCGTGCAGGAGCCGGAACAGCGAAAGGCCCGGGACGTCGCCGAGGGCGCACCAGAGGAGGAGCAAGAGGACGACGAGATCGATCCGGCGATCGCGGCGCGAGAGCGCGAGCGCGGCTCCAAAGGCCGCGAGCAGAAGCGCGAGGATCCCGACATACGCGTCGTACTCGGGCCAGACGTAGACGTGGGGTGGAAACGCGCGCGGATGCTGCCGCGTGGTGAAGGCCGCGAGGACTTCGGCGAGGTCCATCCCATCGTCGAGCGGGACGAGCCGCGGAGTCCGCCGCAGGAAGGCGAGCACCGGGACGAGCTTTACCGCCGCGAGGAGCGGGAACAGCACGGCGAACATGGGCAAGGAGCGGGCGAGGCCGCGTCGCTCGGCCGGGCTGCCGATTCGCAAGAGGCTATCGAACGCGATCGCGCAGACCCCGAGCGGCACCGGGTACACGCCGCCTTCCAGGACCGCGAGGGCGAAGATCGCCGCGCAAAGGACCGCGTACCGCCGGTCGTGCAAAGCGCGCCGGTGCGCCCAGAGCGCCCAGGGCAGGAGCAAGAACGGCGTGTACCAGAGTTGGCCGCCGCCGAGGTGCTCGGCGACTCCGCCCCCCGCGATCATCAACACGGCCGCCACCACTTGCGAAGGCGGATCCGCGCCGGAGTCCCGTGCGAGCGCACGAGCGCCGAGTGCGCCCGCGACGAGATGCAGGAAGTTCCACAGCTTGATCGCCACGACCGCGGGAACGAACGCGAAAAGCAAGAAGAAGAGCGGGCCGGGGAAGGGTACCTGCGGATCCAGGTAATGGACGACGCCGCCGCAGTGATACGGATTCCAGGAAGGAAGCTCGCCGAAGTCGCGCAGCGAAACCCGCGACACTTCCCACATCATTAGGAACTGTCGCGTGTCGTCCGTCTCGCTCGGGCGATCGAGCACCGACGAGCAGCCCCGGTTCGAGCAGCGGAGCACGGTGGAAGAAGCGAAGGCGAGCGCGACCCCGATGCAGCAGGCGATCGAGACGGCGCGCTGGCGCATGGGCGTAAAGCAGCTTACAGGTTCCGAGCCATGCGCAAAGTGCTGGTCCCGCTCGGCGCCTTCGCCGCCGCACGGCTCTTGCTCGCGGCGGCGGCGCGCGCGGAGGGGTACCCGCCGTTCGCCCCCGGGCTCTTCCGGCGCTGGGACTCGGGGCAGTACCTCTCGATCGCCGCGCGCGGATACGACCTCGTCGAGTGCGCGCGCATCGGTTACGCGCCGGAAGGCTGGTGCGGCAATGCGGGGTGGATGCCAGGTTATCCGGCGCTCATCGCCGCTGCCGTCCGTGCGGGCGCAACCCCGCTGGTCGCCGGCGTGGCGATCTCTGCCGGATTCGAGATCGCGCTCCTCGTCCTCCTCTGGAACGGTCTCTTCGAGCGCAAGAGCTTCTTCGCGCTCCTCGCCTGCGCGCTGGCGCCGGGGGCTATCTACTTCCACGCCGTGTTTCCCATCTCCCTCTGCGCGTTCTTCGTGGCGCTCTCTTTGTGGCTGCTCTTGCGCGACCGATTCGCCCTGGCGGGCCTGAGCGGCGCCGCCGCGGCGGCGTCGTACTCGACGGGCTTTTTGATCGCTCCGGTCGCGGCCCTGTGGGCGCTCTCGCGTCCAGGCAGCGTGGTGCAGCGCGTCGGGCGCGCGGTCGTGGCCGGCGGACTTTCCACCGCGGGCCTCGTGGCCGTGTTCGCCTGGCATGAAGGGAAGCTCGGCGCCTGGGACGCCTTCCTCCGCGTGCAGGCGAAGTACGATCACAGGATCGTCTCGCCGTTTTCCAGGATCGTGGCCCAGGCGGAGCGCCGTGACGTCGTCGGTGCGGAGACGCTCCTCGTGGCGGCGCTCTTCGTGGCGCTCGCCATCTTCTGCGTCTGGCGCGGCCCGCGCGGTCGCGACCTCCTCCTTCTCGGGTGCGGCGCGGTCTTCTGGCTGTTCCCTCTCTTCTTCAAGAACGTGGAGCTGGCGCGCTCCGAGGCGCTCTTCGTTCCGGCCCTGGTGCTCCTCGACGACGCTCCGGTCCCGGTAGCCGCCTGCGCCTGCGCGGCGCTCGGCGCGCTCGCCTGGCCGATCGCCCAGCTCTTCTACCGGGGAGTGCTGGTCTGACGGGCCCCTGCTAGAACGTACGGATGGACTTCTTCCGCTTCCGCGGCACCGACGCCTACCTGACCTCGCCCGAGCTTGAATCGGCGGTGAATTGCGCTCTCGCGCTCGAGCGCCCGCTCCTCGTCCGGGGCGAGCCAGGCACGGGCAAGACCCAGCTCGCGGAGGCCCTCGCCAATGCCCTCGGGCTCTCGCTCATCCACTGGCCGGTGAAGTCCACCACCAAGGCGCAGGACGGGCTCTACGTCTACGACACCGTCCAGCGCCTCTACGACTCGCGCTTCGGCGACGGCGACGTCCGCGACATCCGCCGCTACATCAAGCTCGGCCCCCTGGGCGAGGCGTTCGCGGCGCGGGAGCGTCGAGTCGTGCTCATCGACGAGGTGGACAAGGCGGACCTCGAGTTCCCGAACGATCTCTTGCACGAGCTCGATCGGATGCGCTTTCGCATCGCGGAGACGGGCGACGAGATCGTCGCCCGGGAGCGCCCCTTCGTGGTGATCACGTCCAACGCCGAGAAGGAGCTGCCCGACGCGTTCTTGCGCCGCTGCGTCTTCCACTACATCGAATTTCCCGATCGCGAGCTGATGGCGCGGATCGTCCGCGTGCACCATCCCGATCTGGCGCACGAGCTTCTCGACCAGGCGCTCGCCGCCTTCTACCGGCTGCGCGACGTGGAGGGCCTGCGCAAGCGCCCCTCGACGAGCGAGCTGATCGACTGGATCGCCGTGCTCCGCCGCGCCGGCGTCGAGAGCGTGGAGCTCGACGAGTCGCTCCCCTTCCTCGGCGCGCTCCTCAAGCGCGAGCAGGATCTCCTCGCCTTCGCCGAGGCGATGCACCGCGGGCGGAGGCCGCGCGCCTAGACCATGTTCGTCGACTTCCTCTACGAGCTCCGGGAACGGGGCCTGAAGGTCGGTCCGCAGGAGGCGCTCGCGCTCTCGCAGGCGCTGACGAGAGGCCTCCACGAGACCACGCTCGACGGCTTCTACCGCGTCGCCCGCGCGCTCTGCGTGCACCGCGAGGAGGATCTCGACGCCTTCGACCGCGCGTTCGCCCACTATTTTCGCGGGGTCCCGGACGACGCGTTGCAGATCGCGGAGGAGGTCCTCGATTGGCTCGCCGATCCGCGATCGATGCGCGAGCTGACGCCCGAGGAGCGGGAGCTCCTGGAAACCCTCGATCTCGAGGACGTGCGACGGCAGCTCCGCGAGCGCCTCGCCGAGCAGACCGGCCGCCACGATCGCGGCAACAAATGGGTGGGAACGGGCGGGACCTCTCCGTACGGGCGCGGTGGACAGCACCCGAGCGGAATCCGCATCGGTGAAGGAACGACGGGCGGCCGGGGCGCGATGGCGCTCTCGGAGCGGCGCAGGTTCCGCGAGCTCCGCTCGGACGTGACGCTCGATACCAGGCAGATCGAGGTCGCCTTGCGGCGGCTGCGCGCCTACGTTCGCGAGGGAGCGCAGGACGAGCTCGATCTTCCCGGCACCATCGACGCGACGGCGCGCAGCGCGGGTGAGCTGGAGATCAAGATGCGCGCTCCGCGCCGTTCGAACCTCCGCGTTTTGCTCCTCCTCGACGTCGGCGGGTCGATGGACCCGCACAGCGACGTCTGCGAGCGGCTCTTCTCCGCGGCGAAGCGTGCGACCCATTTCAAGGAGCTTCGCACCCTCTATTTCCACAACTGCGTGTACGGGCGCGTCTACGATTCCGCGACGCTGTTGCGCGGCCCGCGCCTCGTCGATCTTATTTCGCGCGAGTGCGATCCGAGCTGGAAGCTCATTGTCGTGGGCGACGCGCTGATGGCGCCGTGGGAGCTGACCGCAAGCTCGAGCCCCTGGTCGTGGACCGACGAGGACCGCGCGAGCGGCCTCGCCTGGCTCGTCGCGCTCACCGGCCATTTCGAGCGCGCCGTGTGGCTCAATCCCGAGCCCGAGGCGGCCTGGTACGGAACGGCCGAGATCATCCGCAAGGTCTTCCCCATGTACCGGCTCACGCTGGACGGACTGACGGCGGCCATCCAGCACCTCTTGCGCGGCGGCCTCGCCTAGCGCACCGGTGTCGCGCTACCCTCGGGCGCCATGGTGAAGCTCTACCTCATCCGGCATGGTCACGCGGGAGATCCCGATCGCTGGGAAGGCCCCGACGATTCGAGGCCCATCAGCGAGCGCGGCAGGCGCGATCTGCGCCGCACGGCCGACGTCCTCGCTCGCCGCGAGACCATCGACATCCTCTGCACGAGCCCTCTCGTGCGCGCGGTCCAGACGGCCGAGATCGTGGCGCAGGCGCTCGAGATCGACGACGTGCAGGTCCTCGAGGAATTGCGACCCGACGTGCCCGTGCAGACGGTGCTCGAGCGCGTCGCGCAGATCGAGGGGAAGCGAGTCGGTCTGGTCGGGCACGATCCGCAGATGACGGGGCTCGTCGCGGCCTTGAGCGGAGAGCCCCCCGAGAAGCTTCGCTTTCCCAAAGGCGCCGTGGTCCGTTTCGACGTGAACGACCTCGCCCGAAGGCTCGCGCAGGCTCGCTGGTGGCTCGCGCCGCGGGAGAAGGAGGCCGAGGAAGGCCTCCCGCTGCGCGGGGAAGGGGAAGACTGAAGGATCCGGCCGAGCTGCCCCGGGTGGTGCGCCGGACTTCCGACCGGCGGCTCGTCGAGGAGTGGTCGTTCGTCCTGCGGGCGCTCTCTGTCATCCACGAGATCCGCGAGGAGGATTCCGGGTTCGGCATCGCCGTCCTGCCCGAGGACGAGGCGCAAGCCGCCTCCGCCATCGACGCGCACGAGGCGGAGCGCGCCGAGCCTCGATTGCCGATACCCGAATACGGGCCGAGCGGCGCGGGATGGATGTTCGCCTTGTTCATCGTCGCGCTCCTGTTCGCGACGGGGCCGCGCGACGAGCAGGTGGTCTGGTTCGCGAAGGGCAGCGCGGATGCGGATCGCATCCTGCGCGGGGAATGGTTCCGGGTGGTCACGGCGCTCTCGCTGCACGCCGATCTGTCGCACGCGCTCGGCAACGCGATCGTCGGCGGGCTTCTCTTGTCGGCGCTCGCCCGGCGGATCGGCACGGCGGCCGCGGCATGGGTGGTGCTGCTGAGCGGCGCCGTCGGCAACGCGCTCACGGCAGCGGTGGCGCGGCACGGCTATGTCTCGGTGGGAGCGTCCACCGGCGTGTTCGGCGCGCTCGCCGCGCTCGCGATCGTCCAGGCGGTCTCGCGCAGGCGCGCCGCGGCCGTGGCCCTCGGTGCCGCGGCGGCGCTGCTCGGATTTCTCGGGACGGGCCAGAACTCGGATCTGCTCGCCCACTTCTTCGGCTTCTGCGCGGGCGGCGTCTTCGCCCTCGCCACCCGCCGTCTCGTGCTGCGGCCGCCTCCGCGCACCGCCTGGCAGCCGGCCCTCGGCGCCGCCACCCTCGCCGTCGTCGGCGCTGCCTGGTGGGTCGCGCTCCGGCGCTAGAGCAGCGCAATCCGCGTGTCGATTTCCGCAGGCCCCGTTCGTCGCCTGGTTGTAGGTTCCGGGCGTGCTCGTCAACACGTACCCGCACGTTGGCTCGCTGCGAACGGCATCTTAGTGCTCATGGCCTTCGATTCCCTGGCGGAAGTGGTGGCTCGTCCGCGAGACGCGGGTTGAACACCCTAGTCCCCGTCGGAATCGTGGTCGCGGCCGTGCTCGGGTTGTGGCTCGCGTCGCGCCTGAGCCAGGCCGGGCGGATCGCGCTCGCGCTGCGCAGCCTCACCGGATGCGACGCCCGGGTCGAGATCTACGGGAGGAAGCTGCCTGGACCTTTGCGCGTCGAGTCGGTCACGGCACTCGGTGCGGGTCTGCTGGTGCATTTGACCCCGCCGGGCGGCAAGCGGACGCTCCTGAAGATCGCCCAGCCCAGCCCGGCCCGCGCCGAAGGC
>JBJMQD010000461.1:0-23681 GCA_045802855.1 Myxococcales bacterium | reverse complement strand
GTTCCGTCATTCTACTTGCGCCGGCGCCGGCGAAGAGGGCTGGCGAGCGCGCGTTCGATCTCGCCGCGCAACGCCACCGCGCTGTTGTGAGTCTCGTCGCGCGCACTGTAGACCAGTGTCACCATCCCCACGGATGCACGGCGTGCGAGCTCGGCCAGGGCCTCCGCCGCGGGACCTTCACGCAATTCGCGCCGGTAGCGGGTGACAAATTCGCTCCAGCGCGCAGGGTCGTGACCGAACCAGCGGCGTAGCTCGTGGCTCGGCGCAATGTCCTTCATCCAGGCATCGAGCTGGAGGTCCGTCTTGCGCACGCCGCGCGGCCAGAGCCGCTCGACCAGCACCCGGTAGCCATCGTCACCGCCGGCGGGATCGTACGCGCGCTTCAGCAGGATCATGGAGCATCCTCGATCGCCGCCATCACGCTCTCCGCTCCGGACTCCATGCCTCGCGTCAGGTGCTGTCGCCGTGTAGCAACCTCTCGAGCGCGCGCTCGACCAGGGTCTCGAGCGCGACACCCTCGCGTTCGGCGCGCAGGCGGAGCTGCGCAACGAGCTCGGCCGGCAGCGGTACTCCCACCTGAGCGCGGTCGTTCGGGACAACAGCGGCTCGCGCGCGGGCGTCAGGCCGCGCATGCGGCGGCTCGTAAGTCCAGTCGGGCCGCTTGCCCTGCTGGCGCTCGTCGAGGACGAAGTTGCCCGACGCCTCGTTCCAGTCGGCGATCTTGGGAATGGGTACCGGCGCCGGGGCGCGACCGGGCTGTCGAATCTGCTCCTCGAACTCCGCACCGAAGCGGGCGAGCAATCCGGGGATGATGGCCGCGCCCTCGGCGGGCAGGTAACAGCGGTTTCCCTGTGGCGCGCTCAAGGCGCCGTAGCGGGCGCGCGAGAGGAAGTCGCTGTGCTCGCGCTTCGGATCGAAGAGAGCGTCGAGCGCTGCGCTCGCGGTGCGCAAGCCCTGCTTGCAGGCGGAACATTGATTGCACGACTCGACATATAGAAAGCGCGCCGCCATCTGTGCGACCCGCGGCATGCTGACCGCGTCGTCGTAGACGATGAACCCGGCGGAGCCGAGCCCCGAGCCGATGAGCGCCAGAGAACCGAAGTCCGCCGGCGTGTCGAAGCGTTCGGCGGCGATGGGCGCCACCGACACCCCCGAGAGGGCGGCCTTCAACGTACGGCCTTCGCGCGGGCCGCCCGCGACGTCGTGGAACAGCTCACGCAGGGTGATCCCGGCCGGCCGTTCGTACACGCCGGGTCGGCGCACGTCGCCGCTGACAGTGAAGAGGAGAGTGCCGGGCGTGTCGTGCGTGCCTACCGCCCGGAACGAGGCTGCTCCGTGGCGGACGATCGAGGGCACGTGCGCGAACGTCTCCGCATTGCTGACCAGCGCGGGATTGGGCGAGCCGACCGTGGCGAACAATCCGCGCTCGTACGGTGGTTGGTCGGCGGGTCGGGGAAGGGGATCGTTGCCCTCGATCACCTCGAGGAGCGCCTTCTCCTCGCCGAACAGGTACTCCTCCGGGCCGCGCGCGATCGTCACGGGAATTTCGCCGAGCACGCCCGCCGCTTGCAACTCGGCCAACGCATCGATGAGTCGCGCGATCTCGCGCTCGAACGAGGCCTTCAGAGCGATGTAGATCGCGCGCGCAGCGACGGCGTGCGCCGCGATCAGGAGCCCCTCGACGACGGCGTACGGATTGTGACGGATGAGCCACCGGTCCTTGAAGGTCCCTGGCTCCCCCTCGGCGGCGTTGCAGACCACGGTCCGGACGGGGCAGGGATGCGCCGCGATGCTCCTCCACTTGGTGCCCGCGGGGAACCCCGCGCCTCCGCGTCCGCGCAGCCCGGACTCGGCAACGGCGGCCAGGGTGGCGGCGGGAGACGAGGCGCGGGCGAGCGCCACGGCGGCGGCGCCGGTTGCGGCGCGATAGTCCGCGAGTGAGGCAAAAGGGCGAGGCCCGAGGAGGGAGTGGTCGGCCATCGATTCAGGTGCGGTCAGGTCTTCCCCCTCGGACGCGCAGCGTCTGGCTTGTCGCCGCGAGGAATCACTGCCTGGCGGCGATGCTTCGTGTTCGCACGATTCGCCATGGCGCACGAAGAATAACGTTGCTTGCCGCCGAACGCTGCGGCAAAAGAACTAACAAAGCGCGAGCAAACGGCCCATGCGACCTCGGCACGCTCGAGCCGCCGGACCGCCGTCGTCAGAATCGACGTGATCGAGGGCCGCATCTGGAGCAGTAATGTCGCTTCGCCGGGAAGAGGAGCCAACAGCAGAGCGGCAACGCCGCCCCGGCGAGGGCTCGGATGCCGGCCTCGCGGCGGAGACGCTCCCGTCGGCATCGCTCGTCTTCGCGGTCCTGATCGCAACGATGCTCGGTTTCGGCGCCTCGATGGCCTATTCACATCACGTTGCCTCCAGCCTCGATGAAAATGCGGAAAGCATCGCGACGGATGCAGCGCCCGCCATCGAGCACCTTTCAGCCGCCCGCGGCGATCTTCTTCGCATCCAACTCGCCGCTGTCTCGGCACTTCGTCGTTTGAACGAGGGGACATCGCTCGATCGAGCTCCCTTCGCCGACGCGCTGTCGCGTCTTCATCGCGAGCTGGATGCGTACGGCGCGCTTCCCTTCTATCCGGATGAGCGCCAGCACTACCTGGAGCTCGATGAGGCGGCGCGTTCCGTGGACCTGCGGCTCTCCGATGTCCTTGGCCACCTCGAACGAGGCGAAGGCAACAACGCCGTCACTGCTCTGCGAACTGGACTCGTACCCGCTGCTTCGCGCGCTGACGCGGCGATCGATTTTCTCATCAGCTTCAACGCCCAGCAGCAGCATCGGCTCGGGGTGGAAATTCCCGCGCTGCGGCGGCACGCGGAACGGGTCGGCTACTGCCTGGCCGCGATCACCGCCGGCTTCGGGCTCCTTCTCATGGTCCTGGTTACGCGCGCGATCCGGCGCTACACGAATCATATCCAGGCGCAGAATCGGTTGGCGGAAGCGCACGCCCGGGAGGTGGCCGCATTCGGATCGAAACTCGAGTCGCTGATAGCGGCATCGGTGAAGATCTCCGGAACGATCACCGCCGCCGACGAGACGCAGCGGGTCTTCCAGACCATCGCCGACGAGGCGCGCTCCATCGTCAATGCCCGGTATTGCGCGGTCGGCTGCGGCGGCGCACCTGGGCGCCCATTCGACGTATGGGTGACTTCGGGAATGCCGGAGGGCGCCGCAAAAGCCCTCGGTAGACCCCCAAAACCAGAGGGGCTCCTGGGTGCCGTGATCGGGGAGGGGCATCCCATCCGGCTCGCCAACCTCACGGATCACCCGGCATTCCGCGGGTTCCCGCCGCACCACCCGCCAATGGGACCGTTCCTGGGCGTCCCGATCGTCCACGACGGCCGCAATGTTGGCAATCTATATCTCTCGCGAGCGGAGGGAGCCGCGGCGTTCAGCGAAGAAGACGAGCGCGTGGCGGAATTGCTGGCCGGTTACGTGGGAGTATCGATCAGCAATTCCCGGCTCTACACTCATGCCGTGGCGGCCACGCGCGCCCGGGAAGATCTGCTGGCCACCGTTTCGCATGATCTGAAGAATCCTCTCAGCAACATACTGATATCGGCCCACTTGTTGCGCCGGCAGGCGCCGAAATCCGAAGCCCTGGCCGTCGTGGAGCGAATCGAACGGGCCGCGGAGCGCATGACGCGCCTGATCGGCGATCTGCTCGACGCGGCGAAGATCGAGGCCGGTGTCTTGCGAACGGCTCCCCGGCCGGAAAACGCCGCTTCGTTGGTCGATTCAGTGGTGGAGATGTTGGGTCCCATCGCCGCCGACAAGTCGATTGCGCTGCGCTCGCAGGGACCGCCGTCGCCTGTGGCGGTACTTTGTGAGCGGGATCTCATCCTCCGGGTGCTTTCGAATCTCGTCGGCAACGCCATCAAATTCAGCCCGAGCGGCGGCTCTGTTTTCGTCGTCGCCAAGGAGCGGACCGGACAGGTCCAATTCTCCGTCAAGGACAGCGGCCCGGGAATTCCTGACGAGCACTTGCCCCACATTTTCGACCGTTACTGGCAGCAGAAGGACAACGATCGTCGAGGCAGCGGACTTGGCCTTTACATCGCCAAGGGCATCGTAGAGGCCCACGGTGGGCGGATCTGGATCGAAACCGCACCCGGACAAGGCACGGCGATTCATTTCAGTCTTCCCATTGCCGAGCAGAGCGCTCATCCGGCAGGCCCGTGAGCGCGGCTGGAGAGCTCGGGCTCTCGAAGCGCTCCCGGAAAATGGCCGCGCGCAGGAGGAAGATGGTCGTGATCGGCGCGGTGAGAGCGATGAAGACCGCGATCAGCACCGCATGAAGCGACGGGTGCCCGCTCTGGAAGGAGACCTGCGCAACGGTGGCGAGGACGAAGCACCATGTACCAAGCGTCGCGCCCAGCGCCGGACCATGAACGCGTTGGAAAAACGTACCCAGCCTCAAGACCCCGAACGAGCCGATCAGGGTCGCGAGACCTCCGACGACCAGGAACGTCGAGGTCAGAGCGTCGGCCCAGAGCGGAGTGGTAGCGGTCATTCGACCACCTCTCCGCGGAGGAGAAATTTCGACATCGCCGTCGAGCCCACGAATCCGAACAGCGCGATGAGGAGCGCCGCCTCGAAGTACGAGCTGCTCCGGTAGCGCAGGCCCAGCGCCAGGATCGCGAGCATCGTGCTCGCGTAGAAGCAATCGAACGCCAGCACCCTGTCCTGTGCGCGCGGGCCGATGAGCATGCGCAGTAGCGCCATCGCCATGGAGAGGGCCAGACAACCGAGCGAAAACGACAGACAAAAGGAGAGCAGCGAGCTCATTGGAAGATCTCCATCAATGCCCGTTCGTATCGGCGCTTGACGAGCTGGATGAGCGACGCCTCGTCGTCGAGGTCGAGGATGTGCAGAAGGAGGGCGCGGCGATCCGCGGAGAGCCGCACCCAGGCGGTGCCTGGCGTGAAGGTGATGATCATCGCCAGGACGGCCAGCCCGTTCGGGTCCTTCAACTCGAGGGGAATCTCGACGAACGCAGAGCGCATCCCGCTCGACCGCTGCGTGAGGATCGCCCGGGCGACCCGGACGTTCGAGCGAAGCATGTCGATCACCACGTCCCCGAAGAGGCGGACCATCACCACCGGCCTGCGGATGCGCACCCGCCCGGGCCGCAGGCGCGCCGTCGCCACCGGCCAGAAGATCGCCAGCGCCGCCCCGAGCACGACGGTATCGGCGCTCGACGACTGCATGAGCAGGAGCCAGAAGAGCAGGAGGGCCACCGAGAGCACCGGAGAGGGAAAAAGGTGCCTCATGGCGATCCCGAAGATCGTGTCGTCATCGGTCGCACGCGGGCAGAAAGCACCGCCTCGATGTACGACTCCCGTTCGTAGAGGCTGCGCGCAGCCGCGTTGGCCACCGCGATCGCCGGGCCGGCGGCGACCATGAGCGCAACCGTCATGGCCAGGAGCCCAAGGAGGGAAAGTCCCTCTGCCGCGCGGATGTGCGGGCGCTCACGCTGCGGCCCGGACCAGAAGATGCGGATGCCGGTGCGCATGAGCGCGAGCAGGACCAGCACTCCGGAGGCGAGCAGCGTGGCAACGAAGATCCAGGTGCGGGGTTGGCCGTGTGCGCCGGCATCCACGATGGCGGCCGAGAGCATCCCCAGCTTGCCGATGAAGGTGGGCAGCGGCGGCAGTCCGGCGACGAGCAGTGCGCAGGCGAGGAATGCAAGGCCCAGCAGGGCGGTCGAACCGGAAAAGGGAAGCGCGATGAGAGGCTCGCCTTCGTCGTCGAGGTTGATGTCCTCGGCCTCCAGAGCCGCGTTCAGGAAGGGCGCCTCGTCGACCACGGTCGCTCCCGCGCGCCAGCGCTGGACGATGTCGGCGAGCAGGAAGAGCAGGCTCGCGGCGATGGTGGAGGGGACGAGGTAGAAGAGCGCGCTGCCGAGGGCTCTTGCGCCGCCGAGACCGACTGCGCAGAGAAGCGTCCCGGCGGACACGACGACCGCCCACGACGCCTGCTCCGCTCCGCGCTGAGACGCGAGCATTCCGAGCGACGCGAGAAGGGTCGTCACCACACCGAACCCGAGGACGACGTTGGCGCCGAATCCGGCCAGCGGCCCGCCCGCGAACATCAGCGTCCAGAGCCGGATGAGCGCGTAGACGCCCACCTTGGTGAGGATGGCGAACATCGCCGCCACCGGTGGAGTCGCCGCGGCGTAGGCGGGCGAGAGCCAGAGGTTGATCGGCCAGGCACCGGCCTTGAGCAGGAACGCGAGCAAGAGGAATGCGGCACCCATTTCGACGAGGTGCCGGTTTGCCAGCGAAGCCGCGGAAAGACGGGCCGAGAGCTCCGCCATGTTCAGCGTGCCCGTCACGCCGTAGACGATCGCCGCCCCGATGAGGAAGAGCGACGAGCCTGCGAGGTTCATCGCGACGTAACTCACGCCCGCACGGACGCGTGTCTTGCCGGAACCGTGCAAGAGCAGGCCGTACGAGGCAGCGAGGAGGATCTCGAAGAAGACGAACAGATTGAAGACGTCCGCGGTGAGGAACGCGCCCGAGAGGCCCATCAGCTCGAGCTGCACGAGGGAATGGAAATGGACGCCGGCGCGGTGCCAGCGCGCCGAGGCAAACAGCAGGCCGGCCGCCCCGAGGAGCCAGGTGAGGACCAGCATCGCGGCGGAGAGGCGGTCCACCGCGAGCGCGATCCCGAAGGGAGGACGCCAGTTGCCGGGGAGATAGGCGACCGTGCCGTGGAGATCTGTCCACGCGAACAGCGCGCACGACAGAGCGAGGCCGATCAGCGCGGATGTCATTCCCATCGCGATCTTGATGTTCCGCCTGCCTTCGCCGAGGAGCAGCATCGCTGCGGCGGCCGCCATCGGCACGACGATGGGCCCGACGACCAGATGGGGCATCGCGGCCCGGACGAGTCCGGTCATCGATCGGCACCGTCGACGTGGTCCGTCCCTGTCATCCCGCGGGACGCGAGCACGACGACGAGGAGGAGCGCCGTCATCGCGAAGCCGATCACGATGGCGGTGAGGACCAGGGCCTGGGGTACGGGATCCGTGTAATGGATGAGGTCCCCGCGGACGCCCTCGACGAGAATGGGCTCTTTGTCGACAGCCAGGCCTCCGATGCTGAAGATGAACAGGTTCACCGCGTACGAGAGCAGGGAAAGCCCGAGCACGAGCTGGAAGGTACGCGGCCGCAGGACGAGCCAGATCCCCGAGCCGGTGAGGACGCCGATCGCCAGTGCCAGGACGATTTCCATCAGCGATCTTCGGAGGCGCGGTGCGCGCGGATCGACTGATGCGCCAGCGCGACGAGGATGAAAAGCGTGGAGCCGAGCACGATGCAGAACACTCCCAGGTCGAAGAAGAGCACGCTGCCGACGTGCAACCCGCCCAGATCGAAGGCACCCGAGGTCAAGAGCGGATATCCGAAGGCGATGGGAGCGGTGGCCGTCGCGACGGCGAAGAGGATCCCGGCGCCGATGAGCGCCCTCGGCCGGAGGCGCACGCGGTCTTCGACCCATTCCGTTCCGGAGACGATGTACTGAAGGAGGAAGCCGAGCGACAGGATGAGCCCCGCCACGAACCCGCCGCCAGGGGCGTTGTGGCCTCTGAGGAAGAAGAAGGCCGCAGCCATGCCGGAGACGGGCAGCATCAAGCGCACAAGGACCGCAGGTACCGCGAGATAGCCAACGGCGGGATCCTTCGTGCCGCGTGGGTTTACCAGATCGGTTACCAGATCGGTAGGGACCGCGCGTTGCTGCGGTGGCAGCGCCATCACTTCGGCGGCGGGCCGGAAGCGGCGCAGCAATGCATAGACGGTCAGGGCGACGAGCGCGAGGACGATTCCTTCGCCGAAGGTATCGAAGCCGCGGAAGTCGACGAGCATGACGTTGACGACGTTCGTTCCGCCGCCCTCGTCGAGGGCCTTTTCCAGGTAGAAGGATGTGCGCTCCGGGAAATCCCTCGTCATCACCGCGAACGAAAGCAGGGCCATCGCGACGCCGCCCGCCGCTGCGACGATGAAGTCGCGGGTGCGCCGGGCTGTGGCGGACCTCCGGGTGCGGGCGTTGTAGATGGCGCGCTCGGGTTCCCGCGGCGGAAGCCAGCGCAGCCCGAGGAGCATGAGGAGGGTGGTGACGACCTCCACGGTGAGTTGCGTGAGCGCCAGATCGGGCCCGGAGAACCAGATGAAGGTCACGCAGCAGATTGCTCCTGCGGTTCCCGCGCACATCAGCGCCGCGATCCGATGGAACTTCGCCTGCCAGGCGGACGCCACCGCTGCGACGCCTCCTACCGCCCAGAGCGCGATGAACGCCGGTGACAAAGGGACGAGCGGGCGATTCCGGGTGCCGATCCCACCCGCCGCAGCGGAGAACCCGACGAGCAGCGTCACGAGCACGAGTAAAAGAAGTTGGCGTTGAAGACCCGCGCTCAAGAAGCGCGCCCGCACTGATCGGCTGAGCATCGTGAGCCACGCCAACAGGCGGATGAAAACCCTTCCGCCGAGCGGGCTCGCGGACATCTCGCGGCGCCGGACGGCAACGTACAACACGACGCCGGCGAGGAGGGCCAGCGTGCTCATCAGCAACTCGGGAGTGAAGCCGTGCCACAGCTTCAGGCTGTACGCCGGCAACTCACCACCGATCACCTGCCGCGACGCCGCCGCGAGCAAAGGGCCCACCGATGCCGCCGGGAAGATGCCGACGACGAGACAGAGCAGGACGAGCACCTCGACGGGTACGCGCATCCACTTCGGCGGCTCTTCGGGCTCGCGTGGCGTGTCCCGCGCCGTCGAGGGACCGAAGAAGACCTCGACGGCGAATCGAAGCGAGTACGCCACGCTCCCGGCGCCGGCGAGCGTCGCCAGGATCGGCAGGGTCCACACAGCGAACGGACTGCCCTCCAAAGAGAGGGTCTCGGCAAAGAACATTTCCTTGGAGAGGAAGCCGTTCAAGAGCGGCACCCCGGCCATCGCCGCGGTCGCGACGAGCGCAAGCGTGCCGGTAATCGGCATCAACCGATACAGCCCCGACAGGCGGCGGATGTCCCTCGTCCCGGTCTCGTGATCGATGATGCCGACTGCCATGAAGAGCGACGCCTTGAAGGTGGCGTGATTGACCGCGTGAAACACCGCGGCCACCGCCGCGAGCGGGCTATTCAGCCCGAGCAGCAGGACGATGAGGCCGAGATGCGAGATGGTCGAATAGGCCAGGACGCCCTTCAGGTCGCGCTGGAAGAGCGCAAGCCACGCTCCGAGGAGCAGCGTCAAGAGGCCCACCGACGCGACGAGCCAGAACCAAAGGTCCGTGCCGGAGAGCACCGGCCACAGACGCGCCAGCAGGAACACGCCGAGCTTCACCAGCGTCGCCGAGTGCAAATAGGCAGAGACCGGCGTGGGCGCCGCCATCGCGTTCGGTAACCAGAACTGGAAGGGGAACTGCGCGCTCTTCGTGAACGCGCCGGCGAGGATGAGGCAGAGGGCGAGCGGGTAGAGGGGGGACGCTTTGACGCGGGAGGCGCTCTCGAGGATGGCATCGAGGTCGTAGCTGCCAGCGATGGCGCCCAACACGAGCACGCCTGCGAGCAGGCAAAGGCCGCCGGTCGCCGTCACGGCGAGCGACATGCGCGCCCCGCGCTGCGCGTCCTTGCGGTGGTGCCAGTAGCCGATGAGCAGGAAGGAGAACAGCGATGTCAGCTCCCAGAACAACGCGAGCTGGAGCACGTTCCCGGAAAGGACGACACCGAGCATCGCCGTGATGAAGGCGAGCAGGAAGGCGTAGAAGCGCGGGACAGGGTCGGTGGGGGAGAGATAGTACCTCGCGTAGAGCACCACCAGGGCGCCGATCCCGAGGACGACGACGCAGAACAGCCAGGACAACCCGTCGAGGCGAAGGACGAGGTCCAGGCCGAGGTCCGGGACCCACTCGATGCGCTCCACGACGGCAGCGCCCTCGCGCACTCGTGGGAACCACGCGGCGAGAGCGGCCAGCATTGCCACGGTTGCGAGACCCGCGATTGCGGCCGCGCGGTTGCGGGCATGCGCTGGCAAGAGGGCGGCGACCGCGCTGGCACCGATCGGCACGATCAGCAGCGCGACGAGAGGCATCGCGCCACCATATCGGAGCCGATCGAAATGCCAACACGGATGAATCCTAGCTGCCGCCGCACCCGACGCGCCCATAGTCCCGTGCGCCGGCGGTCAGCGCGGCCCTGACGGGAATCCGGCGGGGAAGATCGACTCGGAGCCGCGCACCGGAAGACGTGTGGCTTTTGCGAATGTCGCCGCCGTGCGCGAGCGCGATACGCCGTGCGACGGAGAGGCCGAGCCCGATGTCCCGGTCAGCCCCCGGAGCGTCCGGTTCGTAGTCAACCTCCACGAACACACCGTGCGCGGTGCCTGACCAGGCCAAAGAAATCGCGGTGCTTTCCGAGCTACGGTCGAGTGCGTGCGCGAGCAGGTTCGACACGAGTTGGAGCACCCGATCGTGGTCCCACTCGCCGGCGCCCGAGCCGACGCCGGAGCGCTCGATGAAGCGGCCGGGGTTGTTGATCTTCGCCTCGGTCACCGCCTCCTCGGCGATGACTCGCATGTCTGTCGCTGCTGGACTGAGCGGCATGGCAAGACCGGTGTGCGCCAGCGCCTCGTCGAGCAGGTCGCGGACGATGTGCATGAGACGCTGTGCGCTGCCGTCGATCCGCTCGACGAGCCGGTGATTGCGTCCTGCGAGGTCGCGCGACCGCAGGAGAAGCCGTGCGGACGCCATGATCGTCCACAGCGAGCGCCGCATCTCGTCGCCCGTCCCGGTGAGGAGATGCCGCTCGATCGGGCCGTGACGGAGCACGGTCGACGTCGAGTGATTTCGAATCTTGTTCGACATTGGAGGTTCTCCAGGAAGAGGGTTCAATTCGAGCCGGGAGAAATCGGCCGCGGGCAGTGTTCGATTGGATGCCGATGCGATGCGTCCGACTCAGCAGCACGCACATGCGCGCTCCGGTTGCTCGAGATGCGGATCGCAGCCATCGTCCGTGAGACTCTCACGAGGGACCCCGATGTACATCGAAAACAGTCCGATCGGTCGACCCTTCCGGTCGATGACGACGGCGCGTCGAGCGTCCGCGGTCTCGAGCCGGTGGAGAACCGCATCGAGACTCTCCGTTTCGTGAGCTAGGACGAAGCGTTTGCTCGCGTACCAGCCCGCGTGTCCAGGGAATCCCTCGGCCTCCGATTGCGCTCCCAGCACGATGTCGCGCTCGGTGAGCAATCCGGCAATGGTGCCCTCGTCGAATCGGACTACCACCGCATCCGCGGAGCTGCGCTCGAGACGATTCGCCGCTACCCGCAGAGGTTCGGAGTGCCGGACCGACGCTTCTGCACGGACCATCACGTCTCGCATCTCCCTTGGCTCGAATGGCCGATTCATGCGGCAGTCTCGGTCGCACGAGCCGGTTGCGCGACGGAGAGGATACGGATCTCCGCGGTGCGATCGTCGGGCAACGGCCACTCGATCTTGTCGCCAACCCGCAGACCGAGCAGCGCGGCACCGATCGGCGCCAGGACCGAGAGCCGTCCCGCCGAAGCATCCGCCGCGGCCGGATAGACGAGCACCACCTCGCGGACGGCTCCGGTACGGACCTCCTCGAATGTCACCTGCGAGTGCATCCTGACGACGTCGGGCGGCAGTTCCGCGGGGCCGACGACCGTTGCGCGGTCGAGCTCGGCGGCGAGGCGCTTCGCGGCTGCGCCGTCACGGCCGTCCCAATGCTGGTCAACGAGCCTGTGCAGTTGGTCGATCTCGCATTCGCTGATGTAGATGCGCTCCGCCATTTCAGGTCTCCTCTCGGACACGTGTGACGCAAATCGGTATCAATCGCGGCCACGCGAAAAGCCGTCGCGACCGCGAGAGAATGGAAAGGATGGGCATCGGAGCGGCGCGAACGGCTGCGCCTCTCCCTCAGAACCCTGCTGTCTGTGCTGTGAGCGCCCCGACGGTCAGCGAGCAGACGTCGAGGCGCGACCGCCGAGGAAGGCAGTACTCAGCGCGCGAGCGACGCTCGTCGTAGCAGAGCGGTTCGCAAGGCGCGCAAGCAATTTGAGGCGGAAGAGGTCCACGGCGACACGTATGTAACAATCAACGTACATCAAAGCAACCCTGAGGGGCGGCGAGCGCGATGGGTCCAAGGATGTCCTCCGGCGCCTTGCGGCCGAGGAGGTGGACCAGCGTTGGGCGCCGCGAAGGCAGCCGATGTCAGTGCACCACCGACACGCTATTCGCTATCAGATGGACTGATGGCCGCTTCGAGCTGATCCACGTCGAAGTCGGTCAGCAATGCCGTGTACGGCATACGATCGGCGTCGATCCGATGGGCGAGGAACACGATTCGTGAGACCTCGCAGCGCTTTTTGTCGCCGTCCGAAACGGGAATCCAGACGCCGGCCGTGTTCGGGAGTCGAACACCGCGCCCGACGAGGACGAGCCGAGGCAAGGTCCGGTTCAGATAGTAAGCGGTCTTGAGGGCCCTTCGCATCGGTCTCGGCAGCAGCAGGATGGTATTTTTGTAATATTACCCATGCTGCCGCCTGGAGCCAAATGCGCGATCGCAAACGGAAGGTGGTCGCGTGTCGGTTGGCCTCCGACATCCGCGACCACCGTCCGGCGTGGTTGGCATCTACGATGGCGTGCCGCCTGGGAGAGTCCCAGTGCCCACGGTCCCCGGGTTCGGTAGCACGTTGAACTGGCTCATCATGTCGGAATCCTCGTGCGAGCCGTTGTGGCAGTGGAACACGAATCGGCCGGGGAAGTTCCAGAACTGGTGGCGGACGGTGATGGTCTGGTTCGGGCCGACCCAGACCGTGTCCTTGAATCCGGTGAGCTCGCCCGGGTTGGGAGCGCGTCCTTGGATCTTCATGATCTTGAAGCGCCCGAGATGGATATGCACCGGATGGCCCCATCCGCCGGATTCGTTGACGAGCACCCAGTCCTCCGTGGTGTCGAGGAGAGGCTGGGCATCATCGCGCAGTGGGTCGAACTGCATGCTGTTGATGGACCAGTAGCCTCCCTGCCGGTTGAACCGGAAGGTGCGGGTGATCGCGGCCGGCTGGACATCGGCCGGATGCGCCCACGCGGCGGCGGGCCAGGCATCCGCCTGACTGTGGTCCGCCTCGACGCGAGTGACGCGGAACTCCATGATGGGGAAGAGCCGCTCGTCGTTCTGGTCGACGAGGAGGTTCACCATCACGATGCGGGTCCCGATCGGATACTTGGAAAAGTCGAGCACGAACTCGTGCCGCTCGGAGATGTTCGCGTGGAAGAACGTGGTGATCTCCGGGACGCCGGTGAAGAGCAGGCCCTGGTCCGTGCCGATGTAACGGAAGGGCTCGTTCGGGCCGCTCTTGAGGTTTTGAGCTACGCGGAAGGCGAACAGGTACTGCCGTGAATCGGACCCGTTGAGCAGACGGAAGCGGTACTTGCGGTTCGCCACCTCGAAGAACGGCTGCTGCTTGCCGTTCACGGTCATCAGATCCCCGAAGGCGCCGAAGTGCGAGCAGTTGTTGTAGATGAGCGTCCCGGGCGGGCGGCCGTCGATCTCCTCCGGCGCGAGCATCACGTCCTTGACGACGAGCGGAACATCGAACCCCAGCGGACCAGCCTCGATCCCGCGTCCCGGGTCGGCGGCGGCGCTGCCCGGCAGCCCGCTCGCCTCCTCGGCAACGTCCTTCAGGACGTAGAAACCCGAGAGGCCGCGGTAGAGGTGGACGCTCGTGATGTGGACCGAATGGTCGTGATACCAGAGCGTCGCCGGCCGCTGGTAGATGGGCGCGGCCTGACCAGGAGTCCCGTTATTCGGATACTGGTGCGTGCGCGATTCGCCCGGGTTCTTCAGCGCGAGAGCGCCCTCTGGATATCCGTCGGAGGAGAACGATCCGTCGCCGCCGGGGCCAAGCTGCCCGTCCGTGTTGATGCCGTGCAGGTGGACGACCGTCGTCGAATCCCGGAACGGGTGGTCCACCGGATCCTGCCTCGAGTTGTTGGGAATGATGATCCCGCTCGGGTCCTCGCCCGGCGGGAGGGCGTTCGTGAACGTGACCGCGACCGGTACGTTTCTGCGCGCGACCAGGGTGGGGCCGGGAAACATTCCTTCGTAGCCCCAGATCGGCGTTCTGAATCCCGGAACGAACACGTGCTCGCCGCGGGCCTCGGTCAGCTGGACTGCGCCGACCGCGTCGATAACGGGCGCGAACGCGAGCGGTACCGTGAATGGGGCGACGCGCGGACTGTTATCGAAGCAAGGGTCGACCCGGTCGCGGAGCAGGCTCTCGTCCTGAGGAGCCGTCTGTGAATACGCATGGCGCAGGAACCCGCCCATGCCGAGGGTAAACAGCCCCGCCGAGCCGTACTTGAGGAAGGTTCTCCGATGCATGTGAATCCCCCGCCCCCGTGAGGCAAACCTCCACAATCGCGGGTCCGGGGGCAGACCCGCGGCCGCCTGGCGACAACGGTAGAAACAACAAACAGCTATCGGTCGCCGGCGCTCATGCTGCGCGCTGCGTCGGAACCGAGTGGTACCCAACCCCGCGCGTATAGTGAAGATTTCCAGAACTGAACGCAAGTCTTATCGACAATTCGCAAAGCGTAGAAAGCTTGCGAAGCGGCCCACACCCGCGCGGCAGAACGTCTCGGGCGAAAAACGTTGCTCGCCATCCGCGCCCTGCTCATCCTATCTGGCGCGGCCGGGGGGTCGTAACGATGACCGACATCAGCGGAACGGACGCCGCTCGCCGGCGACGGATGGACGGGCGCACGCTCTCTAGACGAGCTTCCGTCAGGGCACTACACGCCGCGTTCCTCCTTGCCGCGGCGTGCGCCACCGCCTGCGGGCAGCGATGGAACGGCGAGGAGATCAAGCCGGCGCGGCAGGCGGGGGATCTGGGGCATTTCCGGCTCGCGGACCACCGTGGCGAGGTAGTGGTGATCACCTTCGGCTTCGCGTCCTGTCCGGACGTTTGCCCGCTCACGCTGTCGCGCATGAAGGCGGCCTATCGCGCTCTCGGAAGGGATGCCGCGCGAGTCGCGATGGCGTTCGTGACCGTGGATCCGGAGCGCGACCGTCCCGAGGCGCTGCAAAGGTACGTGGCGTCGTTCGACCGAAGGATCCGATCGGTGCACCTCGAGGGCCGGGCGCTCGCCGATGTGCTCGCAGCGTACCGCGTCACTGCGAACAAACGGTTCGCCGAGGCGAGTCGGTATCGCAACCTGCCGGGCGCCGCCTCGAACTATTCCATCGACCACACGGCCGGGCTGTTCCTCGCCGACAAACAAGGACGGCTGCGCCTTCGCATCGCGCACGACGCCGACCCTGGGGCGATCGCCTCCGACATCCGGCGCCTCCTCGACGAACGCGATCCGCCGTCCGTCCGTATCGAGGCGCCGATCGCCCGGCTCACGCCCGCCGGGATCGCGGCGGTGTACCTCCGGATCGTGAACCCGGCGGAAGACGGGGATCGGCTCGTGGCTGCCCGGAGCGCCGCCGCGGAACGCGTCGAGATGCACGAGTCCGTCCGCGCCGCAGGCGACGTGGTCCGGATGGAGGCGCGCGACGCCGGCTTCGAGGTGCCTCCGCACGCCACGCTGGACCTCGCGCAAGGCGGCAAGCACCTGATGCTGAGGGGCTGCGCGCACCTCGACCCGTCGAGGCCGATCCGGATTACGCTCCACTTCGCGCGATCCGGCGACGTCGCGGTGGACGTTCCCATCGAACGGCGGGAGCTGTGATCCGTGCGGCGCGGCGCGTCGACGCAGAGGGGCAGGATCGGCGTCGCAGTTCCGGTGGCGCTCGCGGCAGCGGCGACCATCGGCGGAATGGTCAGCGTCGCGGCCGCACGTGCCCAAAGCTCGCCGCTGCGGGCGGAGGCCGACGGGCTCGAGGTCCGCGTCGGGCGCGCCCTCTGGGTCGGCCACGAGCGCGAGGCGTCCGGACGGATTCCGCACCCGCACCTTCCCGGCATGCCCGAGGTCGACTTCGACCGTCTCGCCGTCACCGTCGTCCTGCGCAACCGCGCGACATCGGATCGACAGTTCATCTGGCAGCACCTCGTGCTGCGGTCGCGCGCCATCGATTCGTTCGCAAAGACGGCCGACAACCGCGGAGGAGTGGTGGTGCCGCCGGGGCACACCGTCGTGTTCGACGCGACGTTCGACGTCCAGACGTCCCCGGAGCCGCTCACGCTCTGGTGGCAGCGCGAGCCCACCGCCGGGATGCGGCTCCTCGAGACGCGGACGCCCGTTCATCCGGAGGCCGTGCCACCTCGCGAGTGGCCGCGGCTCGCTTCCGATCTGCCAAAGGGGCACGCCCGCTCGGGCGAGCGACTGTTTCACGGGCGTCTCGCGTGTGTGAGCTGTCATGGCGATCCGGCAGCGCCCGAGTCCGCCGGAAGCGCTCCGGACCTCGGCGCGATCGGTGTCGAGGCGCCGCGACGCGTGCCGGGACGGTCCGCCTCGCAGTACCTGTACGAGTCGATTCTCGAGCCGTGGGCGTTCGATGCAACCCGGTGCGACGGAGGACCCCCGTGTCCGCCTGCCGCGGCCCCGATGCCGTTCTACGGCGAGGTGATTTCCCTCCAGGACGCGGCGGACCTCATTGCCTACCTGCTCGAGCAGCGGCGCGCGCCGAGGGCCCAGTGAAGGAAGGAAAGCGCATGGACCGCAGGGATGCGCGGGATCTCGCTCCTCGTGAATGCTGCGTCGTCGCGCTCGCCGTCACCGCCGTGCTCGCGGCGTGGGAGCTTGCGATCGATCGCGTGGTGAACGGCGCCGTCTCGCGCGCCCTGGGCCCGCTCGCACGGACCCTCCTGCTCGACGCGGCGCTCTGGCTTCCCCTGGCGGTGTTCGCGCTCCTCGCGGCAAAGGTGGTCTGTCGGCGCGGTGTGTCCTCGAAGGCGAGCTCCGCAGGGATCGCGGCGGTCGCGGCGCTCGCGTTCGGCGCGCTGCTCGTTCCGGTGGCGATCGTGCGCCAGAAGGCGCTCGCGAGCGCCATTCCCACGCTGGCGGGCGACAGCGTCGACGCCGTCGGCGGGGCGATTTCCGCGAGCGCATGGCTCTGCTCCGCGATCGGATCCTCCCGCGGCGCCGAAACCGGGATCGGCAGCGCCGTCGCCGCGAGCGCGCGGACCGCCCTCCTGCTGGAGGCTGCGGCGTTTCCGGCGTTCTGGGCTGCGATCGCGCTCGCTCGGAGGGGCGAAGGTTCGCGTTTCCTCGCCATGGCCGCCGCGGCGATCGCCGCGATCGTCGTCGACGGGACCATGGTCGCGGCCGCCCGGGCACGCGAAGACGACGGCCCCTCGGTATCGGCGGCACCGGGTTGCCTTCCGGACCATCCCGTCCGCTCGTATGCCGTGTCCGCCATCGACGTCGATATCCCGCTCAACCGGTGGGGCGGGCACGTTCCCGGCGCGTCGATGTACGTGCTCGACTCTCGCCTCCCGGCGGTCCGGGCGCAGGAGCGAGCGCCTCTCCCGGATCGGGTGTCGATCGGACTCCGCGGCGACCCCATCCAGCCGCTCGTGCTCCGCGCGAACTCGGGCGACTGCCTCGTCGTGAACTTCACGAACCGCGCCCGGGAGGGCAACGCCGGGTTCCACGTGCACGGCCTCGCATCCGCCGCGACGCGCGCCGGGGTGCTAGCGCTCGGAGATGCGCAAGCCCGCCCGGGAGAAACGGTCACCTATGCGTTCCAGGTCCCGTCCGGGCCGCTCTCCGAGCGCACCTATCTCGTGCAGGACGTGGGCGACCCGGCGCGTGGCGTGCAGGGCCTGTTCGGCGCCATCGTCATCGAGCCCGAGGGATCGGTCTACCGCGATCCGGAGACCGGGGGCCCGCTCGAGCGCTCGAGCTGGGACGCCATCATCCACGTGCGCGACGGACACGACTTCCGCGAGTTCGTGCTCGTGTACCACCAGCTCGCAAACGCGCTGGCCGTCAATTATCGATCGGAGGACTTCCGCAGCCGGTTCGAGGCGGGCGGCGTCGACGAGGCAAACGCATACAGCTCGTACGAGTACGGCGATCCGGCGACGCCCATCCTGCGGTCTTATCTCGGAGAGCGGACGGTCCTGCGCGTCGCGCACGGAGCCGGCGATGCCTACTACGTGCACCACCTGCACGGGAACTCGATCCTGTGGCGGCAGGCGTCGCGCGTACGCCCTTCCGCCGTCGCGTTCGGATGGCTCGAGCAGCCGATGCTGCCGCGGGCGCCGCCGCCGGAGAAGTCGTCCGGACGGTCGGCGGGCGCCGCCGGTTCGGACGACGAGGAGCCGGAGCACATGTGGGTGCAGATCGACGCGCTCACGTTCAGCCCGGGCCAGACCCACGATGCGCGCATCGCCTGCGGCGCCGGCGGGTGCCAGCGGGCCGCGGGCGATTTCCTCTACCACTCGCACGTCCCCCAGCACGCCGAGCGCGGCATGTGGGGGCTGTGGCGAGTGTTCGACACGTTCCAGGACGATCTGGCGCCGGTCCCCGACGCGGAAGTGCCACCGCGCGCCGTCACGTCGGCGGGCCTCCTCGGCCGCGTGATCGAGGGCAAAAAGGTGGTCCGGGCCGGCCACCTGCGCGATCCCGCCGCGGAGCAGTCGATCGACGACCTCGTGGAGTCGCAACTGCCGCCCCGGGGCGAGCGCCTCGATGCGCGCGACGCCACGGTCTGGGATTGGCGCAGGATCGACATGCCCGAGGGGCCGGTCTACCTGGGCGAGCCGGACACGACCGATGACTGGGCGAACTTCCGCTCGCCATATCCCGGCCGGCGCCTTCCGATCCTGTTCAACGCCACCACCGGCCGCTACGCCTGGCCGCCGTTCCGTCCGCATCTCGGGAAGCGGCCGCCGTTCAGCGCGCGCCACACCGGCGCTCCGTGGCTGGGCGAGGTCGCGACATCCGTCCGTCCGGACGGTGTCTGCCCCGCGACGGAACTGCTGCACGGTCCCGATCGGAAGACGCGCGTGTTTTCGGTGGCGGCGCGTCGCGGCGACGTCCTCGGCGCGAGCTCCTCCGTTTCCTACGATACCCACGGGAAGCCGCGGCTCATCGAGCGGAGGCGCGCCGACAACCAGCGGTATCCGGTCGTGCTCGTCGCGCACGTCGGCCAGTGCATGGATGTCCTTTTCGTCAACGACGGCGCCGGGGAGCGCCGGCGGATCGACGTACACGCGCACGACGTGTGGGGCGACCCGCAGGCGTCGGACGGGATCGCCGCCGGTTTCTCCTACGCGCAGCAGGTGGAGGCGTACCGGGACTCACAGCGCGTCGTGACCCGCGCCGTCGAGCCGGGCGCGACCATGCTCGAGTTGTCGAACACGACGCGGCTCCGGCCCGGCATCTGGGTCGGGATCGGGCTAGGGGAGGGTTTCTGCGGAGGCGCCGAAAGCGCGCCCGATCCCCGCAGCGGGCCGCCGCGGGACGCCGATCCGTGCACCGAGATCCGTCGCATCGCCGCCGTAGACGGCACGAAGGTCGTCCTCGATGCGCCGCTCCGGTTCGCGCACGCTGCGGGGCAGTTCGTCGACGTGGAGTTCTTGCGGTTCCAGTGGTTCGTGCCGTCGCGGCTTCCAGAAGTCGTCACGGCTCGGACCGCGGCCCGCGCGGTGCCGCCGCCCCGGTGAGCGTCGCCGCAAACCTCTCCGCCAAGGAGTTGCTGGAGCGCCGGTGAGTCGATGTGACGAGTGCCGCGATTACAGTTTGACCATCGGCAACGGCGTCAGCGGATGCGTGCGGAATCTTTCCAGAGTCAACTGCACCAGGCGCCAGTGGAAGCCGGCGCTCGGCCAATCGGCGACCAACGACCGGATCAACGGACGTGGAACCCCGAATGTCCTCAGCCCGCGCGTCACGTCGATCCAATCGGCTCGTCGGAATGGCTCGACGAGCGACTCGTGATCGGCGCGGGACGGCGTGATCTTGTGGTGGTCCGCGATCATCGTTTCGATCTCCGCGATCCAGGCCGCCCGACCGCGCGCGGTGAGGTACTTGCGTGCGAGCGCGATGGACGGCGCGATGTAGTCGAACGTCTTGTCGGTCCAGATCCCGAGGTCGTGGAAGACCGCGGCGACCGCGATCTTCTCGAGGTCGACGCGGTCTTTCGCAATGGCGGCGCACAGGTTCAGAACGCGGTACGCGTGGTTCCGATAGGCGATGAAGTCGTGCCCCAACTCCGACGCGTGATCGTGCAGAACCTCATCGATCGTCGAGAAGCCGGCGCTCGCGACGGACTGCATCATCACTATCGAGCTCCCTCAGCTATGCGATCGCTTTCGGTCCCGCAAACCGCTTGACGAACTCGAGTGCCTTCTCGGCGACCTCCCGCCACCCCGAGTCGATCGTCAGCGCGTGCCCGCGGCCGGGGATCATGAGGATCTCGGTCACTCCCTCGTTGCGCTTCTGCTTCTTGTAGGCCGCGTTCGCGATCGCCCAGGGGACCGTATGGTCGGAGTCGGCCGAGATGACCAGCATCGGACCTCGCTCCGGGTTCGTCGAGTTGACCTGCGCCTCTGACCACGGATTCAAGTTTGCGGAAGCCGCCTGGAAGAGCGGCTCGCCTGCACCGGGGACAGAGTAGCCGAGGTACAACTCCTTCGCCTCGTCCTCGCCGACCTCGTTTGCGAAGCTATAACGGAACTGCTCGTAGCTGAGCGGGACCGCGCGGGCCCAGTTGGCGGGGTTGCGCAGGGCGACGCTGGCAGTGCGCAGCGAGGGGATCGGCAGCGGAAGCACGCCGCGGAACGGAGCAGGGCTGATCGGGACCGACGCGGCGGCGAGGCCGCGCCCGGCGAGAATCATGGCCAAGAGGCCCCCGAAGGAGTGGCCGATGATCACGGGCTTCCGATGCAAGCGCCGGATGATCGTCTCCTCGTAGTGGGCGATCTCGCCGATTCCCTTGCCCGCGAACACCTCCGGGTGCTCTCTGGCCTGGGCGACCGTCTCCGGATCGTCTGGCCAGCCCGGGGTCAACGCCACGTACCCGGCGTTCTCGAACAGCGTCACCCAGTGCTCCCAACTCGAGGGCAAGAGCCACAGCCCGTGAACGAAGACGACGGGAGTGGCGCTCGAGGCGTTCGCGCGCTCGACCTGTGCTGCCTCGCGCTCAGTGATTTTCGGCTCAGCGGTAGCGATGGCCATGTCTTCCTCCTCGCTTCTCGTTAACGACCACGACGGACTCGACTTTCAGTCACCCCATCTACCGCCTTGGGCCAGCTGCTCGACGGTGGTGAGATGGGATCCGGCATTGCGCTCCATGAGAAGCTGCGCCGGCATCGAGAACGGCGGGGCGTTCGCCGGATTTCCCCGAGCCTGGGCGACAACGGCGTCGGCGAGTGCGCGGCCGATGGAGATCCTTGGATAGGCCCTGTGGATGGCCGCCGCGGTCGCGTCCGGAATGAACGCCGCGTCGACACCGAAGTCGACGCTGACGCCGGCCAGGGTCAACGCGCAAACGGCACCTCGCCGCTCCGCAATCCCCAGCGAGGTGTTGAGCGCGATGGCCTGCCAAACGATATCGACCTGCGCAGCGCCCAATCCCCGCCGGGTGAGAAACTCCGCGGCGAAATCCGCGCCGGCGACCTCGAAGCGTTGCGCCGCGTTCGCCTGCTCGCTGAGGCCGATGTCGTGCAGGACGCAAGCGAAGAAGAGGAGGTCGGGGTCGTAGTCTCGCTCCGCCACAAGAAGGCGGTGGGCCGCGACCAGCCGCGCGTAGAGGTAGCTCCGGATGCTGTGATTGGCGATCGACGGAGTCTCGGCACCCGTCACGAGCTGTAACACCTCGCGAGCGAGCGAGGTCTGCGGCAAGGCCGGGAGCCCGGAATCGCCGTCGTGAATCAGTGTGGTCGTCATGGGCAGCTCGGCCTGCACACCTCGTGCCGCCCCGACCTCGTTTGCGAATGTCGGCGAGGTCGCCGAAACGCGTCGGGTGCTCCCCTGATCGCCGATGTAGAATCAGATCCACGGGTCCCGGGCAAGGCATGGGTGCGCCGCGAAGGGATCCGCTCGTTCGGAGAGCGCCCTCGCACTCAGCGTGGAGGTGAGACCCGTGACAACGTCCACCCACTCGGAGAGCGACCTTCCGGTCGAGGCTTCGATTCCAGACAGCGTGGTCCCTCTGGAGTCGGTCGTCCGCACGGAGGATCTGCGTCGTCGCCCCTGCCGTCCGCCCGAACACGAGAAGGAGAATGCCGCGCTTCTGGTGCTTTCCAGTGCGCTGGCCGACTCGCCACATACGATTCTGCAAACCCTGGCCGAAAAGGTGCTGGAGATCCTGGGGGCCGATTCAGCCGGCCTCAGTCTTCTCACCAGAGACGAAAAGAGGTTCTACTGGGCAGCCATTGCCGGCGCATGGCACCCGCACATCGGCGGCGGCACCCCCCGCGATTTCGGCCCGTGCGGCGATGTGCTCGATCGCAGCCTTCCCATGCTGTTCTCTCACTGGGAGCGGCGTTATCCGTATCTGATCTCGGCGATACCGCTTGCTGAAGAGGGACTGCTCGCGCCCTTTTTCGTCAACGGCAGGGCGGTCGGCACCATCTGGGCAATCGCCCACAGCAATCAGCGCAGGTTCGACGCGGAGGATCTCCGGCTGCTCGAAAGCCTTGGTCGATTCGCGTCGGCGGCGTACCAGGCGGTGGCATCGATCGACGTCCTCAAGTTCCAGGTTGCGGAGCGGGAGAAAGCGGAAGCCGCATTGCACGAGGTCACCAATGGGCTCGAGATCGAGGTGCGCAGAAGGACAGAGGCACTGGAGCGGCGGAACGAAGAAGTGAAGAAGCTGCGGGACCAGCTCTTCAAGGAGAACATCGCGCTCCGCGACGCCATCGACGAGGCATCGATGTTCGAGGAGATCGTCGGCGCCTCGAAGTCGTTGCGCCGCGTGCTTGTCACTGTCGCACGGGTCGCGCCGACTGATTCCACGGTCCTCATCACCGGCGAGACGGGAACCGGCAAGGAGCTCGTCGCCCGTGCGATTCACAAACGGTCGCCACGGTCCGCGCGCGCCTTCATCAGCGTGAATTGTGCCGCGATCCCTCGCGAGCTCATCGCCTCGGAGCTGTTCGGGCACGAGAAGGGCGCCTTTACCGGGGCCACGAGTCGCCGTCTCGGACGCTTCGAATCGGCGGACGGCGGCACCATCTTCCTCGACGAGGTCGGCGATCTCTCGATGGAAACCCAGGTCGCCCTGCTCCGCGTTCTGCAGGAGCGCGAGTTCGAGCGTGTGGGCGGGGTTCATCCAATCCCGGTCGACGTCCGGGTATTGGCCGCGACCAATCGGAACCTCAAGGCCGCCATTGCGGCCGGGACATTCCGTGAGGATCTGTTCTATCGGCTAAGTGTCTTTCCCATCGGCGTTCCGTCGCTGCGGCAGCGTCTCGATGACATCCCATTGCTCCTGGAGTACCTCATCGAGCGCTACGCGAAGAAAACCGGAAAGACAATCAGACACGTGAGCAAGGATACCCTCGCGCTGTTTCAGTCGTACGACTGGCCCGGCAACGTGCGAGAGCTCCAGAACGTCGTCGAGAGGGCGGTCATCTTGTGCGACAGCGACGTATTCGCCGTCGACGAGAGTTGGTTGGTCGTCGAGCCGAACCGGCAGCCCGGAGCTTCG
>JBJMQD010000445.1:0-3954 GCA_045802855.1 Myxococcales bacterium | reverse complement strand
TAGCGCGCGACGTGCTTCTCGAGCTCGTCGAACCCGACCGTGTGGCCGGCGACGAAGTCCGCGTCGTGCAGACGCTCGGCGACGATCACGTGCATCATCGCCAGAGCCAGAGCGGCATCGGTTCCCGGCCGGATCGAGATGGTCTCGTCCGATTGCGCGGATGCTTCCGTCCGCCGCACGTCGATGCAGGCGACGTATGCTCCGCGCCTGCGGGCGGCGGTCAGGTGGCGCGCCGTGTTCGGCTGGCTGGCGAGGTTCGCGCCCCACAGCAGCACCAGGGCGGAGCTCTCGCCCATGTCCTCCTTGGTGCTCACCCGCAAGACGCCGGTGAGGCCGAGCCCGAACCCGCCCAGGCCCCAGCAGATGAGCGTCGGGTTCCACCACTGGCATCCGTGGAGATTCGCGAACCTCCGCAAGAGCTCGGAGGAGAGGCGCGTTCCGTAGTTGTTGGCGAAGAGGCCGTGTCCCGACCAGAGGGCGACCGCCTTCGGCCCCGCGCCCCGCGCGCGGTGCGCGATCAGATCGAGGGCTTCGTCCCATGTGATGCGCTGCCAGCTTCCGCTCCGCGCAGCGCGCCTCTGCGGAAACAGGAGCCGCTGCGGATTCCCGATGATCTCCCTGGCCGCGTAGCCGCGCATGCAGAGAAACCCGCGGCTGTCCGGATTGTCCGGATCGCCGCGCACCTCGCGGACGTGCCCGTCCTCGACGTCGACCAGCATCCCGCAAAGCGTGGGATGGCAATTCATCGGACACATCGTCCGGACGGTGCGGAGCGCGCTCATCGTCGTCAGCGAGCGAGGGCGGCGCTCTCGACGCGAGCCTGCCCGACCCGCAGCGCCGCGAGCACCGCCAGCACCTGGAAGAGCGCGACTCCGTAGAGGACCGCGGTGAACAGACCCCGGTCCATCAGACGCCCGAAGAGGACGGGCGAGATGCAGAGCCCGGCGTCGATTCCCGAGTAGACGAAGCCGTAGATGCGCCCGAACGACGCCATGCCGAAACGCTCCATCGCGGCCTTGCGCACCAGCAGATCGCGCGACGGCGTCGCCGATCCGGTGCAGAAGCCGAAGACCGCCATGAGCGGCGCGACGGCGATCGAGGGAAGGGTTGCGCTCGCGAGCACGATCGCCAGCGATGCCGCGGCGACGAGGAGGACGGCAACGACCTTCTCGTGCGCCTCGTACCGCGCGGCGAGAAACCCCCCGAGCGAGATTCCCACCGCGCCGCCCAGCAGGTAGACGCTGAGCGCGGAGGCGGCGGCCGTGACGGGCAGGCCGTAGACGTTCTTCAAGACCGAAGGCGCGAAGTTTTGCAAAGCGCCCCATCCCATCATCGAGGCGAGGAAGAAGAGGAAGCACATCCAGATCGCCGGGACGCGCAAGAAGGCGAACGCCGACCCGTTCGAGTCTGCCGAGGCGCTGCCGGAAAAAACCGGCGACGCGAGGCTCCTGCGCGAGAACGCGACGAGGCCGATCGACAGGGTCGCGATGGCGGTAGCGGAGAGCGCGGCGACCCTGAAGCCCGCGAACGCGGCGACCGCCGTCATCAGGACCGGCGTCGCGGCCCACCCGATGTTCCCGGCGATGGCATGCGCGGAAAACGCGTGTCCGAGCCTGCCGGGCGAGACGCTGTGGTTCAGCACCGTGAAGTCCGCGGGGTGGAAGACCGCGTTTCCGGCCCCGGCGAGAATCGACGCGGCGACGAGGCCGGCGTACCCGTGCGCCGACGCGAGCACGACGCCGGAGAGCGCGAGCAGGCCGAGGCCCGCGAACAGGGTCCGCTGCGCCCCGTAGCGATCGACCACGAAACCAGCCATCGCCTGCCCGAATCCCGAGACGACGAAGAAGGCGGCGGCGAGCGTTCCGGCGCGCGTGAAATTGAGGCCGAAATCGGCCATCAGCCAGGGGAACAAGGAGGGAATGACGAGGTGGAAGAAGTGCGAAGTGGCGTGCGCGAAGCCCACCACCGACATCACTCGCGCGTCGGTTCCCCGCCTGGAGGCCACGGCTGCATCCATCGCCTGCGGAGTGTAGCACCGCGGTGACATGCAAATTAAGCACGGGTCCGCCTGCCCGTAAGCTCGCGAAGTGGTTGCCGCGCTGTCGCACAGGTCTAATGCATTGTGCAGATGCGATCCCACATCGCCTACGTCAATTACGGCCCCCAGAGCGGCGTCACGCCGAACGTCCGGCGCGAGCTGGCCGCTCTCGGGCACCGGATCACCCTCGTCGATCCGACGGCAGTGCTCGACCACCGCGATCGCCGGACGCAGAAGCTGCGGCCGACGCCGCGCGTCCTTTATTCGTTCGCGGCGGGCGTGCTCCGGTTCGGCCCGCAGGTGATGCACCACCGCTGGAACACGGTCTTCGCCTTCGACGAGCACACGCGGTCCGCCGGGAAGCTGCTCGCGTCGCTGCCCAGGTCTCCTGACGTGGTCTTGCAAAACGGTGGGATCTTCTCCCCCGGCCGTCCGGCTCCGTACCCTTACGTGCTCCTCCTCGACAACACCTGCCGTCTGGCGGAGAGGCAGCCTCCCATCCCGGAGGCGGGCATCGGCAAGCACGTCGAGTTCGGCAAGGCCTGGTACCAGCGCGAGCGCGACACATATCTGCGGGCGAGCGGAATCGCGGCCTTCTCGGGCGTCGTCCGCGACTCTCTCGTGGAGGATTACGGGATCGATCCTTCGGCGATCGTGGTCACGGGCGCCGGCGCGAACATCGCGCCCGATCCGCGCCCCGTCCGCCGCGACGATGGCCGTACGCTCCTCTTCGTCGGCAAGGACTTCCGGCGCAAGGGAGGCGCGGTGCTCTTGCGGGCCTTTCGCACGCTGCGACAGACGCGGCCCGATCTGCGCCTGCTCGTCGCGGGACCCGAGGACTCTCTCGATCGCGGAAACGGCATCACGAACCTCGGCGCCGTGCCGTTCGAGCGGGTGCGGGAATTACTGTCCGAGGCCACCCTCTTCGTCCTGCCCACCCTGCGCGAGCCGTTCGGCATCGCATATCTCGACGCGATGCTTTGCGAAGTCCCCTGCGTCGGCACCTCGGTGGGTGTGGTCCCCGAGATCGTGGGCGACGCGGGCGTCCTGGTGCCGCCCGCCGATGCCGGCGCCCTCGCCAGCGCGATCGCCGCGCTCCTCGACGATCCCCATCGGCGCCGCGCGCTAGGGGCCGCCGGACGGAAGCGGGTGATCGAGAGAGGTTACCTCTGGCCCGAGGTCGCGCGGCGGCTCTCCGACGTCCTGCAGGCCGCCGCCCATGGCCGCCGCGCCGCCTAGCGGCGCAGATCGTCGCCGCCGTGATCGTCGTCGCCCCCGTGATCGTCGCCGCCATGATCGTCATCGCCGCCGTGATCGTCGTCCCGGCGCACGGTGACCTGGATCTCAGGCGAGCGTGCGACGACCGTGGACCCGCGCACGATGTCGGCGCGGACCCGATGGGTGCCGTCGATGACCCTGCCGCAGCGGGCGAAGTCGATCCTCGCTGAGTTTCCCTGGCTCGTCGAAGCGTTCGGGCTTCCGCACGCGTCGTCGTCGACGAACACCGCCAGGACGCCGCACGACGATTCAGAACCGCAATCGGCGGCGACGCGCACGTTTCGTAATTCCACCGCGACGTCGACGAAGAAGTGATCGTCTCCGTGATCGTCCAAGGCGAGGCTCGCGCCGTTCGGAGGCGAAGTGATGACCACTGCCGGCCCGGGACCGCTTCCGCCATCGGCGGCGGCCCCACCCGGCGATCCGCTCGGGGCAGCGCTTCCACTGACGTTGTCGACGGGTCCGCAGCCCACGGCGGCGGCAAGCAGGACGAGGACGAATGGATGTTTCATCGGTTTCCCCGAGGAAACCGTGCACATCGACCGGGGAGCGCGCCCGCCAGCGCGCAGCACGAGACATCGACCGCTCGCTCGCCGAGAAGCTGCCATGCGGGGAAAGGAGCCGACGCTGTAACCGCG
>JBJMQD010000188.1:0-7319 GCA_045802855.1 Myxococcales bacterium | reverse complement strand
AATCGAAAATATCGTTCGCGGTTTTCGAGTCGACGCCGCTCACCGCACACCCGGCGACGAACCCGTCCCGCTCCTTGGCCATCACGTCGGCCTTCTTCTTCCCCATGGCGCGGCGGAGCAGATCGGCGCGCCCGAGCGAGTACCCGCCCAGCACCTGGGCGATCTGCATCACCTGCTCCTGGTAGACGATGACCCCGTAGGTGTCCTTGAGGATCGTCTCGAGCTTCGGGTGCGGGTACGTCACCTTCTCGCGGCCGTGCTTGCGGTTGATGAAGACGTCCACCATCCCGCTGTCCAGCGGGCCCGGCCGGTAGAGCGCGCCTGCGGCGATCACGTCCTCGAATACCGAAGGCTTCAGCTTCTTCACCATCTCGGTGAAGCCGCTCGACTCCATCTGGAACACGCCGCCCGTATCGCCGCGCGAGATCAGCTCGTACGTCTTCTTGTCGTCGAGCGGGAGGAGTGCTATGTCCAACCGCTCGGACTCCCCCCGGCCCCGGTTGACGAGCTTCACCGCCTCGCTGATCACGGTCAGAGTGTTGAGCCCGAGGAAGTCGAACTTTACGAGGCCCGCCAGCTCCACCTCGTCCTTCGCGAACTGCGTGACGAGCTCGCCGTTCTGGCCCCGGCAGAGGGGCACGTATTCCCAGAGCGGCTTCTCGCCGATGACGACCCCCGCGGCGTGCATGCCGGTCGATCGGGTGAGCCCCTCGAGGGCGCGGGCATACTCGACGATGCTCTTGAAGATCGGCTTCTGCTCCTGGATGTCCCGCAGCTTCGGCTCCACCTCGAGGGCCTTCTCGATGGTGGCGGGATGGCCGTCGATGAGGTTCGGGATGTTGCGGGTGAGCTCGTTCACCTCGGCGAACGGCACCCCCATCACCCGGGCGACGTCCTTGATGGCGCTTTTCGCCGAGAGCGCTCCATACGTGATGATCTGCGCGACGTTCTCGCGGCCGTACTTCCCCGTGACGTAGTCGATGACCTCTCCGCGCCGGTCCTGGCAGAAATCGACGTCGAAGTCCGGCATGGAGATGCGCTCGGGATTCAGGAATCGCTCGAAGAGCAGGTTGTACGGAAGCGGATCGAGGTCGGTGATCCGCAGCGCATAGGCGACGAGCGACCCCGCTCCGGACCCGCGTCCCGGCCCGACGGGGATGCCGCGCGATTTCGCCCAGTTGATGAAATCCTGGACGATGAGGAAGTACCCGGCGAACTTCATCTTGATGATGACCTGCAGCTCCCGCTCGAGCCGCTCGCGGTAGACGTCCGCGTCGATCGCCCGCCCCGTCCGCGCGATCTCGCCGAACCGGGTGTCGAGCCCTTCGCGCGCGCGCCGCTGCAGATACGAATCGAGGGTCTCCCCCTCGGGCACCGAGAAGCGGGGCAGGTGCGTCGACTTCAGATCCAGCTCGACGTTGCACTGCTCGGCGATGAGCCAGGAGTTGTGGACCGCCTCGCGCCACTCGGCGCCGACGCCAGTGGTCGCCTCGCGCGCCCCGTCCATCTCGTCGGGAGTCTTGATGTACAGCTCTTCCGTCTCGTGGCGCAGCCGCTTCGGGTCGTCGAAGGTGCGCCCGGAGGCGATGGCCATCAGCACCTCGTGGGCCCGGGCGTCGCTCTTCGCCACGTAGTGGCTGTCGGCGGTGGCGACGAGCGGGATGCCCATCTCGCGCGAGAGCTCGCAGATTCCGTGGTTCACGGGCAGCTGCTCTTTCAGCGCGTTCGACTGGATCTCCAGGTACAGACGGTCGCCGAAGATCTCCTTCAAGTCCCGCGCCTCGCGCCGGGCCTCGTCCATGTCCCCACGGCGTATAGCCTTGGGCACCGCACCCGCCATGCACGCGGTGAGCGCGATGATCCCCTCGCTGTGGGCGCGCAAGAGCGGCTTGTCGACGCGGGGGTCGTAGTAGAACCCGTCCATGAAGGCCTTCGTCGACAAGTATCGCAAATTCCGATAACCGGCTTCATTTTGGGCGAGAAGGACCAGATGGTTTCCCACCCGCTGCGTCTTGTCGCCCATCCCTCTTTCGCCGGCGACGTACGCCTCGAACCCGATGATGGGCTTCACCCCCGCCTTCTTCGCTTCCCGGTAGAAGCTCACCACGCCGAACATGTTGCCGTGGTCCGTCACCGCGACGGACTTCATCCCGGAGTCCTTGCAGGCCCGCATCAGGTCGGGCAGGCGGATGGCGCCGTCGAGGAGGCTGTAGAGGGTGTGCAGGTGCAGGTGCGTGAAGTCCGCGGGCATGGGCGCATTCACATCATCGCGCGACCCCCCGTCAAGCGTTCCGGAGGACGTCGCGGAGCGCCGCGGGCAAGTCCGCGAACCGGAAGCGGTAGCCGCCGTCCACCGCCTTGCGCGCGGACGCCTTCTGCCCGTCGAGGAGCACTTCCGCCATCTCTCCTACGGCGAGCCGCAGCGCGGCCCCGGGCACCGGAAACAGCGCCGGCCGGCCCAGGGCGCGCCCCAGCTCGCGGGCGAACTCCTTCATCCGCGCCGGGTTCGGCGACACCGCGTCGACCGGACCGCGAACGCCGCCGTCGACCGCCCAGAGGATGATTCCCACCTCGTCGTCGATGTGGATCCAGGGGACCCATTGCTTGCCCGACCCGATGGGACCTCCCACGAACGCCTTGAAGGGCGGGATCATCTTCTTCAGCGCGCCGTCGTTACGGTCGAGGACGACCCCCGTGCGGAGCAGGACGGTGCGGACCCCGAGTTGCTCCGCTCGCAGAGCCTCTCCCTCCCAATCGCGGCAGATCTGCGCGAGGAAGTCGCTGCCCGCCGGCGTCGACTCCGTCACCTCCTCGTCGCCGCGGCCGCCGTAGTACCCGATGGCGCTGGCGCTGACGAAGACGCGGGGTTTGCTTCGGGCCCCCGCCATCGCGTCGACCAGCGCCCGCGTCGACCGGATGCGGCTCTCCCGGATCTCGCTCTTGTAGCCTTCGCTCCAGCGCCTCGCTCCGACGTTCGCCCCGGCGAGGTTCACCACCGCGTCGCAGCCGTCGAGCGCGCGCGTCCACTCGCCCGCGGCCCCCGGATCCCAGCGCACGTCGCCCGGAGCCCGCGGGGTCCGCACGAGCGGCACAACCGTGTCGCCCCGCTCTCGCAGCGCGCCCGCCAGATGCGAGCCGATGAGGCCGTTCGCCCCTGCGACCACGACCTTCACGGCCCGTTCCTACGCCAACATTCCAGCGGGCGCGAGCCCTGCTATGCTCCGCCGCCGTGAACGATCTCCTCTGGGTCACCCTGCAGGCCACCGATCTGGAGCAGTCCCGCTCCTTCTGGCGCGACATCGTCGGGCTGCCCGAGAAGTACTACTCGCCCGGATGGGTCGAGCTCGAGCTGAAGCCCGGCGTGCATCTCGCGCTCCACTCGGTGTTCCATGCCGCTCCCTTCGAGAAGCGCGGCTACGATCGCGGCGGACCCGTGCTCGGCATCCGCGTCGACTCCCTGGAGGAGATGGGCGCGCTGGTCGAGCGCGGGGGCGCGAAACCGCTTTCGCCGGCCCAGGAGATTCCGGGCGGGAAATCCCGCGATTTCGAGGACCCCGACGGCTACGTCTTCGAGCTCATCCAGCTCCTGCCTGCCGAGGAGACGGCCACTGAGGGGGCGCCCGCGGAAGCCCCGCCCGTCGGCACTCCCCCCGGGTAGATGCCGGAGCTTCCCGACGTCACCGTCTATCTGGAGGCCCTCTCCGCTCGCGTGCGCGGCCGGAAGCTCCTCGGCGTCCGGCTCGCGAGCCCCTTCGTCCTGCGCACCTTCGATCCGCCGCTCTCGGCCGCGGCGGGAAAGAAGGTGCTGGGCCTGCGACGGGTGGGAAAGCGGCTCGTCCTGGAGCTGGAAGGGGACCTCTTCCTCGTCATCCATTTGATGATCGCAGGGCGGCTTCGCTGGCTGGAACCGGGAGCGAAAATCCCCGGGAAGGTCGGCCTTGCGGCCTTCGATTTCGACTCCGGAACCGTGGTGCTGACCGAAGTGGCGAGCAAGAAGCGCGCGTCGATCCATCTCCTCCGTTCGGAAGAGGCGGTGCGCGAGATGGACCGGGGCGGCATCGAGCCGCTCGGGTCGACCGCTGCCCAGTTCCGCGAGGCGCTCGTCCGCGAGAACCACACGCTCAAACGGTCCCTCACCGATCCGCGCCTCTTCAGCGGCATCGGGAACGCCTATTCGGACGAGATCCTCCACCGCGCCCGGCTCTCGCCGGTGCAGGTCACCCACAAGCTCGACGACGAGGAGATCGCCCGCCTCTACGACGCCACGCAGACGGTATTGCGCGAGTGGACCGATCGCCTCCGGGCCGAGACGGGCGGCGGATTCCCCGAGAAGGTCACGGCCTTCCGGGAAGGAATGGCGGTCCACGGACGCTATCGCCTGCCTTGCCCGGTATGCGGGACCGCCGTGCAGCGCATCGCCTATGCAGAGAACGAGACCAACTACTGCCCGCGGTGCCAGACGGAAGGGCGGATCCTCTCGGACCGGAGCCTCTCGCGCCTCCTCAAGGAGGACTGGCCGCGAACGGTGGAGGAGTTGGAGGAGCGATTCGGCAAGCGTTCCTGAGCGTCCGGAATCGTGCCCGCTTGGACCGCGTCGCGTCGCCGGGCAGCTACCCGGGCAGGGAGCCGTACGAGCTCGATGAGGGCGGCGCGAAGATTCGCAGGCGTCGTGACCGCGCTGGCGGGCACCGGGGTCTCAGGGGCGCACGGACCGTCGTGCACACCACGAGAAGGAGTTGCAATGAACCACGGTCGAACTTTTTTGCGCCGCGAATCGAAGACTGTCGTTCGCCTGCTCGGAGCGGCCGTTGCGCTTGTAACGCTTGCTTCCTCGCCCGCTTTTGCGCATGGCGAAAAGGGGCCGCGCTATCAGCTCGTCGACTACTTCTCCGTCGGCGGGGGCGCAGTCCAGGCCACCGCGCTGAACCACGCCGGCGTCTTCACCGCGTTCACCGTCACGGGCATCTGGGGGGTCGACGCCAGAACGGGCGCGGCGCGGCAGATCGACCCCTGCAACGATTGCTTCGTGACCACCATCAATAACGCCGGAGACGTTGCAGGATTCGATTTCGTGGGTGGGTTTCCCATAAACCGGATCGCGTTCGCGACTGTCGGTGGGCAGAGGACTTCCATCCCGCCCTTCCCCGGCGGGCGCAACTCGTTCGCGCAGGGAATCAACAATCTCGGCCAGGTGGCGGGTTTTGCAAACACGGCGACTTCATTTCGCGCCTTCTTGTGGGAGGGAGGCGTGAAGACGGATCTCGGCACTCTCGGCGGCAGCTTCAGCTTCGGGTTAGCCATCAACGACCGATCGCAGATCGCCGGCGGCGCCGCCGTCGACGATACGACCGAGCACGCTTTCCTCTTCGATCCCGAGCACGGGATGCGCGACATCGGAACGGGCACGTCCTGGAGCAGCCGCGCCCTGGCGGTGAGCTCGCGTGGCGACGCTGCCGGAATGGTGTTCACGCGCCCGACGCCAAGCGAGTTCGTGTTCCACGCAGCCGCGTTCGATGAACACGGCGGAGGGGTCCGCGATCTCGGGACGCTACCAGGCCTTCCCGGGAGCGAGGCGTTCGGCATCAACCGCGACCGGCTGATCGTCGGATTCGCCAGCACCCCCGACGCCCGCACGCAGCACGGTTTCGTCTTTCGCGACGGAAAGATGTTCGACCTCAACGACCTCATCCAACAGGTCGGTCTCGTGGTGACCCAGGCGCTCGCGATCAACGACGACGGGATCATCGTCGGCTTCGCGCGCGACGCAGACGGTGTCCAGCACGCGGTGGCACTCCTGCCTGTGGAGCACGACGACTAGCCGGGTCCTTCCCCGAGGTGCCGAGCATGACCCGAGTGCGCCTTCACGAAGTGCGGCGCTCGCATCACAAGCGCAGCCCGATCCGCCCGGCGACGTAAGTGCGCGCTTGCGTCCCGGCGCAGTCAGCTTCGGTCCGGTCCGAGCACCAGGTCGCGAGGAGGTCGACGCCGAGCTGCAAGGGGAGCGGACCGCCTGGAAATGCCTCGACGCCCGCGGTCATCCTCGCTGCAGGATGCACCGAGCGGTTGACGAAAGCGGCGCCGAAGCCGAGCCCGAAGAACGGGCCGGCAACTGCCGCGGGCCGCTCCGCGAGCACGTCGAACCAGAGAGCGGGCGAAGAAGGCTGTTGCTCCGGCGGCGGCGGGGGCGACGGAAAGACCAGGTCCTGTGCGCTTGCCGCCGCCGAAATCGCGCAGATCGCGGCTACGACGGCCTTGGTGTCGGGCATGGCCGCAGACGATTGCAGGCCGCACGCCAGCGGCCCGGTCCCGTGATTTCGCGAGTTGCGTGGATCGGTGCGAAAGCCGATTCGCGGCGCGGAGGGAAGCGACGTACGCATCGAAAGCTGGTCGGCTCTGTTCAGGGACCACGTGGATTGAAACGCTCCGCGCTCAGGGTGGGACCGGTGTCGCCTCTTCCTTTCGCGATGAGAACGGTACCGTCGCGCAGCAGCGTAGCGGTATGCCGCGACCTTGCCGTGAGTGCGTGGGACGCCGTTTCCATGAATTCGCTCGCCGCCGGGTCGTAGATCTCGGCCGAGGTGAGATTGCCGGTGTCGTTCGCTCCTCCGGCGATCAGCACCCGTCCGTCGAAAAGCAACGTCGCGGTGTGCTCCGCTCTCGGCACGTTCAACGGCCCCACCACCCTGAAGGCCCCAGCAAATGGATCGTAGACCTCCGCGGCGGCGGGAAAGCCGCTCCCGTCGTCTCCACCCGCGACGAGGACGGCGCCGCTCAGGAGCCGGGTCGCGGTCGCATGAGCTCTCTTGAAGGACAATGCCGAGGTAGGAGCGAAGGTTCCGGTCGACGGATCGTACAGCTCGGCGCCATCGAGAAAAACCGGACCCGCCTGCGCGGAGCCCAGTCCTCCTGCGATGAGGACCAGACCGTTCTCCAATAGCGTTGCGATGTGCGAATGCCTTGCCGATCCCATCGATCCCGTCGGGGTGAAGCTCCCCGTCGATGGATCGAACAGCTCGGCCGTTGCGAGGGCCACGTCGCCTGCCGCGGTCCCGCTGTTTCCTCCCGCGAGGAGCACCCTGCCGTCAGCGAGGAGCGTTGCGGTGGCGAAGGATCTCGCCGTGCCCATGGACCCCGTCGCCGAGAAGGTCCCGGTCGCCGGATCGTACAACTCCGCGCTCGCGAGAGACGTGTTCGCGTTCGCGAGGCCGCCTGCGAGAAGAACGGCCCCATTCAGCAGCCGCGTTGCCGTGTGCGCGAACCTTGCAGCGACGAGATTGCCCGTGCTGCTGAATTGCCCTTGGTTGAAATCGTAGAGCTCC
>JBJMQD010000323.1:0-24583 GCA_045802855.1 Myxococcales bacterium | reverse complement strand
CTCCTTGAGCAGCACCACGATCGAGCGCCCCTCGGGCGTCTCGTCGGCGAGGCTCGCAAGCTGGGTCGCGTCCGCGAGATCCGAGGCGCTCACGCCGGGCGCCGGGATGAGGTCCGTCGCCAGGCGATTGCCGAGCGTGATCGTGCCGGTCTTGTCGAGCAGCAGGGTGTCGACATCGCCGGCCGCCTCCACCGCCCTGCCGCTCATCGCGAGCACGTTCTTGCGCAAGAGCCGATCCATCCCGGCGATCCCGATGGCCGAGAGCAGGCCCCCGATGGTGGTGGGGATGAGGCAGACGAGGAGCGCCACCATCGCCACCGCGCCGAGGTGGATGCCGGAGTAGATGCCGATCGGCACGAGCGTCGCGCAGGCGAAGAGGAAAACGATGGTGAGGCCGACGAGAAGGATGTGCAGCGCGATCTCGTTCGGCGTCTTCTGCCTCGCCGCTCCCTCGACGAGGGCGATCATCCGGTCGAGGAACGACTCGCCGGGATTGGCCGTCATGCGCACGACGATCCGGTCCGAGAGCACCTTGGTCCCGCCGGTCACGGCGGAGCGGTCGCCGCCGCTCTCGCGGATGACGGGCGCCGACTCGCCGGTGATCGCCGACTCGTCCACCGAGGCAATGCCCTCGATCACCTCGCCGTCGCCAGGGATGAGCCCGTTTGCTTCGACGACAACGAGGTCGTCCTTCTTCAGCCGCGAGGCGGGGATCATCTCCTCGTTCGCGATGGGGATGACGTCCTCGGGCGGGGGCCAGGTGCGGACCTTGCGGGCGATGGTCTCTTTCTGCATCCGCCGGAGCGTGTCGGCCTGCGCCTTTCCACGCCCCTCCGCCACCGCCTCGGCGAAGTTGGCGAAGATCACGGTGAACCAGAGCCAGATGGAGACGGCCAGCGTGAACCAGCGAGGCGCCGCGCCCGGAGCAGGGGCGATGACGTCCCGCAGCCAGACCGCCGTGGTGAGGACGCTCCCGATCTCGACCACGAACATGACCGGGTTCTTCGCCACCCGGACCGGAGAGAGCTTGCGCAAGCTCGTAAGGACGGCGGAGCCGAGGATCGACTTGTCGAAGAGGGACAGGTTTTGCGCCTTGGGTGCCATCTCAGAAGAGCCTTCCTCTGCGCGCGGCGAAGTGCTCCGTGATCGGACCGAGCGAGAGTGCAGGGAAGAAGGTGAGCGCGCCGACGATGATCACCACGCCGACGAGCAGGCCGACGAAGAGCGTCCCGTTGGTCGGGAACGTCCCGGGGCCCGCCGGGATCACCTTCTTGTCCACCATCGAGCCGGCGATCCCGAGGGCGGGGACGATCATCAGGAACCGCCCGATCAGCATGTCGGCGCCGAGGGCCAGGTTCCAGAAGCGCGTGTTGGCGTTGAGGCCGGCGAACGCCGAGCCGTTGTTCCCGGCGGCGCTCGAGAACGCGTAGAGGATCTCGGACAGCCCGTGCGGCCCCGCGTTCGCGAGCGAGGAAACCCCGTACGGGACCACCGCTGCCCAGGCGGCGAGGGTGAGGATGACGAGCGGGAAGACGAGGACGTACAGCATCAGAAGTTTCATCTCCCCCGCGTCGATCTTCTTGCCGAGGTACTCGGGCGTCCGCCCGACCATCAGCCCCGCGAGGAAGACGGTGAGGAGGACGTAGACGAGCAGCCCGTAGAGGCCGGCGCCGACGCCGCCGAAGATGACCTCGCCAAGCTGGATGTTGACGAGCGGCACGAGCCCGCCGAGCGGCGTCATGCTGTCGTGCATCGAGTTCACCGCACCGCAGGAGGCGTCCGTCGTCACGGTGGCGAAGAGGGCGGAGGCGGCGACTCCGAAGCGCGTCTCCTTGCCTTCGAGGTTCCCGATTCCCTGCTGCAGATGAGGAAGCCCGCGCAGGGCCGGATTGCCGGCCGCCTCCGCGGCATAGGCGCCGAGGACACCCGCGAAGAAGAGCACGGACATGGCCGCGAAGAGCGCCCAGCCCTGGCGCGTATCGCGGGCCATGCGCCCGTAGGTGAAGGTGAGCCCCGCCGGGATGGCGAAGATGGAGACGAGCTGTACGAAGTTCGTCAGAGGTGTCGGGTTCTCGAACGGGTGCGCGCTGTTCGCGTTGAAGAAGCCGCCGCCGTTCGTGCCGAGCATCTTGATCGCCTCTTGCGAGGCGACCGGCCCCATCGCGATGATCTGCTTCACGCCTTCGAGCGTCGTGATTTCGCGATAGGGCGCGAAGTTCTGCAGGACGCCCTGGGAGACGAGGAAGAGGGCGTAGACGAACGAGATGGGCAGGAGCACGTACAGCGTAGATCGGACCAGATCGACCCAGAAGTTGCCAATGGTCTTGCCGCCCGCGGCGCCGCCCGATCGGGTAAGCCCGCGCGACAGAGCTAGCGCGACGGCGATGCCCGCCGCGGCCGAGGTGAAGTTGTGCCACGCGAGGCCCGCCATCTGGGTCAGGTAGCTGACCGTGGTCTCCGGGACGTACGACTGCCAGTTGGTGTTGGTGGCGAAGCTCGCGGCGGTGTTGAAGGCGAGCGCCGGCTCGACCGGGCCCAATCCCTGCGGATTCAGGGGCAGCACGTGCTGCACCCGCTCGATCCCGTAGGTGACGAGGACTCCGAGGAGGCTGAAGACGAGGAGCGAGAAGGCATAGACGGTCCAGGTCTGCTCCTTGGCCGGATCGACGCTGCAGATCCGGTAGAAGAAGCGCTCCGCTCTGCCAAAGATGGCGGGCAACGGCTGCTTTTCGCCTTCGAAAACCCTGAACATGTACGCGCCGAGCGGCTTCGTCAGCGCGAGCACCGCGAGGAAGAAGACGCCGATCTGGATCCATCCGATCGCGGTCATGTCAGAACCGCTCTGGCCGGATCAGCGCGTAGACGAGGTAGACGGTGAGGAGGACCGAAACGCCGAACGCGATCGCCAGCTCCAAGGTCATGGCGCACCTCCCAGGCCCGCGCAGAAGCGCACGTAGGCCCAACAGGCCGCGAAAAAGGCGGCAGTCGCGAGGACGAGGAGGAGGTCGAGCATTCACGGCTCCGATCGGCGGTGTTTCGCCGCCCGTCGAGCCTCAGTGCAGACGCCGTGCCGCGCCCTACGGGGCGGGATTCCAACTGGAATGAGCAGTCACGCGCCTGCGAAGCCGTGTGATTTGCAAACGGCAGGACTACTTGTCTTGCAGTTTGCAACGCGGGCTACGACGCCGGCTCCGTCGCGCGCCTCCAGGCCTCGAGGATCCCCTCGCGGGTGAGGATGCCGACAGGCGCGCCTTCCGGCGTCACCACCACCGCGCTCGTCACGCCCGCGCCGGTGAGCTTCTGCAGTGCCGAATCGAGATCGTCCTCTTCCGCGACGAGCGGCGCGTCCTTGCGCAACAGGTCGCGCGCGACCGCGACGTGCGCGAGCGACGGATCGAGGAGGGCCGAGCGGACCTCGCGCACCGAGATGACGCCGATCACCCGCCCCGGACCATCGATCACTGGATACGCCGCAAATGCCGTCTCCGAGACGACGCGGACGAGGTCCCGCCAGCCGAGCGATTCGGGAATCGGGTCCACCTTCTCCATCGCCTGCCGCACCGAGAGCGCCTGCAGCACCTTCTCTCGCGCGGAGAAGCGCACCCCCCGGGCCCGCAGTTGCAGCGAGTACATCGATCCTCCCAGCGCGCGATGCACGAAGGCTGCCGCGATGCCGCAGCTCACGAGCAGGGGAAGGACGATCTGGTAGTCGCCAGTCAGCTCGAACATCATCAGGACGCCGGTGAGCGGGGCGGTAGCCGAACCGGCGACCACTGCTCCCATGCCCACCGCCGCGTACGCGCTCGGGACCGACGCGATTGTGGGGAACAGGTGGTGCGCGACGCGGCCGAACGCCCCGCCGACCATCGCGCCGCAGAAGACCGCCGGAAAGAAGCTTCCGCCCGGAGCGCCGGACCCGAGCGTGAGCCCGGTACCCACGAGCTTCACGGCCAGCGTGACGAGGAGCGTGATGAGACCGAGCTCGCTCGCCAGCGCGGCGTTCATGGTCTCGATTCCGGTGCCGAGCGCGCGGGGCGCCCAGAGTGCGCAGATGCCGAGGAGAAGCCCTCCGAGAGCAGGCTTCCAGGCCGGGGGCAGCCGCCAGAGCCGGAACTGCCGCAGCCGGTGGCCGTCGAAGATGTCGTGCACGGCGGCGATGATCCGGATGTAGGCGAGTGCGCAGGCGCCCGCGACGAACCCGAGCAGCACGTACATCCCGATCTCGAGCCCGCTCGTCAGGTGCCACTCGACGGTGCGGAGGTCGCCTTGCGCGGCGACGAGCGATCGCGAGGCCACCACCGCGGTCACGGCCGAGAGCACGATGGGCGCGAAGCCGCCGACGGTGAACTCGCCGGCGAGCACGATCTCGATGGCGAACATCGCCCCCGCGAGCGGAGCATGGAAGGAAGCCGCGATTCCGGCGCCGGCGCCGCAAGCGACGAGCAGGGCGCGCCGGTCCCGCGGCAGCTCGAGCACGCGGGAAAGGAAGGAGCCGACCGCGCCGCCCAGATGGACGACGGGACCTTCCCGCCCCGCACTGCCGCCGGAACCGATGGTGAGCCCCGCCGCCACCGACTTCCATACCGCCACACGGCCGGGCAGGTTCACGGTGCGGCCGTGCGCCGCCTCCATCACCTCGACGACGCCGTGCCCGCCGCTCTCCGGGCTGACGTAGCGGACGATGAGGCCGGCGGCGAGCCCTCCCAGCGCCGGGCCGACGACGCGCAGCCACACCGGAGTCTCGACGAGGATGCCGTAGAGACCGCCCCCCGCTTCCGAGAAGCTGTCGTTGAACGTCGCGATGACGAGCAGCGGATAGTACAGGGCAAGGCCGAACGCCCCCGCGACCGCCACCGGCCGGATGCGCGCCGCCTCGAACGCGGGGACGATGCGCCCCTGGCCGCGCAAGAGCGCCGCAAAAGCGAGCCCGAGGGCGGCGATGACGGCGAACTCGGGCCGCCAGGGCGCCGCCCGCAGATGGGTGAAGAAGCGCGTCTCCCACGTCCTGTCGTGCAGGTCGGCCGCCACCTCCGGAAACCGGAAGAGCAGGATCTGCGACATCCGGATGCAGTTGGAGAACAGTCCGGCGGCGATTCCGGCGTACACGCCGATGACTGCCGCGACACCCATCGTGAGCGTCTGCTCCCACGGGAAGGCCGCCACGCCCCGCATCGCCGTCACGCGCGCCCAGCGCCGCCTGGGGGGCCGCGGCGCCTCGGGATGCAACTCGGTCACGAACGTCCCGCTCTACCCGTGCCTGCCCTTGGACGCTACTTCTTTGGTATGCAACGGCACCATGGCCAACAAGACCGTGATCGACGGCGTCGCCGGGCTCAAGTCCTTCGTCGGAAAGGACCTCGGCCGCAGCGAGTGGCGCACGATGACGTTCGAGGACATCCAGCGGTTCGCGGACGCTACCGGGGACCACCAGTGGATCCACGTCGACCGCGAGCGCGCCAGGCGGGAGTCGCCCTTCCGGGTGCCCATCGCCCACGGCTACTTCACGCTGTCGCTCATCGCTGGCCTCTTCTTCGAGCTCGTCGAGATGAGGGGCTTCAAGCTGGTGGTGAATTACGGTCTCAACAAGGTCCGCTTCCCCGCTCCGCTGAAGGAAGGGCAGCGTTACCGGCTCGCCATCCATTTGCAGGACGCGAGCGAGGTGGCGAACACCATGGAGGGACTCATCGCCGCGAACGTCGAGGTCGAGGGCGAGAAGAAGCCAGCCTGCGCGGCGGAGATCGTCTTCCGGTTCTATTCCTGACAGAAACGCGGGGCGTGAAGATCCCGCATGCGGTGACGTCAGTAGTCTACGGCATGGCCGAGGCTGCTTCGTTCCCGCTGCGGCCACGTTGATCCGCCGGAGCGCGCGGCGCCGTCGTGGGCCGGTGCCGCGCTTCGGGGGGAAGACGGGGTCCCGGTCCCGGCGAGTCCTCCGGGGCCGGGGCACTGTTCGGCGTGCTAGAAGCCATCGCGCGTGCGCGAGTACAATTTCGACGGCATCGTAGGACCGACGCACAATTACGCCGGCCTTTCGTCCGGCAACGTCGCCTCGATGTCGCACGGCGGACAGGTCTCGAACCCGCGGCGCGCCGCCCTGCAGGGCCTCGCCAAGATGCGCCTCGTCGCCTCTCTCGGGGTGGGGCAGGCGCTGCTTCCGCCGCACGAACGCCCCCGGCTCTCCACGCTGCGGAAGCTCGGCTTCCACGGCAGCGAGGAGGAGATCCTCGCGCAGGCGTCGAACGATCCGGTGACGCGCGATCACGCCCTCCGCCTCTGCTCGAGCGCCGCCGCGATGTGGACCGCGAACGCGGCGACCTGCATTCCCTCGTCCGACAGCGCCGACGGACGGCTCCATCTCGTTCCCGCCAATCTCACTTCGATGTTCCACCGCGTCCTCGAGGCGGACACGACGGAGCGGGTGCTGCGCTCGATCTTCGCCTCCGCGGAGCGGTTCGTCGTGCACGACCCGCTTCCGGGCGGTGCGCACTTCTCCGACGAAGGAGCGGCGAATCACATCAGGCTGTTCGTTCCACGGCTGCCGGCGCTGCACCTTTTCACCTGGGGCCGGGTTTCCTACGGAGGGTCGCCGCCCGGCGGCGAGCCGCTCCGGTTTCCCGCGCGGCAGACCCGGGAGGCGTCGGCCGCGGTCGCCCGCCTCGGACGGGTGGATCCGACACGGGCGCTCTTTCCCCAGCAGCATCCGATCGGCATCGACGCGGGCGCGTTCCATACCGACGTCGTCGCGGTGGGGAACGGCCACGTCCTCCTCCTCCACGAGCTCGCCTTCGTGCAGCTCGAGCCGCTTCTCGAGCGCATCCGCGAGCTCCTCGGCGGATCCCTCGTCGTCCACCTCGCGACCGAGCGGGAGCTGCCGGTCTCGACGGCGGTCGCCACCTACCCGTTCAATTCGCAGCTCCTCACGCTTCCGTCGGGCGACATGGTGATCCTGGCGCCCCTCGAAGCAGCCGAGGAGCCGCGCGCGAACGCCTATCTCGAAAGCGTGACGGCGGCGGGCGGCCCGGTGAAGAGCGTCCGCTACCTCGACCTGCGCGATTCGATGGAGAATGGCGGCGGGCCCGCCTGCCTGCGGCAGCGGATCGTGCTGCGGGACGAGGAACGAGACGCGATCCGCGCCCGGGTGTTCCTGGACGACGACCTCGCCTCGGAGCTGGAAGCCTGGATCGGCCGCCACTACCGCGACCGGCTGGCCCCAACCGATCTCCGCGACGTGCTTCTCTGGCGCGAGACCTGTACCGCTTTGGACGAGCTGACGAAGATCCTCCGGCTCGGCTCGATCTACGATTTCCAGCGCTGACCGCGCAGCCCGGCGCACGCCTTCCCGATCTCCTGGCCGCGGGGCGAAAGCGAGCCCGCCCGTTCCGCACTGCGGCGCACGCATGGGAAGCGCCCCGTTGGTAAAGATCGTCCCGGGCCGCGTCGTCGGCCCGTGGAGAACCGATGGCGAAGAAGCAGGGAAATCGTGGCGACCTTCCCCAGGGAAGACTCGATCAGCGGCAGGGCGACCTGGAGCCGAGCGGCGTAAATCCGCGGATTCAAGGCGGACCGGAAGCCCGCGGCGGCATGGCCGGTCCGGGCATCGGCGGGAGCGGCGTGCACGGGCTTCAAGATGACGAGAACCGCGGCGGTCCGGTCGACGGGCCCATCGGCCAGAGCGGCAAGCCCGCTCCGACCGTGGGCATGAACAAGGCGCCGGCCAGCAAGAAGTAGCGGCCTCGGGGCTGGCCTACTTCTGCTGCGACACGACCTCGTCGTGGATGAGCTTTCCCGACGAGTCGAAGACGTAGTCGACCGTCGACTGGCAGCGGTCGATTCCGCAGGGACGCTCCTCGTCGTACCGGAGGGCGAACAGCCCTCCCTCGCGGGTGAGGATCGCCTTCGGGGTCCCCCGCTTGTCGATGAGCTTCTTGGCGTCTCCGGCGACCGACATCTGGGCGTTGCCGGGGAGCGGCGGAGGCTGCTGCTCTCCGCGGTCGAGGTCGTCGCCGGCGCTGCCGACGTTCGTCGCCGGGGCGGGGGCGGGCGCTTGCGGCCGGCTCGCCTCCGCGTCCGCCAGCGCGGCGCGGACCTGCGACCTCTCCGTCGCGAGCTGCGCGGTCCAGGAGTCGAGGCCGTACTGCTCGTCAGGATGATTGAGCAGATATCGGACGGTCGCGTCGACGAACACGGTGCCGCGGGGCCCGCTGGACGCCGTGAGGCGGGTGAGCGCACCCGGCGACTCTTGCGACCGTCCCGCCTTCCCCAGCTCCTTCGAAAGTCTCTGCTCGCTCTCCTTCGCCTTCTGCACGGTGAGCATCGCGCGGCGCAGCTCGTCGAGCGAGATGGCCCGCTTCGACTTCGAGTCGGCGAGCGCCTTGGCGAGATCGTCCGCCGCGACGAGAGCGTCGACACGCTGCCGGCCGGCGCGGTCGAATCCCGCTACCGCCTCGTCCTCCGCGATCGCGTCGCCCTGCGCGTCGCGGATCGCCCGGATCTCGGCCTCCCGGATCCAGACGGTGCGATCGACGGCCATGAGGAGCCGGCGGAAGCGCTTGCGCGCATCGGAGACCGCGTCGGCGTCTCCCGACCGGACAGCATCGAGCTCCTCGGCGGCGGGGCGGCCGGCGACGGCCTCGCCGGTCCAGCGCTGCTGCTGCGCGATCTCGCGGACGAGTCGTTGGTCGCGCTCGTGCGCGGGCTGCGATCCGGTGATGCAAGCGGAAAGGGCGGGAACGATGAGGACCAGGATGGTGCGTCGCATGCGGCCTCCGCGACGATCGATGACGGCCTCGGGCCGCTCCGTCAAGCTGGACACGGGAAGGACCTCTCTGCGCCACGAGGCGGACACGTCTGCTTCAAAAGACGGTAAACAGCGAGGATGCTTCAACTCGCAATCCTAGGTCCAGTGCTCCTCCTCGCCGCGCCTCCGGTTCCCGGCGGCGACGAAGCCCTCGCCGCGCGCTTGCGGGCGCTCTCGGCGATAGGAACCGCCGAAGTCCCGCGACCTTCGCGCGATGGCTCGCGCCTTTTGTTCGTCACTACGCTCTTCGGATCCCGGCAGCTGGCGGTGATCCCCATCGACGGCGGCTATCCCGTCCAGCTCACTTTCGAACGAGAAGGCGTCATCGCCGCGCGCTACTCCCCCACCGATCCGCGGCGGGTGGTCGCAATCGTCCGCAGGGACCGCAGGCGTCGCCTCGTCCTCCTCGACGATCAAGGAAGCCCTCCGGCGGAGCTGGAGAAATCGCCCGGGGATCAGCTCTTCGGCGGCTTCACCAGGGACGGCAAGAGGGCGTTCTTCGCCACCTTCGCGGAAGGGAAGGCCCACCTCTTCCAATTCCAGCTGGATGGCAACAAGGCGACGGAGGTGTTGCCCGGAACGACCGGGCCCGCGAGCGGCGTCATTCCGCCGCCCTACACTCCACCTCCACCGCGCGACGCAGGTGTCGCGGACGCGGGCACCGGCGCAGGTGCGGGAGCGGCTTCGCGATCGAGCGTTGGCGCGCCGTCCGTTTCGCTCGCCGACGTGCTCCCGGACGCGACCGCCCTTGGTCCTCCATCGCCGGACGCGCGCTTCCTCTTGCTCGTGACCAGCCGCGGCGGCGGCGACGACGTCTACTCGATCGAGCTGTCCTCGACGCGCGCGACGCTCCTCACCCCGCACGAGGGCAAGGCCCACTTCGCCGATCCGCGCTGGACCCCGGATGGGCGCACCGTCTACGTCCTCACCGATGCTGGTCGCGACCGCGACGGCGTCGACGCGGTCACCGTCTCGACCCGCGAGAGGAAGACGATCCATGCCCCCTCGAACCGGCGGATCGAGGCGTACGCGCTCACCGAGGACGGACACCGCCTGGCGGTCGCCGAAGACGCGAGCGGCGAGACCGTCTTCGGGCTTCTCGAGCTTCCCTCCCTTCGCGCGCAGCCTTTGCCGCAGCCGCCGAGCGGCGCGCTCGCTCCGGGTGTCGATGGCGAGCCCGCCATGGCCTGGACCGCCGGCGGCGATCGACTGTTCTTCTCCTGGAGCCAGGCGGACGATACGACCGACATCCTGATGTTCCGGGTCGGGTTCGGCGCCATGGTGCGGCTCACCCGCAGCCCGCGTCCGGGCCTTCCGGCGGGCTCGCTTCCGCGCCCCGTGCGCCTCACAGTCACCGGGGCGGACGGCAAGGACATCGGCGGCTGGATGTGGCGTCCGCAAAATGCGAGCAAGCCGAAGCTCGCGCTCCTCCTCACGGGCGCGGAGGTCCGTCCGGTCCTCGACCCCAGGATCGCCGCTCTGGTATCGGCCGGGTATGCGGTGCTGGGCGTCAATCCGCGCGACGGCCGGGGCAGGCTCGAGACCGGAGACGAGGCCACCGCCGATCTGGCGGCCGCGGTCCGATCGGCCGGACGATCGCAGACGGACCTCGACGCGCAGCGGCCCCTTCTCGTCGCCATCGGCAAGGGAGGAGGAGCGCAGGCGGTGCGGCTCGTGCAGACGCAAGCCGACTCGTTTTCCGGAACGGTGGCGCTGGGCTCGTCGGAGCACGTCGAAAGCGCGGCCAACGCTTCCGCGCTGCAGGATCTCGTCAAGGCCGCTCGCGAGAAGACCCGCTAGGCTACGCCGAAGTGACTGACCTATAGCCAGGATTCCCTATAGCTCGCGCGCGAGCTTGTCCGCCGCGCGCCGCAACACGAACGCGGCTCGCGCCGCCTGCGCGGAGGGGGCGAGCACGAGGACGAGGTAGTAGCGATCGGGAAGCCGGGTGCAGAGAAGGTTGCCCGCGCCGCACCGCATTCCCATGTCGATCGCCCCGCCCGCGCCGCCGTTCGCCGATCCCTCCTGCAGCCTGAGCCAGGGCGCCGCGAGCTGCGCGCCGATGATCTTCAGATCGTATTCGGTGAGGTCGCCGCAGCCGGGGGGCTGCGGCCGCGCGACCAGGAGATCCACGAACTCGCCGTCGTGCCCGCAGAAGACGGCGCCGCGCGCCCCCTTCGCCTGCGCGACCAGCTCTGCAAGCAGAGCGGCAAACGACACGCGGACCTTGTTGTCATGCCGCCCCTCTGGTAGCAAGCTGCGCCCCCGGAAGGAGAGAGACTTGGACAAGCGGGCAGCGGTCGTGCTCGGAATCATCTTCGGAGGACTCTTCCTCGTCCTGTTCGCGTTCCTGCTCCTCGCCTGGTCCGCGGTGAAGACCACGACGGCCGCGATCGACGCCGATACCACCACCTCGGTCGGTCCGCGGGTGGCCGTGGTCGAATGCCGCGGCACCGTCGGCGATCGCGAGCAGGGGATCGATTCGGAGAAGATCGTCCGCCAGCTCCGCAAGTACGAGAAGGACAACGACGTGAAGGCGATCGTCGTCCGCGTCGACTCGCCGGGAGGAGCGGTGGCGCCTTCCCAGGAGATCTACTCGGCCCTGCGCAGGCTGCGGGCGAAGAAGAAGGTGGTCGTCTCGATGGGGAATCTCGCCGCCTCGGGCGGCTACTACATCTCCGCCGCCGCCGATCAGATCTTCGCGAGCCCCGGCACGCTCACCGGCTCGATCGGCGTCATCTTCATGCACTTCAACGTCCGCGGGCTCCTCGACACCGTGAAGGTGGAGGAGACGACGCTCAAGAGCGGCAAGTACAAGGACACGCTCTCGCCGTTCCGCCCGCTGCAGGATCAGGATCGGTCGGAGGTGCAGACGCTCTCCGATGACGTCTACGGCCAGTTCATCCACGACGTCGCGGACGGGCGCGGGCTCCCCGAGGAAGAGGTGCGCAAGATCGCCGAGGGGCGCATCTACACCGGCAAGCAGGCGAAGGAGCTGAAGCTCGTCGACGAGCTGGGCGGGTTCGACGATGCCGTCGCGCGCGCGTGGCAACTCGCGGGGCAGAGCGGCGAGCCGCGGGTGCAGATGCCGCCGAAGGAAACCCCGCTCTCGCTGCGGGAGCTGATGCGGGGCGCGTTCCAGGGCGCGACGCGCGGGGCGCTCGACGCGTCCCGCGATGCGGCGCGCTCCGGCCTGCAGTTCCTCGCCCCGGGCATCACGGAGTAGACCGTGGAAAAACTCTGGGCCCCGTGGCGGATGGAGCTCATCGAGCAGCCGCAAGCGGAGGGCGGCTGCATCTTCTGCGATCTGCCGAAATCGAAGGACGACGCGAAGAACCTGGTCCTCGGCAGGACCTGGCGGACGTTCGCGATGCTGAACAAGTTCCCCTACAACAACGGACACCTGATGGTGATCCCGCGCACGCACGCGAGCGACGTGCACGCGCTGCCGGAAGACGAGTACACCGAGCTCTGCGCGATGCTGCGGATCGCGCTGCGCATCGTCGGGCGCGCCTACAACGCGCAGGGCGCGAACCTCGGGATGAACATCGGGCGGGTGGCGGGAGCGGGCATCGCCGATCACCTGCACTGGCACATCGTGCCCCGCTGGGCGGGAGATACGAACTTCATGCCGGTGCTCGCGGATACCAAGGTGATGATCGAGCACCTCGACGGTTCGTATCGGAAGCTGCGCCCGCTCTTCGACGCCGAGTACCGGCAGGGCGAGCCGGTGGCGTCGTGGTGAAGGCGGAGATCGCCCGGATCCTCGAGCGCGCGCTCGATCGGTGCGCGAAGGACGGGCTCTTGCCGGCGGAGCGGCCGCCCGTCCAGCTCGACGCGCCGAAGAATCCGGCCCACGGCGACTTTGCCTGCAACGCGGCGATGATGCTGCAGAAGCAGCACGCGCAGGCGACGGGGGCGGCGAAGCCGAACCCTCGCGCGCTCGCCCAGGCGATCGTGGAGCGGATCGAAGATCCGGACGGGGCGCTCGAGAAGGTGGAGATCGCCGGGCCGGGTTTTCTCAATTTGCGGGTCGCGAAGCGGCTCTTCTTCCTGGAGCTGGGCGCGGTCTTTCGGGAGAAGGAGCGGTTCGGCCATACGAATACCGCGGGCGGACGAAAGACGATGGTGGAGTTCGTCAGCGCCAACCCGACGGGCCCCATGCACGTCGGGCACGGGCGAGGCGCGGTGCTCGGGGACACGGTGGCCCGGCTCCTCGAATGGTCGGGCCACGACGTCTTCCGGGAGTTCTACATCAACGATGCCGGAGGGCAGGTGTGGAAGCTCGCGCATGCGGTCTACGCGCGCGCGACGGAGATCGACGGGTCGGTTCCGGTAGAGCCGCTCCATCCCGACGATTACCAGGGTGAATACGTGAAGGACGTCGCCCGCGCCTGGCTCGCGACGAAACCCGATCTGCGCAGGCCATTCGCCGAGCTGCGGGAGCCGCTGCGCAAGTTCGCGACCGGCTGGATCCTGGAGAACCTGATCAAGAAGGACCTCGAGCTCTTCGGGATCCGCTTCGATCGCTTCTTCAGCGAGAAGACGTTGCACGATGAGGATCGCCTGCGCGAGGCGGTCGCCTTCCTCGAACAGAAGGGTCTCGTCGCGGAAGAGGTCCTGCCGCCGCCGAAGGGCGTCGACATCGACGAGGACGAGTACGTCCCGGTGCCGCTCAAGGTGGTGAAGACCACCCGGTACGGCGACGACCGCGATCGCCCTCTCTTCAAGACGAGCGGCGAGCCCACCTACTTCGCGGCCGACGTCGCGTACCACTTCGACAAGATCGAGCGAGGCCACGAGCGGCTCGTGGACGTGTGGGGCGCCGATCACGGGGGGTACGTCTCGCGGATGAAGGCGGTGGTGAAGGCGATGGGCGGGGAGCTGGAGATCATCCTCTTCCAGCTCGTGAATCTCATGAAGGACGGGCAGCCCTACCGGATGAGCAAGCGGGCGGCGAATTTCGTCACGCTGCGGGAGCTGCTCGAGACCGCCGGCGCCGATGCGACCCGCGTCTTCTTCCTCCTCCGCCGGGGCGACATGGCGCTCGACTTCGACATCGGCCTCGCGCAGAAGCGGGACCTCGACAATCCGGTCTTCTACGTCCAGTACGGGCACGCGCGCTGCTGCGCGATCCTGCGCAAGGCGAAGGAGGAGCGGGGCCTCGAGCCTGCCTACGATGCCGAGGCGCTGTCCGCGCTGCAGCTTCCCGAAGAGCTCGATCTGGTGAAGCGGATCCTCGCCTTCCCCGAGCTGGTGGCGAGCGCGGCGCAGTCGCTCGAGCCGCACCGGATGGTGTTCTACCTGCAGGAGACGATCGCCGCGTTCCACGGGTACTACACGAAGTACAAGAAGACCGAGCGGGTGATCTCGGACGACGCGCGCAAGACGGCGGCACGGCTTTACCTCGTGTGGGCGCTCGCGCGGACGCTGCGGAATGCGCTGGAAGGGATCCTCGGCGTCGCCGCTCCGGAGAGGATGGACGAGCCGCCGGGCGAGGACGAGGCGGCGTAGAAGGCCCGCGGCCTCCGACGCGCGCATCGCGACCCGTGCGCCCGTCCGAGGGATTCTGGCCGGGTCCGGCACCCGATGGTAAACCGGCTCCCGATGCGCGACGAGCACCGCTTCCACGAGAAGATCGAGCTGTCGCTGGAGAAGCGCCACGTCGCGGGCATCGGCATCGCGGTTTCACTCTTCCTCGCAGTCGCCTTCTCGCTAGGCGTCCTCGTCGGAAAGGGCCTTGCGTCGCGCGCGGCGGTCCCGGGTGCGGTCGACGATCTGGCGGCGCTGGACGCGCAGCAGGCTCCCGGGCAGGGGAGACCGTCACCGCCCGCCGTACGCGGCGAAGTTACCCGTCCCGGGACGGGTAATGCTGCTCCCCGCGCCGCGGATCCGGTCCGCGTGGCGGATCTGGCACTTGCCGCGCCTGCCCCAGCCGCGAGAAGCGAGGCTACCGTTCCCGACGAGGCTACCCGTCCGGGGACAGGTACGGGCACGGCGGCCCAGGCTACCCGTCCCGGGACAGGTACGGGCACGGCGGCGCAAACCACCCGTCCCGGGACAGGTACCGGCTCCGCCGTCCGCTCGATCCCCCAACCCCCCGACGCGACGAGCGTCTCGCCCGGCCGCCGCACTGCCGAGGTTGCCCCGCCCCAAACTGCCGTCCTGCCCGCGCCCCCCGCAAACCTCGGGAAATACACGGTCCAGATCGGCGCCACCCAGGACCGGGCCGAAGCTCACCAGATGGTGATCCGCGTCTCCAAGGCCGGGCTCCGCCCCTACGTGATGGAGGCAAAGCTTCCAGGCCGGGGGCTGTGGTATCGCGTGAGGGTAGGGGCATTCGCCGATCGGGCAGCCGCGGACCAGTACCGCAGGGACGTCGAGCGCGAGCTGCGCACGGCCGCGGTGGTGATGCCGAGCGGGTAGGAAACAGGAGATCGACGCATGGGGGACGAGAAGCCGGTCCGCGTGGAGAAACCGTGGGGCCACGAGCTGATCTGGGCCCGCACCGACCGCTATGTCGGAAAGATCCTGCACGTCTGCGCGGGTCAAGCGCTCAGCCTGCAGTACCATGAGCGCAAGGACGAGACGATCCACGTCCTCACCGGGACGGTGCGCTTCCAGACGGGGCGCGAGGGCGAGACGCTCGGCGAGCGCATGCTCGAGCCCGGCGAGTCCTTCCGTATCCGCCCGCTTACCCTGCACCGGATGATCGCGATCACCGACTGCGACATCCTCGAAGCATCGACGCCCGAGCTGGACGACGTCGTCCGGCTCGAGGACCGCTACGGCAGGGCGAAGTGATGCGCGGGATCGTCCTCGGCGGCGGAGGATTCGTCGGCAGTCATCTCGCCGACCGGCTCCTGCGCGAAGGCATGGACGTCGTCGTGGTGGACAGCTTCCTGACCGGGCGCCGGGAGAACCTCGCGCACCTGTCCGGAAACCCGCGGTTCCGGCTCGTCGAGCACGACATCTGCCAGCCCATCCCGGTGACCGGCCCCGCGGACGTCGTCTTCAACATGGCCTCGCCCGCCTCGCCGATGGACTACGCCCGCATGCCGCTCGAGACCCTCGAGGTCGGCTCGGCAGGCACCCGCAACGCCCTCGATCTCGCCCGCCGCGCGGGGGCGACGCTCGTGCACGCCTCGACCAGCGAGGTGTACGGCGACCCCACCGAGCATCCGCAGAAGGAGACGTACTTCGGCAACGTGAACCCCGTCGGCCCCCGGGCCTGCTACGACGAAGCCAAGCGCTACGCCGAGGCGCTCGTGACCAGCTGGGCGCGCGTGCACGGGACCAGGGTGCAGCTCGCCCGCATCTTCAACACGTACGGTCCTCGCATGCGCGTCGACGACGGCCGTGTGATTCCCGCCTTCGCCGCGCAGGCCATCGCCGGAGAGGACTTCACCGTCTTCGGCGACGGCACCCAGACCCGCTCGTTCTGCTACGTCGACGACCTCGTGGAGGGATTCCTCCTTCTCTGGAAGAAGGGCGACGGCATGCCCATCAACATCGGCAACGACGGCGAGTTCACCCTGCTCGAGCTTGCCGAGGTCGTCCGGCGGGTGGCCGGCTCCGGAGGCAAGGTCCGCTCGACCCGACCGCTCCCCGAGAACGATCCGAAGCAGCGCCGCCCGGATCTCACGCGAGCGCGCACCATCCTCGGCTGGGGACCCAAGGTCTCCCTCGAGCAGGGACTCGGCCCGACGATCGAGTATTTCCGGAAGGAGATTGGCAAGACTTAGCTAAGGGACTAAGCTAAGAAGGACGGTGGCCAAGCAGGTCAACATCCACTACGCGAAGACCCACCTCTCCCGGCTCCTCGAGGAAGCGGAGAAGGGCGAAGAGATCGTCATCGCCCGCGCCGGCAAGCCCGTCGTGAAACTGGTCGCGGTCCAGAAGCTGCAGCCCCGCGAGTTCGGTCAGGATCGCGGGAAGATCCAGATCCCCGACGACTTCGACGAGCCGGACGAGGAGATCATCCGGATGTTCGAAGGCGACGACGAGGAAGATCCAGCCCGATGAGGATCTTGCTCGATACGCACTGCTGGCTGTGGTTGCAGTTCAAGCCCGAAGAGATCTCCGCCGCGGCGCGAGAAGTGCTGCACGACGCCGAAACGAGCCTCTACTTCTCCACCGCGAGCGCGTGGGAAATCGCGATCAAGTACCGTAAAGGAAAGCTGCCCCTTCCCGAGCCACCCGAGAAATACATTCCCCCGCTGCTCGAGCGGCAGCGCATCGAGCCTCTGGAGATGAATCTCAAACACGTCCTCCGGGCGGGATCATTGCCCCTGCATCATCGCGATCCGTTCGACCGGATGCTCGCCGCCCAGGCACAGGTCGAAGGGCTCCGTCTTGCGACGCGGGATCGGTCTTTCACCGCGTACGGCATCGATCTCCTTCCCCTCTGAACGCTTCCGGCCGCAGGCGTTGTCCCCCCGGTACCCCCGTGTTAGACCCCGCGAGCCCAAGATGCCCGCCGAAAATGCCCATTTGCGCAACTTCTCCATCGTCGCGCACATCGATCACGGCAAGAGCACCTTGTCCGATCGGCTGCTGGAGAAGACGGGCACCGTCTCGCAGCGCGAGGCCCAGGACCAGTTCCTCGACAACATGGAGCTCGAGCGGGAGCGCGGCATCACCATCAAGGCGCAGAGCGTGCGCATGGTGTGGCGCTCGAAGCGGGACGGCAAGGACTACGTCCTGAACCTGATCGACACTCCCGGCCACGTCGACTTCGCCTACGAAGTGAGCCGCTCGCTCTCCGCCTGCGAGGGCGCGGTGCTGGTGGTCGACGCTTCCCAGGGCGTCGAGGCGCAGACCCTCGCCAACGTCTATCTCGCCCTGGAGCACGACCTCGCCGTCGTCCCGGTGATCAACAAGATCGACCTTCCCAGCGCCGACGTCGAGGCGACCCGCACGGAGATCGAGGAGGTCATCGGGCTCGATGCCTCCCATGCCGTGCCGACGAGCGCGAAGGAAGGCATCGGCATCGAGGAGCTGCTCGAGCACATCGTCGAGGACGTTCCCCCGCCGCAAGGCGATCCGGCGGCGCCGCTCAAGGCGCTCATCTTCGACAGCTGGTACGACAGCTACCGCGGCGTGATCATGCTGGTCCGCATCTTCGAGGGCACCATCAGGCCGCGCCAGAAGATGATGTTCATGTCCAACCGGCGCGAGTACGAGGTGAGCGAGGTGGGCGTCTTCGCTCCCAAGGCGCGGGGCAAGGAGAGCCTGATCGCGGGCGAGGTCGGCTTCGTGGTCGCCAACGTCAAGGTGATCCACGACGCGAAGGTCGGCGACACGCTCACCGAACCCTCGCGCCCGACCGAGAAGCCCGTCCCGGGGTTCAAGGAAATCAAGCCGATGGTCTTCTCGGGGATCTTCCCCATCGACTCGGCGGACTACGAGAACCTGCGCGACGCCCTGGAGAAGCTGCGCCTCAACGACAGCGCCTTCGTCTACGAGCCGGAGACGTCGCAGGCGCTCGGCTTCGGCTTTCGCTGCGGATATCTGGGCCTCCTCCACATGGAAATCGTCCAGGAGCGGCTCGAGCGCGAATACAACCTGAACCTCATCACCACCGCTCCCTCCGTCGTCTACCGGATCGTGAAGAAGGACGGCACCGAGGAGCGTATCGACAATCCCGCCAAGCTTCCTACCGAAGGCGAGATCGAGAAGTTCCTCGAGCCGATGCTGCTCGCCCACGTCTACGTTCCCAACGAGTACGTCGGAGCGGTGTTGCAGCTGTGCCAGGACCGGCGCGGCACGCAGAAGGACATCAAGTACATCGGTACCAAGCGGGTGCAGATCACCTACGAGATCCCGCTCGCCGAGGTGGTCTTCGACTTCTTCGACAAGCTGAAGAGCATCACGCGCGGATATGCCTCGCTCGATTACGAGCCGATCGGTTATCAAGAAGCAGACCTCGTGAAGCTCGACATCCTCATCAATGGCGAAACCGTCGACGCCCTTTCCACCATCGTGCATCGCGAGCGCGCCTACCAGCGCGGCCGGGTAGTCTGCGAGAAGCTCAAGGAAGAGATCCCCAAGCAGATGTACGAGGTGGCGATCCAGGCGGCGATCGGAGCGCGGGTGATCGCCCGCGAGACGCAGAAGGCCTTCCGCAAGAACGTCCTCGCCAAGTGCTATGGCGGCGACATCTCCCGCAAGCGCAAGCTCCTCGAGAAGCAGAAGGAAGGCAAGAAGCGCATGAAGTCGGTCGGATCGGTGGAGATTCCGCAGGAGGCGTTTCTGGCGGTGCTCAAGGCGGAGGAATGAATACGGCCCGGCAAGGAACGGCGGAGGCGAAACGGGAGGAGCGAGACCGCGAGGTGGAGCTGGTCGCCGCCGGCGACCGCGGACCGCGCGACTATTACAAGGTCGCCGGCTACGGCCGGATCGGCTTCATCGTCGCCGTCGCGCTGGTGCTCGGCCTCTTCGCCCAGCACGAGCTCCGGCACCAGTCGTACCTGTTCGGATCGCTCGCCCTCTTCGCCGCCGTGTTCGTGCTGTCGATGATCGGATCGGCGACGCCCTGGGGCGTCAGGAGCCGCGCTCGCAGCGACGCGCGGAGCCTCGCCCGGAGCGCCGCGCGGCTTTTGAAAAAACATCGCGCGAAGCTTTCACCTGCGGCGATCGACGAGGTCGAGGAAGCGCTGGTGGGCATCCACGGGGCCCTCAGCACGACGAAGGCCGGAACTCCCGCGGTCGAGGCCCGGGCCCGTCTCGACGGCGCGCTCGAACGGCATCTCTCCTTCGCCCGCAAGAGCGCGGCCCGCGAGTACACGGAGAGCATCGGCGGCGCCATCCTCGTCGCGCTGCTCTTGCGCGCCTTCGTCTTCGAGCCGTTCCACATTCCTTCCGGCTCGATGATCCCGACGCTCCTGGTCGGCGACTTCATCTTCGTGAACAAGATGTCCTACGGGCTGCGCATTCCGTTCACCGACCCCGCCAAGGTGCACAAGCTCTGGGAGGGGGCGCCGAAGCGCGGCGACGTGGTGGTGTTCATCGTCCCGCAGCACCCCGACGTCGACTACGTGAAGCGCGTCGTCGGCCTGCCCGGAGACCGCATCGACATCCGCGACAACGTGCTCTACGTGAACGGCGTCGAGCAGCGCCGGACGGAAGCCGGGGAGTACACGTACACCGAGCACAGCGAGTACACCGACAGCGACGTCGAGGTGACCACCAAGGAGTACATCGAGGATCTCGCCGGCGTGAAGCATCCCGTGTTGCAGCGCCGCGACCCCGGGTTCATCCGCAACATGTCGTTCGAAGTGGAGGAAGGCCGCCTGTTCATGATGGGCGACAACCGGGACAACTCGGCCGACAGCCGCGTCGAAGGCGGAATCGGGCAGATCCCGTTCAGCTACGTGAAGGGCAGGGCGAGCGTGATCTGGATCTCGTTCGGCGGCAAGGCGGGGATCCGCTTCGAGCGTATCTTCCGCTCGGTGAAGTAGGACCGCTCCGCACAACCGCGCCCTCACAAAAAGCTTCGAATCGACCCCCGGTTGGGCGGTACCATCGAAGGATGAGAGCGCATCGCGGTTTTACCTTCGTCGGGCTCCTGTTCCTTCTCGCAGGTGCCGCAGGCATCTACTCGATCGTCGCGTTCGGTCCCTCCTACTGGGACAACGTGGAGGTCGGCAAGACGCTGCACGAGGCGGCGAACATGTGCATGCGGTCGCCTGACGACAGGGTGCGCGAGTTCATCTCGACCAAGATGACGGAGCAGTTCGACACCGGCACTTTCGACGAGCGCGGCAACAAGGTCCTCTGGGTCGACTTCGATCCGTACCAGGACGTCCGGATCGAGCGCACCGACAAGCCCCAATTCGTGAACATCTGGTTCACCTACCAGCGCCACGTCCCCCTGCCGATCATCGGCGGCGAGCGGGTTCTCACCTTCAACGATCACGTCGAGCAGGATCTGTCGCCCGTCAAGTGGTGACGATGCTCAGGTGAGTCGCGAGGCGCTCTAGCGAGATCGCGCCCGCCTCGTCGCAGAGTGCAACCGAGGCATCGTCCGCGAGCGCCGCGCAGCGCGGGGCCCGCTCGCCGATCCGCGCCAGGGCGAATCCTTCCTGCGCGTCGAGCACGACGGGCACGTCGCGCGCCACCAGCGCGAGCCGCCGCGCCAGCCGTGCCGGCGCCGGAGGCGACGAACCCTCGGCCGGCAACGACCAGGCGACGGAGCCGCGATCTCCGATACGCGCGCACGCTCCTCCCGCAGAGGTCGCGAGGAGCAAGGCGCCGCGCCCATCGTCCTCGTCGGCGACGGCGAGGTGGAGGTCCGCGGCAAAGGGGAGCTTCGCCTCGAAGCGCAGGGTTCCGTCCGAGAGCCGAGCCGCGACCACCGCGGCGCCGCACGCCACCACCGCGCACTCGAATGCAGTCTCGATACCCCCTTCCGGAGGGCCCGGGAGCGGCCGCGCCCAGAGCAGCTTTCCCGACTCGGGCGAGTAGGCCACGAGGCGGGCGGTCCCCTTGGGGTTGCCGGCGATCGCGATGGCGCGCCGAGCGAGGACGCAGAGGGCGAGCACCGGGGCGAAAACCTTGCGCTTCCAGAGAAGGCGTCCGTCCGCGGCGTCGAGCGCAAACAGGTGATCGCGCGCGGCGAGCACGAGGATGCCTTCCGCCGCGGCACACGATTCCGGCTTCCCGAAGGGCAACTTCGCCTCGAATGCGACGCTCCCCACGTCGGAGACGCAGGAGACCCCGTCCTCCGCCGGCACGATCACGCCCCCTTCGATCGGCCACAGCCGCGAGGAGGCGCGCACCCGCCGTTGCCAGCGGCGCTCCCCATTCGACGGGTCCACCCGGGAGAGCGCGGCGCGGGCGGTGACGAAGAGGTCGTCCCCATGAGCCGCCTGCGCGAACGCCTCGCACTCCGAGCGGAAACTCTCGCGGCCCGTGGCGAGATCGAGGGCCCGCACCTCACTTCTAGACCCGGCGACGAGCACGCCGCCGCAGAAGAGCAGTGAATCGGCGGGCTCGCCGGGTCCCGTCCTCCAGGCCTCGCGGTAGACCAGCCGGCGGACGCGGCCGCGGGAGAGCGGCGCCTGCCGCCCCTTCGGCTTGCGCGGAGGTGGCACTGCGGCCCCGGACCGCCCGGGGCGGAAGTCGCCCGAGGCGAGATCCTTGCAGTGCTCCTCGATGCGCCGTGCGGAGTCGCGGAGATCGGAAAGCTCTTCGGCCTCGCCCGTCAGATCGAGCGCCTTCGTCGCGTACGCGCGAGCCGCCCCGGCGAGGGCGACCGCGAGCGCCGACGGTGCGAGCGGCGCCGAAGCGCGCCACCCGCTCGCCTTCACTTCGTCGCGAGTCAGATCGCAATGCAGTTCCGCCGCGCCGAAGCGGACGGTGCATTCCCGGTCGGCGGCTTCCCAGGCGGTGCAGAGCGCCGAAGCCGACCGGACCAGGTCGCGCAGCGCGAGGTAGGGAGGCATTTCCCACGAAAGGGCCGGCGCTCCCGAGACCCGCAGCACGAGCGAACCGCTGCCGAGCAGCGCGGCGAGCGGCGCATCGGCAACTTCGCTTCGCCCCGCGAGGCGCCACGCGGTCTCCTCCGGCACCTGGACCTCGCAGCGCACGCCTTGCGCGAGACCGCGGGCGACGAATCCACGGCCGGGGACAGGCCGCGGCCACGCCGAGGCGGGCGTCGCTCGCTGCCCGTGGCGGGAAGGGGCGCGGAGCGGCCGTCGCAGGCGCTCGAGCAGAGCCGAGCCGGAAAGAGCCGGACTGATGGCGAGCAGATCGTCGGCGAGCGCCCGGGCTGCGCTGAGCGCGGCGCGGCGCAGCCGTTCGCCGTCGAGCAACAGTCCGGAGGCGAGGAGCCGCGCGGCCGGCGCGAGTGAAACAAGAGTGAGGAGCACGTCCGGTCCGCGCGCTTCGAGCACCAGCTCGGTCGGGCCGCGGCCGACGGTGGCCTGTGCCGCCGGGCTTCCCTCCGAAAGGCGCGACAGTGCGCGGCAAAGCTCGTCCATTGCGACGAGGATTTCCGCCTCACCCACGCCCGCGGCGATGTCGACTCCGTCGACCTCGATTCCGAGCACGTCGAGGATGCCGTTACCTTCGAAGCCGTGCAGATGGCGGCCTTCGAGGCGCCTCAGCTTTCCGACGTACCCGGGGTTGTGTCGCCAGGATCGGCCGGGACGGATGCGGATCATCGCGCCGATACTACGGTTTCGCGGCTCGTGCGTCGCTTCCGAAACGCCGGTTTGCTTTCGTTGACAGCCTTCCTCCAAGCCCCTACGATTGCGCGCTTTTTCCACCGGTCCAAGGGAAGCTTCGACAGCCCCGAGGACAACTGGAGACGTTCGACATGACGTTCACGGAAGCGGCGGTGGAAGTCCTGCGCCGCGCGGGAAAACCGCTGCACTACAGCGAGATCGCCGAGGCAGCGGTCCGCGAGAACCTCCTCAGCCACGTCGGGCAGGATCCCGAGGTCACCATGGGCCAGCGCCTCGCGGCGATGGCCAAGCGCGAGGACGAGCGCAGGGTGGTCGCGGTTGCCCCGGACGGCACCTTCGCCCTCCTCGAGTGGAGCGTCCCTCCCGATCAGATCGTCGAGCCGATCGCGCCGCCGCTGCAGCCGGCGGAAGATCCCGCGGAGCCGCTGTACCGGCCGCGCGAGCGCGAGCCGCGCCCCATCCACGCGCAGGCGCGCCGGCGTCTCGAGGCGCTGCAGCCCGCGGTGGAGGAGACGGAGGAGGACAAGCGGCGGGAGCGGCGGAAGTTCCCGCCTCCGGCGGAGGTCGCTTTCGAGTGGCTCGCCCAGCGGCAATCGGGAGCGCCGCTCGCCGAGCTGTGCGCGGCGCTCGCCAAGAAGGGCCTGCTCAGCGATGCGCTCGTGCGCGACCCTTCCTCGCTCGTGCAGGCGCTGCTCGAGGACAACCGCAGGCGGACGGAAGCCGGACGCAAACCCGCCTTCATCGTGGATGGCGAGCGGTGCACGCTGGTGGAGTTCCCGCCGCCTTCCGCGGTCCTCGAGGAGGCCCGCGCTCCGCACGCGGTGGGACGGCCGATGTCCGCGGCGCAGCTCGCCGCGGAGAGCCGGCGGGCCGTGGTGCGCGCGTTGCGGCGGCGGCTCGCCGACCTGGAGACGGGCGCGTTCGAGCGCCTCTGCGCCCAGCTCCTCGAGAAGATGGGGATGCGCGACGTCCGGGTGGCGAAGCGGAGCAAGGAAGGACCGCTCTACCTCTCGCGGCAGCGAAGGGGCGTCTCCGACCTGCGGACGGCCGTGAAGCTGGTGCGAGGATCGCGCGAGATCTCGCGCTCGGACGTGCAGGAGCTTCGCAAGGACCTCGCCCATTACAGCGCGCAGATGGGCCTCGTGCTCGCCCCCGGCGACGCGGGGCGCGATGCGCGTGCCGAGGCGGCGGCGGCCGGGCTCGCTCCGGTGGCGCTGTACGCGGGCGAGTGCCTCGCGGAAGAGTTCTGCAACCTCCGCGTCGGCGTGAAGGTGCAGGTCGTCGAGCTCGCCGACGTCGATGAGGCTCTGTTCGCCGAGGTGGCTCGGCCCGCGCAGGGGCAGGACCGCGATCGGCGCGACCGCCTCGGCCGCGACGAGCCGCACGAGGCGGAAGCGACACCCGAGGGCGAGGAGAGGGGCGACGCCGACACGAAGGCCGAGCGGGAAACGAGGCCGGAGCGGGAGGCGAAGCCGGAGCGGGAAGGGACTCCGGAGCGGGAGGCGAAGCCGGACCGAGAGGGACGGGCCGAGCGCGAGCCGAAGCCGGACCGCGAGGGACGGGGCGAGCGCGAGGCCAGGCCGAACCGGGAGGG
>JBJMQD010000275.1:0-18094 GCA_045802855.1 Myxococcales bacterium | reverse complement strand
CAGGATCGGGGTGGCGGGCACCGCCATCTCGATGGCGACGCAGTGGTCCGAGTCGTCGTAGTAGATGTGAAGGCCTTGCTCGAGAAAATCGTCGGTCGGAGTCGAGGACCGCGGCACTGTCGCGGAACCGGTAGGCTGTATCCCGATGGTTCTGCGAACCTCCTGCCGGGTCATGCCGAACCGGAGCGGTCCTACCCCGACGTTTGGACGAATAACCCAATCCATCCCTTCTCCCCCCTGCACGATCGATACCTGCATACGACATCGGCCTACACCCGCCGCTCAGGGAGGCACAACAGCCAGGGATCTGGCTGGAGGGGCCAGAAAGCTGGCCGCGAGCAGGTAAGTGGTCGCCCGGTAGTGGGATCTTATCGCACCTGAACAGGCGTTGCGGCAGTATGCCGCAGTCGAAGGGCTGTCCGCTATCGGTCTAGGGCGGCCATCGCCTGCGCCGGGTACCGATCTCCGGCCGTCGATCCCTTCGGGGCGGCGTCGGCGATCCGGCGCAACTCCTCGGGCGTGAGCTTGATGTCCGCGCCCCTCGCGTTCTCCTCGAGATAGCGGCGCTTCTTCGTCCCGGGGATGGGGACGACGTCCTTGCCCTGCGCGAGCACCCAGGCGAGCGCGAGTTGCGACGGCGTCGCGCCCTTCTCCTTGGCGATCTGCTTCACGCGCTCGACGAGGCGGAGGTTCTGGTCGAAGTTCGCTCCCTGGAAGCGCGGGTGGTTGCGCCGGTAGTCGTCCTGGGGCAGGTCCTCGAACTTCTGGAAGCGGCCGGTGAGGAAGCCGCGTCCGAGAGGGCTGTAGGCGACGAAACCGATCCCCAGCTCGCGCACGGTGGGGAGGATCTGGTCCTCCACGTCGCGGCTCCACAGCGAGTACTCCGTCTGCAGCGCCGAGATCGGGTGCACCTTGTGCGCGCGCCGCATCGTTTGCGCCGACGCTTCCGAGAGCCCGAGATAGCGGACCTTCCCCGCCTTCACCAGCTCCGCCATCGCGCCCACCGTCTCCTCGATGGGCACGGTCTTGTCGACCCGGTGCTGGTAATAGAGATCGATCGTCTCGACCCCGAGCCGCCGGAGCGACTCTTCGCAGCACTTCTTGACGTAGTCGGGCTTGCCGTTCACGCCCAGGAACTTTCCGTCCTCGGAGCGGACGTTCCCGAACTTGGTCGCGAGAAATACCCTGTCGCGCTTTCCGGCGATGGCTCGGCCGATCAGCTTTTCGTTCTCGAACGGCCCGTACATGTCCGCCGTATCGAGAAAGGTGATACCGAGCTCGATCGCCCGGTGGATGGTGGCGACCGACTCGGCGTCGTCGCGGCCCGCGTAGAACTCGCTCATCCCCATGCAACCGAGGCCGATCGCGGAGACGTTCATGCCCTGCTTTCCCAGTGTGCGCGTTTCCATGGGCGCTTCTTTTACTACCTGGCCGCGCCTGCGGCATCGTTGAGGGGATGGCCTCCCGCTTCGCCGCCCTCCAGTCGCGCGACTACCGGCTGCTCCTCGGAGGGCAGGCGATCTCGCTCACCGGGTCGCAGATGCAGCAGGTCGCGATCGTCTGGCAGCTGTATCTGCTCACCAGGTCCCCGCTCGCTCTCGGCATCCTCGGCTTCTTCCGCATCCTGCCCATCGCCACCCTGGCCCTCGGCGGGGGCGTCTTCGCCGATGCGTTCGACAGAAGGCGGGTCATGCTCGTCACGCAGAGCGTGCTCGCGATCGTCTCGCTGACGCTCGCCTGGCTCTCGTACTCCGGCAGGACGACGGCCGACGCGATCTACGGGCTCGCCATGGTTGCGGGGGCGGCGACGGCGTTCGACAACCCTGCCCGCCAGTCCCTCGTTCCGCGGCTCGTCGCTTCCGAGCAGCTTCCGAACGCGCTCAGCCTCTACGTGACGGTGTTCCAGATCGCCACGGTGGCCGGCCCGGCCGTCGGCGGATCGGTCCTCGCGTTCTCCGGCCCGACCGTCATCTACCTGATCGATTTCGGCTCGTTCCTGGCCGTGATCGGCGCCCTCCTCGCCATGGACCACCGTCAGACCGGCCGCGGCGTCTCGCAGGTGAACGCCCGCGCGATGCTCGAGGGACTGCGGTTCCTGCGAAGCATGCCTCTCATCTGGTCGACGATGCTGCTCGACTTCATCGCCACCTTCTTCGCCGGATCGCTGTTGCTCTTGCCCATCTTCGCCGACCAGCTCTTCCGCACAGGTCCGCGCGGCCTCGGGCTCCTCTACGCCGCGCAGCCGCTCGGAGCGGTGCTGATGGGCGCGGCCCTCTCCGCGCGGCCGCCCATCCGGCGGCAAGGCCCGGCGATCCTCTGGGCGGTAGTGGCGTACGGCGTCTCGGTCGCGCTCTTCGGCATCTCGCCCTGGTTCTGGATGAGCTTCCTCCTGCTCGCGATCTCCGGCGCAGCCGACACGGTGAGCGCGATCATCCGCAACATCATCCGGCACACGCTCACGCCGGACGAGCTGCGCGGCAGGATGAGCTCGGTGGTGATGGTCTTCTTCATGGGGGGGCCGCAGCTCGGCGAGGTCGAGGCGGGGGCCGTCGCGAAGCTGTTCGGGGCGCGCTTCTCCGTCGCTTCCGGAGGCGTCCTGTGCGTGCTCGCCGCGGGCGCCGTGGCTTGGCTCATCCCGGCGCTGCGCGGTTACCAAACGCGAAAGTGAGTTGCTATACCGCGCGCAGGCCGGCCGGGGCTCCTCCGTCGAGGACCTCGCGCGCCTTGCGTCCGAGCGACTCGGGCGTGAACGGCTTCGCCAAGAAGGAGATCCCCGCGAAGGTGTCGCCGCCGCGGATGGTGGCATCGTCGGTGTAGCCGCTCGTGAAGAGAACCTTCACGTCCGGGTCGTGCTGGCGCAGCCGGGTCGCGAGCTCCCGTCCACCCATCTCCGGCATGACGAGATCGGTGATCACCAGATCGACCCGCACGGTGCCGTAGACCTTGAGCGCGTGGACGCCATTCGTCGCTTCCAGGACGTGGAATCCCGAGTGGAGCAAGGCGCGGCGGGCGGCGACGCGGACGAGCTCCTCGTCTTCGACCAGGAGGATGGTCTCGCCCTTGCCGGAGCCGGTCGCAACGGCGCTCCGATCGGTGGCTGTGTCGGCCATCTCCGGCGTCTCCGGCAGGTAGATCTCGAAGGTGGACCCCTTGCCGACGCAGGAGGTGGCGCGGATGTATCCGCCGCTCTGCTTGACGATGCCGTACACGGTGGCGAGGCCGAGGCCCGTTCCCTTGCCCATCTCCTTGGTGGTGAAGAAGGGCTCGAAGATGTGCTGCAGCGTGCTCTCGTCCATGCCGGTGCCGGTGTCCTCGACCGAGAGCCGGATGTAGCTGCCTCTCGGGATCGGGCAGCCGAACATGCGGGGGCCGTCGCGCTCCAGAAGCTCGATCTTTCCCGTGCGCAGGGTGAGGCGCCCGCCGGTTGGCATCGCGTCCCGCGCGTTCAGGGCGAGGTTCATGATCACCTGCTCGACCTGGCTCGGGTCCGCGCGGACGTTGCAGCCCTGCTCCGCCGCCGCCACGAGCTCGACGTCCTCGCCGATGAGGCGCGAGAGCATCTTCTTCAAATCGGAGAGGACCACCGCCAGATCCACCGTGCGCGGACGCAGCACCTGCCGGCGGCTGAACGCGAGGAGCTGCCGGGTCAGCGCCGCCGCCCGCTCTCCGGCCTGGACGATCTCGCCCAGATCGGCGCGCAGCGTGCTGCCCTCGGGAACGTCCATGGCGGAGAGCTGCGCCGTGGTCAGGATGGCGGTGAGGAGGTTGTTGAAGTCGTGGGCGATACCGCCCGCGAGCCGTCCGATGGCCTCGATCTTCTGCGCCTGGCGGAGCTTCTCCTCGCTCTGCCGCAGCGCCTGCTCGGCCTGGTACCGCTCGGTGACGTCGTGCCAGTTGAGCACGATGCCGTGGACGACGTCGTCGTGGAGCAGGTTGCGAACGCTCGCGTCGATCCAGCGCCAGCTGCCGTCCTTGTGGAGGAAGCGGACGCGGGCGAAGGAGACCGCGCCGGGCGCCGAGCAGGCCTGCTCGATGGCCGCGTGGCCGGTGGACGTGTCGTCGGGATGCAAGAAATCGAAGGGGCTCCGCCCGCGCAGCTCGTCGTGGTGATACCCGAGCAGCGGGAGGACGTTCGGGCTGACGTAGGTGTACCGGCTCTGCGCGTCGACCACCGCGACGGAGACCATCGAATTCTCGATCATCGAGCGGAAGAAGCGCTCGCTCTCGGCGACCGACTCCGCCGCCTCCAGCTGGGCGGTGATGTCGGTGACGATTCCGTCGGCCATGCGCGCGATCGTCCAGACGCCCTCGTTCGCCGTATCGAGCTCGCAGGATGCCGGCGATTTGTCGCCCTCGGACCTCACGTCGCGGCGGACCATGGTCCCCTACCGATCGGCACGCTCGGGGAGAACTTGAGGGGTGCTGCCTCTCTACGCCGCGCTGCGCTGCGCGGCGGCGCGCAGGGGTAGGCGGAGGAGGAACTCGGTTCCCTGGCCGGGCTCGCTCTCGACAGAGAGAGTGCCGCCGAGGCTCGCGACGACGCGCCAGACGATGGTGAGACCCATTCCCATCCCGCGCCCCGGTCCCTTGGTGGTGAAGAAGGGGGTGAAGATGCGCTGCTTGTCCTCGGGCTTGATCCCGTGCCCGTTGTCCTTGACGCGCAGCTCCAGGATCTCGCCGTCGACGTGGCCGCTGACGTCCACCCTGCCGATCTCCTCGGGGCAGGCCTCGATGGCGTTCTGCACCAGGTTCGTGAGGACCTGGTTCAGCTCCTCGGGAACGCACTCGACCGACGCTTCGCCGACGAAGCACGTCTCGACGTGCACCTTGCGTCCGGTCGCGGGGAGGACGAGATCGACGACCTCGCGGGCCGCCTGGAACACGTCGTAAGGACGGACCTGGCGGCTGTAACCAGCGCGGCTGTAGTTCCCCATCAGCTCCACCGTACCGGCGATCCGCTTGATGCCCGATTCGGCGACCTGGAACATCTCGCGAACGCGGGTCTCCATCTTCCGCAGCTCCGCCGCGCTCATCTCCTTCTTCCCGAGGAGCGATTCGGTGTCGAGGCGGACCCGGACGAGGGCGTTCTTCAGGTAATTGAGTGGATTGTTGATCTCGTGCGCGAGGCCGCCCGCGATGGTCTCGAGCGAGTCCATCTTCTGGGTGAGCAGGATGTCGGCGGTCTGCGCCTGCATCTTGACCAGGTTTCGAGCGGCGGAGACGAGCTCGCGCGGAGAGAACGGCTTCGCCAGGAAGGCGTTGACGCCGTTCTCGATCCCGGCGACGCGGTCCTCCACCTCGCCGCGCGCGGTGAGCATGATGATGGGAATGTGCCGGGTCGCGGGATCCTCGCGCAGCTTGCGCGTGAGCTCGAGACCGTCCATCCCCGGCATCATCAGATCGGTGACGATGAGGCTCGGGAGCTCGCGGCGGGCGAGCTCGAGTCCGGCGATGCCGTCGGGCGCCGAGAGCATCTTGAAATGGGGCCGCATCGCCATCCCGACGAGGCGGATGACGTCCGGCGTATCCTCGACGACGAGGCAGCTGTGCGCGCGCTTGTCCTCTTCCGGATCGCGGGCGATCACCCGGCGCTCCGTCGCCTCGACGATGTCGAGCAGGCGGAACTCCTCGCGAGACTGCAACTGGGCCGCGAACTCGTGCACGCCGCGGTCGCCCGCGCGCGAGCCCGCGACCACGTCGCGGCGCTGGCTGCGGCGGTCGAGCGCGTCGGGCCGGAAGTGCTCCTTGTCCTTGATGAGCTCGACGGTGAAGCGGGCGCCGTGATCGCTCTCCGCGCGGATCCGCCCGCCGTGCAGCTCGACGATGTCCTTCGCCAGGGCGAGGCCGATGCCGGTGCCGCCGTGGCGGCGGGTCTCGGAGCCGTCGACCTGGAAGAACCGCTCGAACAGCCGGTCGGCGAGATCCGGCGGGAACCCGGGACCGTCGTCCTTCACCACCACCCAGGCGTTGCCTCCGAGGTCGCGAAGCGAGACGGCCACGTGTCCACCGCGCGGAGTGAACTTGAGCGCGTTGGAAAGGAGGTTGATGAAGACGCGCTCGAGCTGCTCGAGGTCGCAGTGCACGAGGCACTGCTCGGCATTGGCGTCGAAGGAGAGCTCGATGTCCTTGCGCTGCGCGAGCGGCTGCACCTGGTCGATCAGGTAGTGCAGGTACGGCACCAGGTCCTGCTCCGCGATCCTCAAGCGCAGGCGCGACTCCTCGAGCTTGGAGAGGTCGAGGAGGTCGCCGATCATCTTGAGCAGCTTCATGCCGCTCAGGAACATGCTCTCGAAGGTGGCCTTCTCGGAGGCGCCGTAGTCGCACATGTCCCCGTTCAGGATCATCTCGAGCGGGGTGAGGATCATCGCGAGCGGGGTCTTGAACTCGTGGGTGATGTTGGCGAAGAACTGCGACTTGAAGCGATCGAGCTGCTTCAGCTTGTCGTTCGCCTGTTCCAGATTCCCCTTGGTCTGCTCGAGCGCGAAGCGGCTCGCGATCTGCTCGCGCTGCAAGCGATGGAGGACAATCTGGCCCGTGCCGGTGATCACGGCGGTCGAGATGAGGAACGCGACGTTGCAGTACGACTCGAAGGTGTTCGGCGAGTGGCTCAGGAGGAGGTTCGGCACTACGAAGCAGGCGACGATGCCCGCATGGGTCGCCAGGACGACGCGCGCCGGCCACACGAACAAGAGGCCGCTTCCGATCATCGCCAGCGTGAGGCCGGCGTAATACGGTGACTCGAGCCCTCCCATGAAGAGCGTCATGAGAGCGATGCCGGAGGCGCAAAGGACCGTGTACGAGGAGGAGATCGCCTCGTGCCGCTGGGCGAAGACCTTGCTGTGGACGCCCTTGAACATCACGATCGTCACCAGAACTACGAACGAGCGGGTGACGAAGAGCGCCGGCAGGGCGGGGCGCGGCGCGAAGAGGTAGTCGAGCACCCCGAACATCGGGTAGAGCACGGCCACGATGACCGACGCGATGAGCATGCCGCGCCGGTTGCGATCGGCTACCCATTCGCGCCAGCGCGATTCCAGATCCCGCCCTGGAGAGATGGTCACTGGCGCCGCATCTCGATGAAGGGATTGATGCCCGTCTCTTCCTCGAGGATCCGCACCTCGGCGTCGGGCGCGGCACGCCGGCCGATGTCCATCAGCTCGTTGCGCGAGCGGTGGAGGAGATGCCAGTCGAGAAGGTGCTCCATCACCCACCGCCCCGGGTTCTCGGGCACCATGTTGGCGATGTAGAGCGCTCCGCCGGGGGCGACGCGCGCGAAGAGGCTCTTGGTGAGAACCGTCGCCGTCGTCGGCGCGAGGTAGTCGTAGAGGCCGGACGAGAAGACACCGTCGAAGGGACCGAACTCGGCGAAGATCTGCCGATCGCGCAAGAGGCGCTTGATCGACTCGTGCAAGTAGAGCAGGCGAACGCGCTTCGGGAACTTGCGCTCGACGAGCGGCTTCAGCCGGCTGTACGCGTAGGTGAGCGCGCTCTTGTCCTGGTCGAAGAGGACCACATCGAGCGGCACGTCGAGATGTTCCGCCTCGCCGAGCAGCTCGTAGAGCTCCTGGGCGGGACCGGCGGCGACGGAGAGGATGCGAACGGGCTTGTCGCTGCCGCTGCGAGCGTCGATCATCTGGCGCAGCTGCCTCTTCATGAGGTCCTTGCGCTTCACCACCGCCTGGGCCGTCCTGCACTGGATGGTGGCGTAGTTGAAGGCCTTCCCGAAGAGCGAAACACCCTCGAAGGGGCGCTCGTAGAAGAAGCGCATCACCTCGTAGTCGCCGGGGTAGCCGAAGGGCTTGAAGCGGGCCCGGTGCATCCACGGGGCCTTCATGAAGAAGTCGTGCAGGTGCCGCTCGGTGAACGAGCGCATGGCGGCGAGATGGCTCTCCGGAACGCCGCGGGCGTGCGCGTCGATCCCTTCCGTGTAGCGGATGACTTCCGGCGTGAGGTCGTTGTGGATCCACTCGATGAGCGAGTCGCGACCCGGCGATTGCGATTCGCCGTGCACGACGTTGAAGGCGAGCCGGCGCTCGAGATCGTCCATCTTGCGCTCGACGTCGGCGAGATAGAGGGCGTACTCGGAGACGAGCGCCTTGTAGCGCTCCATGCCGTCGAATCGCCAGGGGTGGTCCTGGAGCTTGAGGCTGTTCTGTCCGTGCTCGCTGAATTTGCGGACGTCGCGAACCTGCAGGAAGGAGTCGATGTCCAGCAGGAAGTCGACGAAGGAGAAGCCCGCGATCCGCAGGTCTTCGATCTCGCGCATCGACTGGACGCGCGCCTCGCCGCGGAACGCGACGTGGGCGTCGAACCGGATCTCCAGGTCCTTCACGACATCGCCTACTCGTAGCGAGATGCCCTCGGGAAGATCGAAGGCGACGCCGTTCTGCGAGACGTCGTAGAGCGCGCACTCGACCGCGAGGTCCTCGACGCGGATGACGACGGTGCACTTGAGAGGCGAAAGATCCTGCGGGCGGTACCGATGGGGGCGAAAGAACACCTCCCGGCCTTGTGCTCCGTCGAGCTCCTCGTAAGAGCGGCTAAACGCGGTGGCGGTTGCGAGCTTCGTGGGGGCCATCTAGGTTCGGTACCTCCGTGCTGGTCGATGTTCCGGGTCGTGCTGCGGTCGGGCTGTTCTAGGCCGCTGGCTTCAGACGCACCTCGAACCTGGCCCCCCCGGCCGGTCGGTTCGAGCAGCGGATCTGTCCGCGGTGGGACTCGACGATGAGCCGGGCCATGTAGAGACCCATGCCCATCCCCTTGTCGCCCTTGGTGCTAACAAACGGCTCGAAGATTTTATCCCGCAAATCGGAGGGAACGCCTGGTCCCTCGTCCTCCACGGCGAAGACCACTTCCCCTGCGTCCCGCTGGGCCCTCACCAGGATGCGGCGCGACTTCTCGGTCGCCTGGATGGCGTTGCGGAGCAGGTTGACGAGCACCTGGATGAGCTTCTGCTGGTCGCCCTGCAGGCAGGGGAGGCCTTGCTCGATCTCCACCTCGACCTTGCGGGCCCGGTAGGTCATGTCCATCCGCGAGATCGCGATCGCGGCCTGGACGACCTGGGCAGGCGCGAAGGTCTCGCTCTCCATCGACAAGGCGCCCGACTTTGCAAACTGCTGCATCCCCTCGAGCGTCTGGAGGAGATTGGAGATCATGTGCGTGCCGATTTGCACGCTCTCGAGCAGGTCCGGCTCCGCGGCGCGCGTCTCGAGCTCGCGCTCGATGTGGTTCACGCTGATCATCACGTTGCGGAGGTCGTGGGTGAGGCCCGAAGCGAGCCGGCCCATGGTGGAGAGACGCTCGAGATGGAGAAGCTGGTCGTGCGCCGTTTGCACCTTCTCGAGCGACGCGCCCAGCTCGTCGGTGCGGCGGGCGAGGAGACCGACCAGGTTGCGCAGCGCGCGGGCCTGGAAGGCGCTCTCGCAACCCTGCCGGACGGCGGCGATGACCTCCTCGGGCTGCCACGGCTTCTTCAGGAAGCGGAAGACGTGCGCCTCGTTGATGGCGGACATCAGAGCGGGCGTGTCGGTGTAGCCGGTGAGGACGATGCCCACCGCGTCGGGCTGGATCTGCCGCAGCTTCTCCAGCATCTCGATGCCGCTCATCTCCGGCATGCGCTGGTCGGCGATGACTACTGAAATCTCGTGCTGCGAAGCGATCCGTAGTGCTTCCGGACCGGAGAGCGCCTCGTGCACCGTGTAGTCCGCGTCGAGGAAACCGCGCAGCACCATCAGATTGGGGCGCTCGTCGTCTACGATGAGGACGTTGCTCGGGCCGGGCTGGTGCGCGCCGTACTGGGCGACCAGCTTCTTCAGGTCGGTATTCAACATGACGTGGCGGAGTGTCCACTGTCACATGCCATCCACGCAAACTGTTTCGCTGCCGCCATAATTGAAAAGGTGCGGAATCGCTGGATTTTTGTGTTGTGATGTGCGCGTTTCGGTAACGAGATGTGGGAGGAACGTTTACATTTCTCGATTACCGACGCCTGGAGAGCGCTCCGGGATCCGCTCGCCCGTGCGCCCATCGGCGCAGCTGCGGAGCGCCGTGCCGCTCGCCTGGCTGGCGGGCAGGACCCACCCGGCTCGGCGACCGCGCCGCGATTTCAGAGCGAAGCGTGGCGGAGCTGCGGGATGGTTCCGACGCTCACGATCCGGGAGGCGAGCGCCCGGGCCTGCTCGCGCAGCTCGGGGATGGCCGTCGACTCCCAGACGTCGCCGCGCCTGAGCGAGCCGAGGGTGAAGAGATGTCCATTCGACCCGAGGACCGCGCCGTCCGGATCGGTGGCGAGACCCATTCCCAGGCTGCCCGGGCACGCGAGCCCGGAGGCGAGAATCGAGGAAAGGAGCGGCGAGCGGGCATCGTCTAGCCGCATGGCGGGACCCATGCAATTGACGACCCGCTCGCAGCGGATCTCCACGGCTTCGCGGGAACCGCGCGGGCGGTAGCGGACCAGCGCCGAATCTGGCTCGACGGCGAAGGAAACGATGCGACCGGCGTGGATCGAGAGTTGGCCGCTCTCCCGCATCGCGGAGATCGCCGCGCCCACCGGCGGCGCCATGCGGTGGCGGTGCACTTCCCAGTACGCGCGGACGTGGCGGAGGAACCGCTTTCGCTCGGAGAGCGGCAGCCGCAGCCAGACGCGCTGGGTGGCGGAGCGGAAGGAGTCGAACACGGCCCTCCAGTCGCCGCCGCGGGATGCCTCCATCCGGAGCGCTCGCAAGAGGCCCCGCACTCCGATCCCGCCCACCCGCGCCCGCGAGGGTCGCGAGGCGCCGTGTACCTGCGGAATCAAGCCGTGCCGGGAGATGGCGTGCAGGCGTCCGCGATGGCCGCGCGCGCGAAGGGAGACCGCCCCGTCCACCATCGTCAGTCCCGATCCGAGGAAGACGACGGGCGCGTCAGGATCGATACCGTCGAGCGCTCCGGGCAGGAAGGGCGAGCGCGCGTACCGGGGGGTGGCGTACAGGCCGCCATCGTCGACGGCGAGATCCGCCGCAGGGAGGTTCCCGAGCGCGAGGACGGCAATGCCGGCGTCGAGTTGCTCGCCGCTCGCGAGCGAGAGACGCACGCGCCCGTGGTCGGCAGCGGCAGAAATGGCGGTGTCGCGGCGGATCTCGAACGAGACGTCACGCGCGGCCCGCGCCGCGGCCTCCCGCAGCGTGTCGTCGAGGTAGTCGCCGTAGCGGCCGCGCGCGACGAAGGCGCTTGCCGGCGATCGCGCCCAGCGGGCGAAATGATCGGGCGCGTCGGGCAGGGCGCTCAGCTTGCCCGCGGGCACGTTGAGAAGGTGCTCGGGTTCGCGTGTCGAGTACGCGACTCCCCGCCCGAGCCGTTCGCCGGGTTCCACCAGCGTGATCGACAGAGGTGGGCGGGCCTGGCGCAGAAGCTGGATCGCCACCAGCGTGCCGCCGGCGCCGCCGCCTACGATCGCGACGTCCGCTTCCGCCATTTCACGAAGGTAGGTGCGGGCGACACGGATGTCGCCTGCCGAGCGTGATCGAAGACACGTTCGTCGGAACGCTTCCGCCGATCGTGAGCAGGGCGCGAGCAGGCAGGCGAGCCCCCGGAGCCTCGCACGTCCGGTTGCCGGGGGGCGCCCCCGGACCTCACCTTGCTGGCGGATGACCGTCGTCCCCGAGGAGGACCCATGAAGAAACTGCTGCTTCCCCTGCTGTGTGCGCTGCTCGCGACTCCCGCGCTGGCGAGCGAAACGCGAAATCAAAAGGATCATAGCGACGCCTTCCGCGACGTCGTCGGCGTGGAGACGCACCGCAACCCGGCGGCAGTGATCGCGACCGACGCGATCTACGGCGGAATCGCCGGCCTCGCCATCGGCGCGGGCGTCGCCCTCATCGAGCAGGATCACAACTGGGGCCGCGATCTCTCGCTCGGAGCGGGCGTGGGTCTCCTCGTTGGCGCGGCCTTCGGCGCGATCGACGCGGTCTCCGCGGATCGCACCATGTCGGCAGCGGATCTCTCGGCCCGCAACGAGTTGAGAAGCTCCCAGAAGCATCCGGCGATGCTCGGGTACCAGATCGGCTTCTGAGGCCTTGCGAGGCGGGCCTCGGCTGCACGAGGTCCGCCTTTAGAGTTGGTAGCTACCGGCCGCTTGCGCGCCATGGGTTGTCGGTGGCCGCGCCGATCCGCAGCGTGTCACCTACTCCAGACATCCAAGAGGAGGAATCCCGTGACCGCTCACAAGATCGGTTTCTTCTTGAGCGCCCTCGTCGCCGCGCCTGTCTTCGCGCAGACGACGGTGGACGTTCCGCCCGGCACCACCACCACCGTCCAATCGCAGCCGCAGCCTCCACCGCCGTCGACGACAGTGGAGGTGCAGCAGGCGCCGCAGCCCGCACCACAGCAGCCCGGCACGCAGGTCGTCGTCAATCCGCAATCGCAGCCGGCGCCCGCGGCGCCGCCTCCGCCCTCGCGGGGGACGAGGTACGACACGACCGACGTGGTCGAGACGCATCCGCACCGTCCGGCGATGGTGACCATCGCGACCGACGCGCTCTACGGCGGCATCGCCGGCGTCCTCATCGGCGGAGGCGTCGCGCTCATCGGAAGGGACAGCGACAACTGGGCGCGCGACCTCACCATCGGTGCGGGCGCTGGTCTTCTCGTCGGCGGCGCCATCGGAGTCGTGGAAGCCGTCTCCGACGCGAACGATCATCCCGCCCGGCGCGCCGCGGCGGACGTCCGCACCGACGGCGGCAGCGCACCGACGGGTCTCGCTTTCTCGTACGGCGGGCGGTTCTAGCTTTCCCTTCTGGGAGCGAGCGGCCTCACGCCGGCGGCCTCGAGCAGCGCCATGTCCGAGGCGTAGCCCGGATTGCCGGTCGTGAGGAGCTTGTCGCCGAAGAAGATCGAGTTCGCCCCCGCCATCATGCAGAGGAGTTGCGCCTCGTCGGTCATCTGCAAACGGCCTGCGGAGAGGCGCACCATGGCGCGGGGCATGAGGATCCGCGCCGTGGCGATCATGCGGACCATCTCCATCGCGGGAACGGGAGAGCGTTCGGCGAGCGGAGTTCCGGCGACGCGCACGAGCAAGTTGATGGGCACCGACTCCGGATGGGGATCCTGCGAGGAAAGCTCGCGGAGAAGGTCGCAGCGATCGTCGATCGACTCGCCCATTCCGATGATGCCGCCGGAGCAGACGGTGATCCCCGCCTCGCGCACCGCCCGCAGCGTGCGCAAGCGGTCGTCGTAGGTGCGGGTGGTGATGATCGATCCGTACGCCTCGCGGCTCGTGTCCAGGTTGTGGTTGTAGGCGGTGCAGCCCGCCTGCTTGAGCCTGCGGGCCTGATCCCGCGTGAGCATCCCTAGCGTGCAGCAGGCTTCCAGCCCGAGCGCCCGGACTCCGCGGACCATCTCGAGGACGCGATCGAACTGCGGCCCGTCCTTCACCTCGCGCCACGCGGCACCCATGCAGAATCGCGTGGCGCCGGCCTCCCGGGCGTTGCGCGCCGCGGCGACCACGGTGTCCGTCGACAAGAGGGGCTCGGCCTCGACGCCCGTGTGGTAGCGCGCTGCCTGCGGACAATAGCTGCAGTCCTCGGGACATCCGCCGGTCTTCACCGAAAGGAGCGAGCAGAGCTGCACCTCGCTCGCGGCGAACGAGGCGCGATGGACGGCGCGGGCACGGTCGACGAGCTCGAGGAGCGGCATGTCGTGGATCCCGCGCACCTCCGCGAGCGACCAGTCGTGACGGATTTCCATGGCCGCGATCGGGTACCACAGTTCGACGCCGTCGATCAGCCCAGCTTGGCCTTTGCAGCGGCGAGCGCCTCGTCGAGCCGCGCAGGGTCGCCGCTGCCCTGGGCGAAATCCGGGCTGCCGCCGCCCTTGCCGGAAAGGACCGCGAGCGCCTCCTTGAGGAGGTCGTTCATCGGCGGGCCGTTGCCCTTCGGGCGGGCGAAGCAGAGATGGGCGCGGCCGTCCTCGACGGCGGCGAGGAGGGCGATTGCGCCGCGCTCGGCGATCGCGCTCGAGAGGACGCGCGCGAACGAGGCCCGCTCGACCTTCGCGACGACCGGCGAGCCGGCCCGGATCATCTCCTCCGCGCGAAGCCGCGAAAGCTCCCGCTCCAGCTCGGCGGCGAGCTTGCGGCGCGCGTTCGACTCCTCGAAGGTGCGGCGCACCGCCTCGGGCAGATCGCGCGGCGCGGTCTTGAGCGCGTCGGCCGCGTCCTTGAGCCAGCGCGCCTGCTCCCCGGCGAGGCGCACGACGCGCGCGCCGCAGACGAACTCGACCCGCGCGGATCCTTGTCCCCACTTCTGCGCGCCGAGGACGGCGATGGACCCTACGTCCCCGGTGCGCAAAGGGTGCGTCCCGCCGCACGGCGAGGCGTCGACACCTTCCACGACCACTACGCGGTCGCCTTTGACCGGCTCCTTGCGCAGCGGCAGGCGATTTCGCTCCTCGCCGGAAAAGTCGCGCGCGATGACGGGGAGGTTGCGCCACACGCTCTCGTTCGCCGCGGTTTCCGCCGCGCGCAGAGCAGCGTCGTCGAGCTTCGAGACGGAGATGTCGAGGTCGATGGTGCAGGTGCGTTCCCCGAGGTGGAACGACCGGGTCGGCGCGCGGTGGACCCGCTCGAAGGCCGCGGAGAGCAGATGTTGCCCGTGGTGCTGCTGCATGTGGTCCAGGCGACGCTGCCAGTCGACACGGCCTTCCACGTCGGCTCCCGCGGCGAGCGGACGATCGAGGAGGTGGAAGACTTCTCCGCCCGACTCCTGCACGTCGACGACCTGGACCCCGCCTAGCGTTCCTCGATCGGCGGGCTGGCCGCCACCCTCCGGGTAGAAGGCGCTGCGGTCGAGGAGCGCCGCCGGCTTGCCGTCTCGCTCCGCGCTGGAGACGACGCGCGCGGTGAAGGTCGTCAGATAGGGGTCGCTCAGGTAGAGGCGCTCGGTCATCGAATGCTCGCTCCTTCGGGAGCGCGCATTCTATCCGGGGCGTTTCAGTTCCGCGCCGTGGCCGGCGCGGGCGCGGCGAGCTTGATCCCGTTTTTCGCCACCCATTCGTCGAAGTCGAAGTTCTTCGGCACGCCGAGGGTGATACGAGGGACGTTCGTGAGATCAGGACTGAAGACGCTCAGGCGCGGAAGATTGCCGTCCTGGAGCCGGATTCCCGCCATGTCGGTCAGGCTATAGAACACGGCGCGCGTATTGAGAGGCCGCGAGGCGTTGGCGCGAAGGCTGGCCAGCTTTTCCGGATACTCGCGGGCGTACTCGTCCGAGTGCCAGAAGACCATCGGGATGGGCAGGTCGTACTCGTTGTTGTGGTAATGGCCGAAGAGGTCGCGCGCGTCGTCCCGCAGGTTGTCGCCGTGATCGGATACATAGAAGAGGCCCTTGATGCCCGGCCGCTTTTGCAGAATGCCGATCAAATCGGCGAGGACGCGATCGGTATAGAGAATCGTGTTGTCGTACGCATTGACGAGATGCTCGCGGTCCGTCCATCCCGAGTTGCCGTCGGGCAGGATCGACGATTCCCTGCCGTCGGGGAAGACGGCGAAGTCGCGCGGGTACCGGCTCGTCAGGGTGAAGTGGCTGCCGAGGGTATGGAGGACGACGAACATCTTCTGCTCGCGCGCGCCCTCGTCTTGCAGAAGCTCTTCCAGCGCGTCCACCAGGACGCCGTCGTAGCGGCGCTCGAAGAAGCGCGCCGAGTCCGCCTCCTTCGGGTAGCGGTTGATGGCGCCGGTGAACGGATCGCGCTGCTGCGTGGAGAGCCAGTGGGTGGCGAAACCCGCCTCGTGGAAGACGGACACGATGGACCGTTCGCGCTGCGCGCGCTGCTCGTCCTCGATGCTGCCGCGGGTGAGGATGAGCGGGACCGACATCCGGGTGACGGCCGCCTGGGTGACGACGTCGCGGAAGACGACCAGGTTGTCGGTCTTCGAGAGCAGCGGATTGGTGTCGCGGCCGTACCCGTAGAGCGACCAGTTCTGCCGGCGGGAGCTCTCGCCGACGACGAGGACGTAGAGCTCAGGCTCGTGCGGTACCACCGGCCGCGCGGCGCCGAAACGGAACGACTTTGCCCGCTCTCCGTCGTGGAGCGCCTCCTCGTACAGGGTACCGGTGACGATCGATTGCGACACGATGCCGAACGGGCTGTTTCGATCGTTCGCGGCGACGAACATCCACCAGGTCACGACGTGGTGGACGCCCGCGTAGACGAGCGCGACGGCCGCGAGCGGCGCCAGCACGGACAGGCGGGGCACGGTCACGCGGAGGTGGCGGATCTTCCACAGGCAGAACGCGTAGCCCGCGAGGAGCGCGGCGCCTGTCGCCGCCATTCGCAACAGGTTCGACTCGACGAAGCCGCGAGCGTCTCCGAGGTTCTCGAAGATGATGAGGAGCATGCTCGAGGCGAGACGCGTCCGGTAGTGCGTGATGACCCACAGGTCCACGCCCACGACGAGGTACAGCGGGAAGAGGAGCGCGTGCGTGATCCAGATCCGGCGCGCGAGGAGCTGGACGGCGAGCAGCCAGAGAACCGACGCGGAGAGGGTGAAGAAGATGGTCTTGTCCGGCCCGCCTTCGCCGATCCTCAGCTCGTAGAGGAAGACGGGCGAGACGAGAAAGACGTTCAGGACCAGCAGCCAACGCCATCGCCATGCCCATCGGGCCGCGTTCCGCATCGTCCCCCCGGGCAGGCTGCGGTTCGTGATGTTCCTGTATTTATACAGTACTGGTTCGCCGCTCACCTAACGGTGCGTCGAGCGGAAGCGCGAGTTGCCTTCCCCGCGCAGGTCCGGACACGTCGCGGCCTCCAAACGAGGGAGATCGCTCGCGTTCCGTTTCTATCAAGGCTTCAAGGTCCGGTCCGGTCGCACGCGATTCGATCCGGCGGGCCTGATCATCGAGACGTCGCAGCGCGCCCAGGCGCTCCTCGCGGCCCAGTTTCGCCTGCTCGACGGCGTGCTTGAGAACCGAGATGGTCCGGTCGTACACGCGGAGCGGCACCGGGAACGGATGCCCGTCCTTGCCGCCGTGGGCGAGAGAGAAACGGGCAGGATCCGCGAATCGGCAGGGCGCGCCGTGGACGATCTCAGCCACCGCGGCGAGCGCCTCGACCGTGCGGGCGCCGACGCCCGGCTGGAGCAGCAGGTCGGCGAAGTCAGCGGGTCCGTTCTCGGCTGCGGCGGCGAGAGTGGCGTGCACGCGGCGCAGGAAAACGTCCGTCGGACGCACATCGTGATGCGCGGGCATCTGCAAGTGGGGACTACGCAGCTCGCGGACGATGCGGTCGGGATCCCTTGCGAGCGCGACCTGGGCATCGCGGGAGGCGGCGGCGCGGCGATCGGTGAGGTTGACGATCGACCCGCATGGCTCCCCCTCGATCGCGGCGTGCGGCTCCTCGACGAAGCTCTTCACCGACTCCGACAGCCAGTGGTAGCGGCGTGCCGTCGCGGTGCTCGCCCGCATTCCCTGCTGGACGACGACCCAGGCTCCGTCCGTCGCGGCGACGAAGCCGTGCAGGTAGAGATCGAATCCGTCCTGAACGGCGGCGGAGTCCACCTTGGCGACGAGGCGGCTCGTGCGCGCGAGGGCCGCGCCGTCGAGCCCGGTCCGCTCGCCGAAGCCGATGAGCTCTCCGGGCGTCTTGCGCGACTGCGCTCCCCGGCCGCCGCAGACGACGAGGCCCAGTTCCTTCTCGCGGCCCGCGAGGCCGCGCTTGAGGGCTCCGAGAACGGAGGTGGTGATTCCGCTCGAATGCCAGTCCATGCCCATCACGCACCCGAAGGCCTGGAACCAGAACGGGTGCGCGAGGCGGCGCAGGACGCCGTGCGGCCCTTCCTCGAGGAGGAGGGCTTCGACGATGACCGTCCCGAGGCGCGCCATCCGCGAGGCGAGCCACTCGGGAACGCGGCCACCGTGGAGCGGGAGATCGGCCGATCCGCTGCGACCCATACGCCCGTTCAGTATGGACGCCCCGGACGCGTGCCGCAATACGCTCCGCTCATGCCGCGCATCCAATTGGACGGGGTCACGCTGCACTACGAGGACACGGGCGGGACCGGCGAGCCCGTCGTCTTCGCCCACGGGCTCCTCTGGAGCACGAAGCTGTTCCAATTCCAGCT
>JBJMQD010000254.1:0-5134 GCA_045802855.1 Myxococcales bacterium | reverse complement strand
TGCACGCGCTCTGGGTGAACGACGCCGCATTGCGCGCCGCCGGAATCGACGCGCGGACCCGCGACCCGGACGGCGGCCGCATCGAGCGGAGTGCCGACGGAGCGCCGACCGGGATCCTGGTCGACAACGCGATGCGTTTCGTCTTCCGGGCGATGCCCAGGGCGCGGGCCGAAGACATCGAAGCGAACCTTCTGCGCGGTCTGGAAGCCGCCGCGCAGGCAGGACTCACTTCCGTCCACGATGCGGGGCTCTCTCCCGAAGTGCTCGAGGTCTACCGCAAGGTCGCCGCCGAGGACCGGCTCCCGGTGCGGGTCTACGGCATGCTCGATGGGCAACAGCCCCTCGCGACGCTCGACGCGCAGATGGATCTCTGGAAGCGCGCGCCCGCCGTCGGGTTCTTGACCGTACGTTCCGTGAAGCTCTTCGCCGACGGGGCGCTCGGGAGCCGCGGAGCGAAATTGTTCGATCCGTACTCGGACGATCCGGAGACGACGGGTCTCTGGGTCACGCCGCCGGAGGAGCTTCGGGCGCGGATCGCGCGGGTCGCGGCGGCGGGGTACCAGCCCTGCGTCCACGCCATCGGCGATCGCGCTTGCGCGGAGACGCTGGACGCGTTCTGCGCCGCGCCTTCTGCGCGGGCGCTCCGGCCGCGGGCGGAGCACCTGCAGCTTCTGCGTCCAGAGGATGCCGCGCTCCTCCGAGCCTCTGGCGCCATCGCCTCCATGCAGCCGACGCACGCGACGAGCGACGCCCCTTGGGCCGAGGCCCGGATCGGCCGCGGCACCCCGCGACAGAAGGGCGCCTACGCCTGGCGGCAGGCCCTGGAAGCGGGAGCGGTGCTCGCCTTCGGGTCGGATTTTCCCGTCGAGTCGCTCGATCCGCGCCGCGGCCTCGCGAGCGCGGTGCTGCGCAGGCCGGAGGGGGCCTCCGCCGCCTGGATGCCGGAACAGACAGTGACGCTCGAGGAGGCGCTGCGGGCGTTCACCTGGGGCGCGGCCTGGGCGGAGCACGCCGAGTCGCGACGGGGGGCGATCAAGCCCGGCTACGACGCGGATCTCACGCTGTTCGGACGGGACCTCTTCTCGCTGTCGCCCGAGGACCTTGCGGACGCGCCCCTCCTCGGCACCGTGGTCGGTGGCCGCTTGTTCCATCAAGGGTCTTGACCTCTCCCGCGTTTCGAGGGGAAGTCCTGCCGCACCGAGATGGATCCTGTCGTCACCAAGCCGCTCCCGCCCGAGAAGGATTGCCCCGACGTCGAGGACTGCATCTCGGAGCCGAGCGAGATCGGCCACGTCTGCACCTTCGGACCGGTCTGCGGCGGCTGCGTCGTGTACCGCGTCCTGGAGACGAAGAACGGCCTCCTGCTCGGGACCTGCCGGATCCGCACCGACCGGGGCGATTTCCCCTGCACGGCTCCGATCTGCGACGCTTACGTGCCGCGCGCCGGCGCTCCGGATGCGAAGGGGCGGCCGACGCAAAGCTCGGTGCCTATCGCGCTGCAGATCGCGCGCAAGGCGTCCGTGCTGCCGATCGCGCAGCGGCGGGAGCCGCGAGCCGTCGCGCCGATCATCCGGGGACGGGAACGCGAGCCGCAGCAGGCGCCTCAGCCGGTGCGGGACCGGATGCCGGACGGACCGGTCGGAGATCTGGAGATGACCCGAGAAGAGCTGAAGGCCCTCATCCGCGAGGCGATGGACGAGGAGCGCGGTGGAGGTCTCGCTCCGCTCGCTCCGAGGTGGGAGGGCGGGACGGCGGTGCTGAAACCGCAGGATCCGGCGCTGCAGCCGAAGGAGATTCCCCTCGAGTCGCTCTTCCACAAGGTGGTCATGATCCGCGACAAGCTTCGCGTGCTCGAGCAGAAGATCAACGCGAACGCCAAGCTGACGGACGCCGAGAAGGTAGACATGCAGGTCTACATCACGGGCTGCTACGGCTCGCTCACGACCTTCAACGTCCTCTTCCGCGAGAAGGAGGACGGGTTCGTCGGCGCGAGCGGAAAGGAAAAGGGGTAGCCGCACTTGATTGCGCTGACATCTGTCCTCCTCGCCGCGCTTCTCGCGCAGGCGCAGGCGCCGTCCGTGGAGGCGGAGGGACTTCCCGCGGAGCGGCTGCAGCGCATCCAGGCCGCGCTGCGAGAGGAGAAGCTCGACGGCTGGCTCTTCTACGATTTTCGCGGATCCGATTCGATCGCGATTCGCGTCCTCGGCCTCGCGACGCGCGGCCCCCGCTCGCGCCGCTGGTACTGCTACCTGCCCGCGCAGGGCTCTGTGCAGAAGCTCGTGCACGCCATCGAACCGCACTCGCTCGACGGAGTTCCGGGACAGGTCGCGACGTACGCCTCCTGGCGGGTCCGCGACCGCGAGCTCGGGCGGATCCTGCGCGGCGCCCGGCGGGTTGCGATGCAGTACTCGCCGCGCAACGAGATTCCGACGGTCGCGAAGGTCGACGGCGGCACGCTCGAGCTGGTGCGGTCGATGGGGCCGGAGATCGTCTCCAGCGCGGAGCTGGTGGCGCGGATCGAGAGCGTCCTCGGCCCGGACGAGCTGCAAAGCCAGGCTCGCGCCGCGCAGATCATCGCCGAGTTGCAGGAAGCGACGGCGCAGGAGGCGGCGCGGCGCGTGCGCGACGGACATCCGGCGACCGAGCGCGAGCTCGCGGAGTTCGCCACGCAGCGGATGCAGGCCGCGGGTCTCGTCGACGGCGGGCCGCTGGTGGCGGTCGACGCCCACGCCGCCGATCCGCACTCGTCCGCATCCGACGGCGTGGCGGGGCACAACAGCCTTTTGCTCCTCGACTTCACCGGGAGGATCGATCCGGGGCCGCACGCCATCCAAGGCGATCTCACCCGCGTCTATTTCCTCGGCGAGCGAACGCCCGACGAGATCGCGCGCGTCGCGAAGGTCGTGTTCGCCGCCCGCGATGCCGCCCTCGACCTCTTGCGGCAGCGCCTCGAAGCGAAGCGCCCCGTCACGGGTGCCGAGGTCGACAGCGCGGCGCGGTCGGTGATCGCGCAGGCCGGTTATGCGGACGCGTTCGTCCATCGCACCGGGCACAGCATCGGACTTCGCGCCCACGGCGACGGCGTCAACAACGACGATTTCGAGACCCACGATGCCCGGCGCCATCTCGAGAGCACCTGCTTCTCGATCGAGCCCGGTATCTATCTGCCGCACCGCTTCGGCATCCGCAGCGAGGTGGACGCCTGCATCCTGCCCGGCGGAAAGCTGGAAGTCCGCGGAGGAGAGCCGCAGCGGGAAGTGCCGGCGCTGCTCGCTCCGGGAACGCCGTCGCGGGTCGAAGGTACTCGCTAGGAGAGCCGGTAGGAGGCGCTCCAGAAATTGCGCCCGCGCCAGAGGACGACCTCCTGCGCGTGCGGCGCGAAGAGGTGTCGCAGCTCGTCTTCGGAGAAGTAATTCTTGACCACCCGGTGGCGCGAACCATCGGCGAGCGCCCGGAGCTTGAACGTGTCGCCGTTCTCGTCCGGACCCGAGAGTTGACCCCCCACACCCGCGACGAAGACGTTGTCCGCGAAGAACACGCGCGCCCCGGGGATCAGGCGGGCATGGAGACCCCCGAGGAAATCGCCCAGGCGCCGGCGCGGGACGTGCGACAGCCAGAACATGGCGAGGGCGCCGTCGAAGCCGTCTCCCGCGAAGGCGAGATCGTACGCATCGCCCTGGAGAAGGCGCACCGTCTTCGGGAAGCGCTTGTCCCGCGCCTCGAGGAGCATCGGTTCCGACGCGTCGATTCCGACCACTTCGCGAGCCACGTGCACGAGCGCCGCCGTCCAGTAGCCCGTCCCGCAGGCGACTTCGAGGACGCGGCGGCCGGCCAACGTATCGCGTAGCGTCCGGGCGAGCTCGCCGAGCTCGTGGCCGTGGAGGACGTCCCGCGGGGTGTAGATGTCGTCGTACTCGGCGGCACGCCTGTCGTAGTACCGGCGCAGGATGCTTTCGTCGTGCGAGATCACGATCGCGTTTGCGCGGCGCGCCGCCTCAACCACTCGGCGAGCAAGCGCACTCCCGTTCCCGTTCCTCCACGTGGATTGTAACCGCGCTCCTTCTCGAGCGCGCTCGGACCCGCGATGTCGAGGTGGGCCCACGGGATCCGCCCGACGAAGTGCTGCAGGAAGAGCGCGGCGTTGATCGAGCCGCCGTTGCGCCCGCCCGTGTTCTTGATGTCGGCGATGGGGCTCTTGATGAGCTCTTCCATGTCGCGGGGGAGCGGCATCCGCCAGATCGGCTCGCCTGCCGCGCTCGCCGCCGAGATCAGTTCGTTCGCGAGCGCGTCGTCGTTGCTGAAGAGGCCCATCATCCAGGGGCCGAGCGCGACCAGGATGGCGCCGGTGAGGGTGGCGAGGTCGACGACGGCGGCTGGCTCGCGCTCGCACGCCCAGGCGAGGACATCGCCCAGGACGAGGCGACCCTCCGCGTCGGTGTTGAGCACCTCCACGGAGGTCCCATTGCGCCCGACGAGCACGTCTCCCGGCTTGTACGCGGTCCCGCTCGGCAGGTTCTCGCAGGCGCCGAAGTAGCCGTCGACGGGGAAGGGCGGCTTGATTTGCGCGACGAGGCCCATCGCGGCGATGACGGCAGCCGCCCCCGCCATGTCGGTCTTCATGTTCTCCATCCCCTGTGCCGTCTTGATGGAGAGCCCTCCGGAATCGAAGGTGATCGCCTTGCCGACGAGGGCCACGCCTTTTTCGCGGGCAGGGCGTTTGCCCTTTCCGGCAGGTGCGTAGGAGAGGCGCACCAGCTGCGGCTCCTCCGCGCTGCCCTGCGAGACTCCGAGGAAGAGCTGCATCTTCAGCCGTTGGATCTGCGCGCGGCCCAGCACTTCGATCTCGAGCCCGTTCTCCTTGGCCACCTGGCGCGCGGCGGCGGCCAGTTCCTTCGGCGTGACGCGGCCGGCCGGCTCGTTCACGAGGTCGCGGGCGAGGCAGGTCGCGTCCGCAATCCGGCAGCCGAGGGACGCCGCCTCCGCCAAGGGAGAACGGGCGCGAGAGCCGCCGCCGCGACGGGCGCTGCGCTCCTCGCGGGCGATGAGCCGGACCGAGGCGAGCTTGAGCGGCCTCTTGTCCTGCCGGTAACGGTCGAAGACGTAGGCCCCGAGCGTCGCGCCCTCGGCGAGGGCC
>JBJMQD010000221.1:0-5872 GCA_045802855.1 Myxococcales bacterium | reverse complement strand
CCGGCTTGACGGATCGCGCGGAGGAGACGCGCAACGGGACGCGCATCGTCACCTTCTCGCGGCCGGGTGTCGCCGGAAGGATCGCTCACGGCTTCGTGCGCGGATACGCGGTCGTCGCCCGGGGACCCGATCCGGCGGCGGAAATCGCGGGCGCGGCCGGGCGCAAGGCGGAGCAGTCGCTCTCGGCGGCCGAACGGCTGCGGTCGGCCCGCGAGGACATCGGACCACAGGACCTGACCGTCCTCGCCGCGGAAGGGACACTCGCGTTTCGCGGGGCCGCGGCGCGTACGCTTCCAGGCGCGCTCCCCGGCGAGACCGCGATCGGGATCACCGGCACGCCTGCGGGCGTATCGGCGAAGGTCGCCTACCGCGCGAGGGACGACGAAGTCGCGAAGATCCGCGCCACGCTGCCCGGAGGCGCGGGCGCGCTCGCGGCGCTGCTTCCGGCCGATGCACCGGTCCGGATGCGGCTCGGGCTCCAGCCGGCGGAAGTGCTGCAGCAGGCGCGCCGGATCCCCGAGATCGCACAGGCAATGGATGCGCTTCGCGCCGGCGGCGCGGATCCCTTGCGCGATATCGCGCCGGCGCTCGCGCCCGGAGCGGCAGTGGCGATCGCCCTTTCGCCCACCGCGAATCTCGCCGCCCTCGTCGATTACGGAATCCTCGATTGGCGGACGCGCAGCCCGTTCGACTCGCTGCAACTCGTCGCCGTCGCACCCGTGGCCGACGAAGCGCGTCTCGCCGCGGCTCTCGAATCGCTCGCCAAGGCCCTCCCCAAAGCCGGCGCCCAGGTCCAGCGAATCGCCGATGGATGGCAGGTGCGCTATCCCGGCGGAGAGGGACCGAGGTTTGGCATCGCCACGCTTTCCGGAAAGAAAGTCGCGTGGCTCGCGGGCGGATTCGGCACGCGCGAGGTGGGCGGAATCCTTTCGCAGGCGAAGGATCCCTCCTCCGTTCCTCCCGTGCTCTCGCAGGATCCCGGCGCCGCGGTGCGGATCGATCTCGGGGCGCTGGCGGCGCGCGTCCGCTCGCTGCCGGACTCGACCTATGGGCGCGGGCCCCAGGCGTACGTCGCGCGCTCGCTGGTGGGCCAGATCATCGAGCCGCTCTCGACATTGCGGGTGACCGCGGCGGCCGCGCCGACGGATCGCGGACTACGCGCGGAGATCGATCTCGCCATCGCTCCCGCGGGGCAGCGATGAACGAGAACGTCATCGACCTGCACGGACTTTCCAAGTCCTACCCTCCGCGCGAGCCCGGCGGGAAACGAACGGAGCTCTTCCGGGCGCTCGATCTGGAGGTAGCGCGCGGTGAGTTCGTGGCTGTCGAAGGGCAGAGCGGCACCGGCAAGTCGTCGCTCCTCCACATCCTCGGCGGCCTCGATCGCGAGTACGCCGGAGAGGTGAAGATCCTGGGGCGCGATCTGCGCGGGCTCGACGATCGCGCGCTGTCCGCATTGCGCCACGCGCAGATCGGCTTCGTCTTCCAGTCCTTCAACCTCCTGGCGTCGCTCTCCGCGCTGGAGAACGTGCTGCTCCCCGATTTCTTCGGCGAAGGGGTTCCCGACGCGCACGCCCGGGCCACCGAGGCGCTCGCGACCGTCGGCCTCACCGATAAATCCTCGGCGCGACCGACCGCGCTCTCGGGAGGCGAAAGGCAGCGCGTCGCCATCGCCCGCGCGCTTCTGGGAAGCCCCCCGCTCCTTCTCGCGGACGAGCCGACCGGCAATCTCGATGCGCGGACCGGTCAGGGCATCATCGACCTCTTCCGGGAACTGCACCAGGGCGGCATGACCCTCCTCGTCGTCACGCACGAGAAGCGGATGTCGCGGGCCGCGAGCCGGGTCCTGGTCCTCGAGCAGGGCGCCCTCGCCGCGGATCCGGCGCTCGAGGGATCGGCATGAGGCCCGGCCGGCTCTGGCGACTCGCCCGGGGAAACCTTTCCCGCGAGAGCGCCGCGCTGCTCGTCAGCGCCGGCGGCGTCGCGCTCGGGATTGGATGCCTCGTCTTCTTTCTCGCCCTGGGCCGCGGGGTGCGAAAGGTGGTCGGGGACGTCTTTCCCGTCTCCGCCCGGGAAGTGGAGGTCGTCCTCCCCCAGGCGGGAATCGGTTCGTTTCTCGGGGAGATGAAGCTCGACGACGCGCTCGTCGCGCGGGTGCGGGCGCTGCCCGGGGTGGCGGAGGTGTATCCGCGGCTCGCCCTGCGGATCCCCGCGGTGACCCGCTACAACGGGCTCTTCTTCGGTCGCGAGCTCCACATGGGGCTCGAGATCGTCGGGTCGGGCGTGCCGACCGATCTGATCGGCGCCGACGCGAAATTGCCGTTCACGGACCAGGGGGACGGCAAGCCCATTCCCATCGTGCTGAACCGCCGGTTTCTCGAGGTCTACAACAAGGTCTTCGCGCCCCAGCGCGGGCTGCCTGTGCTCACCGACACGATGCTGATCGGGTTCCAGTTTCCGGTCGAGCTGGGCCGCAGCTATGTCGCCGGCAAGACCCTGGCCGAGGCGTACGAGTCGGCCTTCGTCCTGGCCGGCTTCTCCGACCGCTCGCCGCTCGCGGGAATCTCCTTGCCGCTCGAGACCGTCCGCCGCATCAACGGACGATTCGGGCAGAACACCGGCAGCTACACGAGCGTTCTGGTGCGGGCGCTCGACTCGCAAAAGGTGAGCAGCGTCGCCGCCGCGGTGAAGAAGATGGGGCTCGAGCTCGACGAGAGCGAGCGCAACCGCGCGCTGCAGATCGGCGCGGCCGTCGAGCTCGTGACCCTCGCCTTGTCGCTCCTCGCCACGCTGATCACGGCCCTCGCGGCGGTGAACATCACCCAGGCCTTCTACGCGGAAGTGCGGGAGCGGACACGGGAGATCGGCGTCATGCGCGCGGTGGGCGCGACGCGCGGAGACGTGGCGTCGCTCCTTCTCGTCGAAGCGGCGATCACCGGGATCGCCGGCGGCGTTCTTGGCGTGCTGCTCGCCTTTCTGGGCGGGTGGGCCGTCGATCTGTTGGCGCGGACCGCGCTTCCGGATTTTCCCTTCAAGCCGCAAAGCTTCTTCGTCTTCCGGGCGGTCCACGTGCTCCTCGGAATCGGGGTGGCCATCCTCGCCGCGCTCGCGGGCGCCTTCTTCCCTGCCCGGGCCGCGGCCCGGCTCGACCCGGCGCGGGCTTTGACGGCGGAGTAGGCGGGCTGCGGCTACAATGCCGCTCCTTTTGGGAGGCCCCCGATGGCTCGCAAGTCGCGCTCGCACGCAACGGACCCGCTCGCGTCGTTCCCGGAGTGGGCGCGCAGGCTGGCCGAGCGCTACTACACGAAGACCGTCTCCACCTTCATCCTGCACGGCGACGTCCGCGATCTGCAGCCTGCCGGTGACAAGAACGCACGGAAGTTCGTGCCGCTGCGGACGTTCCTCTCCGACGAGCTGTTCGGGTCGCGCGATCTGGTCGCCTTCTACGACCGCTCGAGCGGCATCCGCCTCGCGACGCCGGAGATGCAGAAGGACTTCATGGCGGCGGTGGCGGGCTACGACACGCTCTTCGGGACCGAGTACGCGAAGGCCGTCCCCAAGGATCCGGCGCGAGCCTTTCCGCTTCTCGAATCGTACGCCCGGGTCCGCATCGCCGACGGGAGGAGCGTCGCCATCGTCATCGATTTCGCCGAGACCGTCGCGCCCGCGGGCGACCTCGGCTTCATGCCCGGCGAGGACCGCTACGCGCTCGTGACCCTGGTGAAATGGGCGCAGGATCCACAGTTCCTCTCCGCCGATTTCTCCGTCTGCCTGGTCGCCGAGAACCTCGCCGAGTTGAATCCGCGCATCGGCCGCAACCCGTACGCTTCGCAGATCGAGATTCCGCTCCCCGACGAGAAGGAGCGGCTCGAATACATCGAATGGAAGCTGAGCGGAAAGCCGGTGCGCGAAGTGAGCGAGATCGCCGCCGGTCCGATGGCGCAGATGACCGCGGGGATGAGCCGGGTCGCTCTCGACCGCGTGCTCACCGAGGCGATGTCGGGCCCCAAGCTGACCGCCGATCGGCTGAAGGAGAAGAAGAAGGAGATCATCCAGGCCGAGGTCCACGGCCTCCTCGAATTCATCGAGCCTGCCTTCTCCATCGACATGGTGGCCGGACATGCGCGGGCGAAGGACCTCCTCCGCCAGACCGCCAGGGCGATCCAGACCGGCAAGCGCGACGTGGTGCCGATGGGATTCCTCATCGCGGGTCCGGTCGGGACGGGGAAGACGTTCCTCGCCACCTGCTTCGCGGGCGAGATAGGCATTCCGTGCGTGAAGTTCCTCAACTTCCGCTCGCAGTGGCAGGGCGTCACCGAGGGCAATCTGGAGAAGATCTTCAACCTGCTCAAGGCGATGTGGCCGGTGGCGGTGATCATCGACGAGGCGGACGCCTTCCTCGGGAACCGCAGTGCCCAGGGCGACAGCGGGACCTCGCAGCGGGTGTTCGCCAGCATCGCTGCCTTCATGGGTGACACCACGTACCGCGGCAAGATCGTCTGGTTCCTCCTCACCAGCCGCCCCGACCTGCTCCCCGTCGACTTGAAACGGCAGGGACGCGCGGAGGAGCACCTGGCGCTCTTCTACCCGGAGTCGCACGAGGAGCGGCTCGAGCTCTTCAAGACCATGGCGAAGAAGGCCAAGGTCGGCTTCGACGGCGACGTAGCCGAGGTGCTCCCGAAGGACCTGCCCAAGATGAGCGGCGCCGATCTGGAGGCCGCGCTCGTCCGGGCGAAGCTCCGCGCCGTCAACGACAAGCGCGACAAGGTGAATAGCGACGACCTGGCGAAGACGTTCGCCGACTTCGTCCCGCCGAGCTATCCGCTCGAGGTGGAGTTGCAGACGCTCGTGGCGGTGAGCGAGTGCACCTCGCGGGCGCTCCTCCCGGAGAGCTTCCAGAAGAAGCCGCGGGACGAGGTGACCCGGCGCATCCGGGAGCTGAAAATCCTCTTGTCGGAGCAATGATGAAGCGCGATCCCGAGGTCGGTTCAACCGCGAACGTCGAAATGATCGTCCGGGACGAGGACACGGCGGCGGCATTGGGCCCGGTCAGCGGCGATTCGTACCCGGCGGTGCTCGCCACCACCCGGGCGATCGCGCTCTGCGAGCTCGCCGCCGGAAAGATCCTGGTCCCGCTGCAATCTCCCGGAGAGCTGTCGGTCGGCGTCGTGGTGGAGGTGAAGCACACCGCCGCGACTCCCGTCGGCGCGCTCGCCAAGGCCACGGCGCGCTATACGGGCCGCGACGGCAAGCTCTTCGCGTTCGAGGTCGTCGTCGAGGATCCCGGCGGCGAGTGCATGCGCGGGGTGCACAAGCGCGCCGTCATCGAGGAGAAGAGGCTCCTCGAGGGCGCCAGGAAGCGCGGCCCATGACAGAGCTCCGTCCGTCGGCTGCGATCCCCGACGTGAAAGCGCTCGCCTTCGACGTCTTCGGCACGGTCGTCGACTGGCGCGGTTCCGTCATCCGCGACGGAGAGGCGCTGACGAAGCGGACGGGCGTGAAGGTCGACTGGGGAGCCTTCGCCGACGCGTGGCGCGGCGAATACGCGCCGTCGATGCGTCCCATCCGGGACGGCGAGCGCTCCTTCGTGAACCTCGACGTGCTCCATTGGGAAAATCTCATGACCACCATCGGACGGCTGAAGGTGGAAGGTTTCAGCGAACAGGATCTCAGGTGGCTGAACCTGAGCTGGCACCGGCTCGACCCCTGGCCCGACGCCGCCGAGGGAATCGCGCGCCTCGAGCGCAAGTACGTGGTGGTCACCCTCTCGAACGGGAACATCGCGCTCACCGTGGACCTCATCCGCCATGGAAGGCTGCCCTTCGACGCCGTGCTCGGGGCGGAGGTCGCGCAGAAGTACAAGCCGGACCCG
>JBJMQD010000136.1:0-2769 GCA_045802855.1 Myxococcales bacterium | reverse complement strand
CGTGCCTTCGTGCTCGACGCTTCGCGGCGGCGTCGTGGCGCCGGCGCCGATCTCGACCGCGTCGAGCGCGTGGACGAGGAGATCGTCGAGCAGGTGCAGAGGGGCGTGCGGTCGCGGCTGTACGATAGCGGCCGCTACTCGCCTTTGCGAGAAGCGGGCGTACATCACTTCCATCGGCTGCTGACGCGATTCGCCGGCTAGATGGCGGAGCTGCGCCGGGCCCTCGGGCTCCTCGACGCGACGCTGGTCAACGTCGGGGTGATGATCGGCTCCGCCGTCTTCCTCACCGCGAGCGACGTGGCGCGGGTCTTCCCGCATCCGCTCGCCCAGCTAGCCGCCTGGATTGTCGCCGGCCTGTTCTCGCTCGCCGGGGCCCTCACCATCGCCGAGCTGAGCGCCGCGATGCCGGAAGCAGGCGGGCTCTCCGTCTATCTCGACCGCGCCTTCGGGCCCTTCTGGGGCTTCTTCTACGGCTGGGCGCTCTTCGTGGTCATCCAGACGGCGGCCATCGCGGCGGTGGCCGTCGCCTTCGCGAGCTACTTCGCGCATTTCGTCGCGCTCTCGCCGCGCGGCGCCGAGGCGCTCGCCATCTGCGCCATCGGCGCGCTCACCTTCGTGAACGTGCTCGGCGTCCGGGAAGGCGTCGTCACGCAGAACGTGATGACGTTCGCGAAGATCGCGGTAATCGCGGGGCTCGTCGTGCTCGCTTTCGCAGGGCGCGCCGGGTCATTGGCAAATTTCGCCAGCCCCTCGGCAGTGCCCGCGGCAAGCGTCGCCGCGATGGGCGCCGCCCTCGTCGGGCCGCTCTTCGCCTTCGACGGCTGGATCACGATCAGCTACATGGGGGGCGAGGTGAAGCGGCCCGCCCGCGCCCTGCCGCTCGCCGCCCTCGCTTCCGTGGCGATCGTCGCTGCGATCTACCTGGCCTTGAACGCCGCCTATCTCTTCGTCCTCGGCTCGTCCGGCGTGGCACGGTCGGAGCTGGTCGCGGCCGACACCGCGCGGGCGCTCCTCGGCGAGCGCGGCGCCGATCTGGCCGCCGGCATGGTCGCACTGGCCACGCTCGGGGGGCTCAACGGCAACATCCTCGGCGGCGCCCGCGTGCTCTACGCGATGGCGAACGCGAGGGTGTTCTGGCGTCCGGCAGGGCGAGTCCACGAGCGCTTCGGCACTCCCGCGGTCGCGCTGGCGGTACAGGGCGTCGTGTCGATGGTGTTCGTCCTGACGGGACGGTTCGATCAACTCATCGCCAGCTCGCTGTTCGCGTCCTGGCTCTTCTATGCGATGGGCGGCGTGGCGGTGTTCGTCCTCCGGCGCGACGCGGGGCTCGTCCGGCCCTACCGGGTCCCGGGCTACCCGATCGTGCCCGCGCTCTTCGTCGCGTTCGCGGCATTGCTCCTCGCGGCTACCCTGATCGCCGACCCGCGCGACTCCCTCCTCGGGATCGCGCTCCTTGCCACCGCGATTCCGGCCTACCTGGTGGCGCGGAGATCTTGAATCAGCGGAATTCGATTCCTTGCGCGAGCGGGAGATCGGTCCCGAAGTTCACCGTCGACGTCTGCCTCCGCATGTACGCCTTCCATGCGTCCGAGCCCGACTCGCGCCCGCCGCCGGTGTCCTTCTCGCCCCCGAACGCCCCGCCGATCTCCGCGCCGCTCGTCCCCGCGTTGACATTGGCGATCCCGCAGTCCGACCCGGCCGCCGAGAGGAACCGCTCCGCCGCGCGCAAGCTGTCGGTGAAGATCGCGCTGGAGAGCCCCTGCGGAACGGCGTTGTGCGCCCGCAGCGCCTCCTCGAGATCGCCCACCTCGAAGACGTAGAGGATGGGCGCGAACGTCTCCTCCCAGGCGATGGGGAAGTCGTCGTGCGAGCGGGCCGCGACGAGCGTCGGCTCGACGAAGTTGCCGGGGCGATCATCGAGCACGCGCCCGCCGCAGATCACCTCGCCGCCCTGCTCGACGGCCGCCGCCACGGCGGCGCGGAATCGCTCCACCGCCGCGCGGGTGACGAGCGGGCCCATCAGCACGCCCTTCTCGCGCGGGTCTCCGATCTTCACGCTGCGGAAGGCCGCCGCGAGCCGCTCGAGAAGCTCCCCCGAGACGCCGCGCTGCACGAAGAGCCGCCGAGTGCTGGTGCAGCGTTGACCCGCGGTCCCGACCGCGCCGAACGTGATCGCCCGGACCGCCAGATCGAGATCGGCTCCGTCGAGCACGATGACGCCGTTGTTCCCGCCCAGTTCCAGGACGCTCCTGCCCAGGCGGGCCGCGACGCGGGTGGCGACGCGGCGGCCGACCGGTGTCGATCCCGTGAACGAGACCAGCGGAAGCCGCGGGTCGTCCGCGATCCAGCTTCCCGTCTCCGCACCTCCGGGGACCAGGGAGAAGACGTCCTCTGCGCCCTGCTCCTCGGCGACCCGATCGCAGAGCGCCTGCACCGCCACGCTGCAGAGCGGGGTGAGGGGCGACGGCTTCCACACGCAGACGTCTCCGCAAATCGCGGCGAGCGCCGCGTTCCACGCCCACACGGCTACCGGGAAGTTGAAGGCGGTCACGATCCCGACGGCGCCGAGAGGATGCCACTGTTCCATCAACCGATGGCTGGGCCGTTCGGAAGCGATGACGAGGCCGTGGAGCTGCCGGGAAAGCCCGACGGCGAAGTCGCAGATGTCGATCAACTCCTGCACTTCGCCGAGCCCCTCGGCGAGAATCTTTCCCGTCTCCACCGAGACGAGCTCGCCGAGCGATTCCTTGTGCTGGCGGAGAAGCTCTC
>JBJMQD010000133.1:0-6514 GCA_045802855.1 Myxococcales bacterium | reverse complement strand
AGAACCGCGGCCTCGAGTACATGTTCGTGATGATGAACGCGGCCCGCTACGCCGTCGGCGTCCAGGGCGTCGCCATGGCGGAGCGCGCCTACCAGAAGGCTGTTGCGTACGCCCGCGAGCGCGTGCAGGGCCGGCCAGTCGACGGCTCGCTCAAGACGGCGGCTACGATCATCCACCACCCGGACGTGCGCCGGATGCTGATGACCATGCGCGCGTACACGGAGGGTTGCAGGGCGGTCGCGTTCGTCGCCGCGGCGGCGCATGACGCGGCGCACGCCCATCCCGACGAGGCGACGCGCCGTCGCGGCCTTCTCACCTACGAGTTCCTCGTTCCGCTCGTGAAGGGGCTCTCGACGGAGGTGGGCGTCGAGGTGGCGAGTCTCGGCATCCAGGTCCACGGCGGGACGGGGTACATCGAGGAGAGCGGCGCGCCCCAGTTCCTGCGCGACGCGCGCATCCTCTCCATCTACGAGGGTACCACCGCCATCCAGGCGAACGACCTCGTCGGGCGCAAGACGCTGCGCGATCGCGGCGAGACGGCGCGCGTCATCGCCGCCGAGATCGAGGCGTGTCAGGGGGCGCTGCGGGAGCAGGGTGGCCCCGCGGCCCTGACGGTCGCCCGCAGGCTCGACGCCGCGCGCCGCGCCTTCCTCGACGTGGTCGGCTTCGTGGTCGCGAATGCGCGCGAGAATCCAAACGCCGTGTTCGCCGGCTCGGTACCCTACCTCCTCCTCGCCGGCCAGCTCGTCGCGGGTTGGCAGATGGCAAGGGCGCTGCTCGCCGCCGAGCGACGCCTTCTGGAGGGCGAGGACGCCTTCCTGCGCGCGAAGATCGTCACCGCGCGGTTCTTCGCGGATCACATCCTGAGCCAGACGCCGGCGCTGCGGGACCGCGTGCTGGAGGGCGCCTCCAGCATCACCGACATGCCACTCGAAGCCTTCTGATCGCGGGCTCCCTGGATTCCGCGAGGAAGGCTCAGCGCGTCGCCGTGTCGACCTTCGGCGCCGCGCTGGTTCTTTCGAGCGCGGGCGCGCCGAGGTTGTACTTGCGCATCTTGGCGTAGAGGGTGTTCTTCGCCACCCCGAGCGCGTGCGCCGCCCGCGCGACGTTTCCGCCGCAGCGCTGCAGCGCATCGTCGCAGGCGCGCCGTTCGACTTCGTCGAGGGACGGGATCTCGTCGGGCGAATCGTTCCGCTCGGGCGCTCGCTGGACCGCGGGCTTCTGCAGCGCCTGCGGGACGCGGGAGATCACGGTCTCGCCCGGGGGCAAGAGGCTCGCCTCGCTTTCGAGGACGTTGACGAGCTCGCGGACATTGCCGGGCCAGTCGTACGCCTGCAACGCAGCCGCGACGGCAGGCGCGATCGCGATCGGCGCGCGGCGCGTCCGCTCGGCGTGGGCGCGCAGCTGGTGCTCGCCGATGAGCCCGATGTCGCGCCTGCGCTCCCGCAGCGGCGGGATCTTCAGATGGACGACGCGGAGGCGGTGATAGAGATCGAGCCGGAACTTCCCTTGCGCGACGGCCTCCTCGAGATTGCGGTGGGTCGTTGCGATCACCCGCGCCCGCACCTGGAGGTCGGCCGCGGCGCCGAGCCGCTGCACGACCCTTTCTTGCAACACGCGGAGCAGCTTTCCCTGGATCTCGAGCGGCATGTCGCCGATCTCGTCGAGAAGCAGGGTCCCTCGTCCGGCAAGCTCGAACTTTCCCGCCCGCCCCGTGGCGCGTGCGCCGGTGAAGGCGCCGCCTTCGTACCCGAACAGCTCGCTCTCGACGAGGTCGCGGGGAATGGCCGTGACGTTGACCCCCAGGAAAGGCGCCGCTGCGCGTCCCGAGGCGTTGTGGATGGCCTGCGCGAGAAGCTCCTTCCCCGTGCCGCTCTCGCCGGTAACGAGGATGGGAAGGTCCGAAACGGCGGCCCTTCGCGCGACGGCGATCACCTCCGTGAACGCGGGGTCGTCGCCGACGAGGCGCTCGAAGGTGAAGCGCGCCATCGACCCCACTACCCGCTTCGCGATGGTGTGCTCGGTGGCGAGGTCGCGCAGGATCGTCACCGTCCCGCCCGCGTAGGCGTGGACGCGGATCACCACCTCGCCACGGGGAAGGGGCACCACCTCGCCGCTCGCGGGGGTGCCCGCGAGCGCGAACGCCAGCGGACCGAGTCCGTGCAGATCGCGCAGCTTGCGGCCGATGGCGTGCTCCCGGTGCAGGCCGAGAGCGTTCGCGGCGGCCTGGTTGAGGGAGCGGATCGCCCCGGACTGTTCGGTGACGAGGACGCCGTCGGTGATGGCCGCGAGGGTGGCGGCGTCTCGCGCGGCAGCCTCGCGCAGGGCAGCGCGGGAGCTCGCCCGCACGAGCGAGACGGAGGCGAACGAGGCGTACAGGGCGAGCTGCTCGAGATCGCGCTCGCCGATGCTCGCTCCCGGCGAGTCCCGCTCCACGACCAGCGCGACGCGTCCCTCGGGAGGCCCGAGGACGACGACGGCGAGCGACTCGGTTCCGGCCCGCTCCCGCTCCTTCGCGGCGGGGGTGGAGAGCGCCTCGCGGACCCGTTCGGCGACGAGGTCCCCGCGGCGGGCGATGCCCGTCCCGCTCGCGGCCAGCGTCTCCAGCGACGCGTCGGGACGCGCGCGCACGACGAGGGCAGCCGTGCCGGGGCATACGACGAGGGCCAGCCTGGCGATGGCGCCGACCACGGCGTCGTACTCCTCGATGGAAGCGAGCTCGTGGGTCGCGGCGGCGAGCTGGCCCATCCGGGTCCTGTCGAGGATCGAGTGCTCGAGGGCCGCGGAGAGGTCTTCTTCCGCCTGGGACAGCGTTCCCAGCGCGCCTTCCATCTCGGTATTGATCCGGCAAGGCGCGCTTTCCAGGCAGGGCGGACACTCCCTGACGAGCGCGTCCTTCAGCGCGTCGCGCCGCTCGCGCAATTCTCCGATGACACGCGTGCCGGCCGGCTCCGGTGAGTGGGGAAGCCGGCGCTCGAGCGCGACCCACGCGCGGCGCAGGGCCTGCAAGTCATTGGGGCCGCCGACATTGGCGAGGAGCGACTGGGCACGCCCGAGCCACCGTCCGGGAGCGCCGCCGGGATCGATGCCAGCTTGCAGGGCGCGCTCGATGTACGCGAGGGCGAGATCGCGCAAGGCTCCGATGACGGTCAGCCGGTTGATGGCCCTGTCGAGATCGAGCGCCGAGGCGTGCGCGTCCGCGGTGCGGGCGAAGCGCAGGCGGCCGCGCAGGACGTCGGCGCGAGCCGCGAGGATCCCCGTGCGCATCCCTTCGATCGCGAGGTTGCGCTCCGCGGCGCCGAAGTCGCCGTCGTCGAGGGCGAGGCCGGCGCAGACGATTGCGGCGTAGGAGCGAAGAGCGAGGTGATCCGATCCGGAGGGCACCGCTCGCTGCCCCTCGATGGCGAGGGCGCGGGAGGCGGCGGCGCCGCGCTCGGCGAGCGAGGCTTGCGCCTCGAGGAGAAGGAGGATCGGGGCATCGGCCGGATCGTCGCAGCACTCGCGCGCCTCGCGTGCGCGGGCGAGGTGCACCGCGGCGCGGGCGGGATGGCCGGTCTCCACGAAGGCGAAGGCCCAGGTGGCCTCGATGAGGAAGTCGAGATCGCAGAGGCCTTCGCCCCGGGCCCGGATGAGCGCGACCTCGGACTCGTGCGCGTCCCCGAGCAGGGCGGCGAGCACGGCGCAGGTCAGGTGGGCGGAGCTTTCGCGAGGATCCGGCTGGGTGCGCGCCTGTAGCATCCGCCTGGCGAGCGGCTCGTCGCTCACCAGTGCGCCAATGAGCGCGTCTTGCGAAGTGCTCCCCGCAAGCAAAGTCGGCTTCCCCCCGAAAGCGCGAACCAAACGTCATCATCCCACGCGCCATCGTGGGAAACAAACCCATTCGCTTGAATCGCAAGTTGCGCAAGAATTGACCTCGAGGTTTACGGTCCAACGCGCACGCTTGCAAAATTTAGCAATTGATTGAAAAATCGCGAAGCGAGCCGCTTCCCGGTGATGTCGTGGGCAGATTTTGCGAACCCCGCCTCGCTGTGATCCTAGTGAAATCACCTGGTTACGAACGGCACGGGCAGTGCAGCATGGGCCCCCGTCGCCGGAATCGATAGGCATTCGCGCAAATCGAGCATCCGGCGCAAAAAAAACGCGAGGGGGGTACCAAATGGCAGAAACGCGATTTACGAGGCGTGATCTGATCCGGGCGACTGCGGTCGGGGGGGCCGCGACACTGATCGGAAAGGGTGCGTCAGCGCAATGTGCCGACCAGACGCCGATCCCGATCAGCGAGGTGGCATTCACGAACTGCGGCGTCGGTACCGAGCCGGTGGCCACGAGCCCGTTCATCATGACTCCGTTCAAGGATCCGCTCCCGATCCCGCAGGCGATGAGGCCGGGATGGAGATATCCGAACGGCACGCTGGCGACGGCGACCGATCAGAATTCCTGGACCTGCCGCAAGTCGCAATTCGGCCCTGGAGTGGTCCGCCCGGGTCCGCAGGCTGGCCACCAGGACGCGCTCGGCGATCGCCTCGGCGTTCATGACGAGCTGGGATGGGGCATCCCGCACGCTGGCACGCACCAGCAGTGGTCGAGCGGAACGGGCGTGGGCGGCGTGACGCTGAACATGCCCGATCCGCTCCTCTTCCACATCCGCGTGCAGGTCTCGACCCACAGCGTCACCAGCTCGAAGGTGGTGCCCATCGACGTGAACGGTACCGCAACCACGCTGCCGGCGGGCGCGAACGCGGTACCGGCAGGCAATGTCACCTTCAACGGCGTCTCGGTTCCCTCCTACCTGCTCCCGCCCAGCACCATCTATGGTTTCAACGGTACCTTCCCGGGCCCCCTGCTCAACATCGAATACGGCAGGCCGTGCCTGGTGCGGTTCGAGAACGATCTCGATCTGAACCCGAACTGCCTCGACCGGCAGGATTTCGGCGCGCCCGACTGGGCGTTCCTCACCCACCTGCACAACGGCCACACCGCTCCGGAGAGCGACGGGCAGCCGCATCACCTCGTCGATAACGAGGGCGGTTACCGGCCGACGGAGTGGGTCGACAACCTTTACCTGGCTTATCCTGCGGGGGGCGACGATCGCGAGAAGCAGTCCTTCCTCTGGTTCCACGATCACCGGATGCACCACACCGGTCCCAACGTCTACAAGGGCATGGTCGGGCTCGCGCCGCACTACGACGCAATCCTCGACAACGGCGACGAGACGCACGGCCTGCGCCTTCCCGGCGTGCGCACGAACAATGTCGACGCGGCCGGCAAGTACGACGGGACGTTCGACGTCAAGTACGACATCCCGCTCGCGCTCTACGACTGCCGCCTCGACGACGGGGTGACGCCGCACCAGGACCAGCACACGCCCACGGTGGCGGATCCGCGCCTGCCCGGGCTCGTCTGCGGCGACGTCCACACCGAGTGGTGGGGCAAGCTCTTCCTCAAGCACTACCCGAACCACGGCTTCGTCGGCGACATCTTCACCGTCAACGGCGTCGCGTACCCGACCCTCACCGTGCAGCGGCGCAAGTACCGCTTCCGCTTCCTCGGCGCCTCGCTCGCCCGCCAGTACCGGCTCTCCCTCCGCAGGGGCACGCCGATGGCGTTCCCCGGTAAGCAGGGCCAGTGGCTGTTCGGCAAGATCGTCAAGGGACAGCAGGTGACCGACACCGGCACCCTCGCCACGAACTGGACCGTGATCGCCAGCGAAGGCGGCCTGCTCCCCAACGCCCAGGTGAAGCAGGAGATCGAGATCTGGCCGGCGAAGCGTCGCGAGGCGATCGTCGACTTCAGCCAGTTCGCGACCGGCACCGTCATCTACATGTGCAACCTGGCGCAGATGACGAACGGCCGCAAGCAGAACAGCGCGAACCTCGTCGACGACGTCACCAACGCCGTCATCGGTCCGGATCCGCTCTTCGACCCGAACTTCTGCGTCCCGATGATGCAGATCGTGGTGGACGGCGTGGCGGTGGACAACAGCGTGATGCCGAAGGCGGTCACGCTACTGCGCGCGTCGCCCCCGTTCGATGCCAAGGCCCCGAAGGTCCGCGACTTCACCCTGCAGCGCAGCGGCGCGCTGGGTGGCGAGACCGAGTGGCTCATCAACGGCGCCCAGTTCGACCCGCAGGTCCCGCTCGCCACTCCGTTCGTCGGCGCGGCGGAGGCCTGGGGCATCAACAACGGCGGCGGCGGCTGGACGCACCCGATGCATCTGCACATGGAAGAGCACCACGTGATCTTCCGCTCGACCGGCAACCTGGCGGTGAACAAGGACGACACCGGGAAGGAAGACGTGGTGGCCCTGCAGCCTAGCGAGCAGACCACGATCTACCGCCGGTTCCGCACCTTCATCGGCAACTACGTGGCCCACTGCCACAACCTGGCGCACGAGGACCACAACATGATGTTCGGCTGGACCATCCGGAAGTAATGGTCCGCCGCTGATCTCCGGCGCCCCGGCGTGGGGCCTGGGCGCCGGCAAATTTCGGTAGTGTTTCTTTCTCGAGGGATG
>JBJMQD010000147.1:0-6515 GCA_045802855.1 Myxococcales bacterium | reverse complement strand
TCTACCTCGCCCTGAAGGCGGGGCTCACCGTCTCCGCGTCGATCCCCATCGCGGTGCTCTCGATTTCCCTGCTGAAAAAGCTCGGCGGCTCGACCATCCTCGAAAACAACATCGTCCAGACCATCGGGTCGGCGGGCGAGTCGATCGCTGCCGGCGTCGTCTTCACCCTTCCCGGCTTCCTGTTCCTTGCGACGGATCCGCAGACCCGCACGAGCGTCGGCGCTCCCTACTTCTCGTACTGGACCATCTTCACCCTGGCGCTCCTCGGCGGCATGCTCGGCGTCCTGATGATGGTGCCGCTCCGGCGCGCGCTGATCGTCAAGGAGCACGGAAATCTGCCGTATCCAGAAGGCGCGGCGTGCGCGCAGGTGCTGATCGCCGGGGAGCAAGGCGGCGCGATGGCCCGCATCGCGTATCTGGGCCTCGCCTTCTCGGGGGTCTACGCGGCCCTGCAGCTCATCTTCGGGGTCATCGCCCAGACGCCCGGCTACGTCACTCGCGCGACGAGCCGCGTCTTCCCCGCCGCGACCCTCAACGCAGCGGTCACGCCCGAGTACATGGGCGTCGGCTACATCATCGGGCCGCGCATCGCCGGCGTCCTCGTCGCGGGCGGCGTGATCGGCTGGCTCGGCATCATCCCGCTCATCGCCTCGCTCGTGCCGTCGGACACCATCGCGCAGCAGCTCGTGAAGCTGGGTTACCTCGCGGACATCGCCCGGCCCGGCGTGTACGGATGGGATCCCGCAACGCACACCTTCGCCGCGCTCAACCAGGCCATCTACCGCGCCTACGTGCGTCAGATCGGGGCGGGCGCGGTAGCGGCAGGCGGATTCATCACCCTCGTCAAGACGCTCCCGACCATCATCGCCGCCTTCCGCGGCAGCGTCGCAAGCCTGCGCGGCGGCGCGAGCGCCGAGTCTACGGCGCGAACCAGCCGCGACCTGCCCATCGGCGTGGTCCTCGTCGGCAGCCTTGCGCTGGCGCTGATCATCGCCTTCCTGCCCTTCCTCCCCGGCACCTTCGGCGGCCGCATCCTTCTCGCCGTCCTCATCATCGTCTTCGGCTTCTTCTTCGTGACCGTGTCGTCGCGCATCGTGGGGCTCATCGGGACCTCCTCGAACCCCGTGAGCGGCATGACCATCGCGACGCTCCTCGCCACCTGCCTCCTCTTCGTCGCCATGGGATGGACGGACAACATCTACCAGCCGATGGCGCTGTGCGTGGGTGGCATGGTCGCCATCGCCGCCGCCAACGCGGGCGCCACCTCGCAGGACCTGAAGACCGGGTTCCTCGTCGGGGCGACGCCGCGCCTGCAGCAGATCGGACTCATGATCGGCGCCGTCGCCGCCGCGCTGGTGATCGGCTTCACCATGTACGCGCTCGACAAGCCGTCCGTGGATGCAGCCGGAGTCGTGGTCCACCAGATCGGCAGCGAAGCGTTCCCCGCCCCGCAGGGCACGCTGATGGCGACGCTCATCCGCGGCCTTCTCGCCCACAACCTCGACTGGCAGTTCGTGCTCGTCGGGGTGTTCCTCGCCATCACCGTCGAGCTTTGTGGCGTCTCTCCGCTCTCGTTCGCGGTGGGCGCGTACCTGCCGCTCTCGACCACGCTGCCCATCTTCATCGGCGGGGCCATCAAGGGGATCGTAGACCGGCAGGCGAGCCCGGAAGCCCGGGGACCGGCCACGGCGCACGGCGGCGAGGACGTCGGCCCCGGGAGCCTGTTCGCGACGGGGCTCGTCGCCGGCGGAACGCTCACGGGCACCATCGTCGCGTTCCTGCACTGGCCGGATCAGCCGGGGAAGGGCTCCTGGCTCGATCCGGTCGACTTCACCGGCAGGCTCACTGGTGCGCTCGGCGACGGCGGCTACCAGATCCTCGGCGTCGTCTGCTTCGCCATCATGGGGATCGTGCTCTACGCGGTGGCGCGAAAGCCGTTGGAACCCGGCTAGCGCCGGGTGATCTCCAGGATCTGCGGCGACTGGCCCGGGATGAAGAACGCCTCGCGCCCGGGGACTTCCAGCGTCACCTGGTGAAGATGCTCTTCGGGACCATGCAGTGGACGCCCTTGCGCACGTCCACCACCTGCGAGACCCGGCAATCGCCCACCATGGAGGTGAGCGAGTAGGCCTCGTCGCGCGACATCCCCTTCTCGGTGCTGAGGAAGGCGATCGTCTCGCGGACCGCGTTTGCCATGGCGACGTTCAGGTCCTCGTCGAAACCGACCATGATGTAGTGGGTGGGGGTCTCGATCCGCGGCCACTCGAGCTTCATGTCGTGGTGGACGATGGGCTGCATCTCGATCTCCTTGTAGGAGCACTCGAGCGCGGTGAGGTTCACCTCGCCGTTCCCCTGCAAGCAATGCGAGTCGCCAGTCCAGATGAGGGCCCCGTCGAGGAACACGGGGATGTAGATCTTCGAGCCCTCGGTCAGCTCGTTGATGTCCATGTTGGAGCCGTTCTTCCACGGCCGCAGCGTGCTCACCGGCGCCATCGGATCGTCCTTCGCGCCGCCCTTGCGGGGCGAGGGATCGTTCGGGTCGATGCCGACCGCCAGCGTCCCCGGGAACGGCCGCAGCGTGAGCGTGACGCCCGGCTTGAACTCCGTCTTCCCATTGTCGAACTTGAAGTACTTCACGAAACCCTCGGGGAACTCCTTGGCGAGGAGCCCGATGGTGGGGAAATCCTTCCCGGGAAGGTGGAAGTTGAACCCTTCGTCCTTGGGGACGATCTTGAGGATGCGGATCTCGATGACGTCGCCGGGCTTCGCTCCGTTCACGTAGATGGGGCCGGTGAAGGAGTGCGGGCCGCCTCCCGGGTTCGCCTTCCGTAGCCGGACGATCTCGTCCATCCCTACGCCGGAGTGGATCTGGTCGAGAGCATGGGCGAGCGTCTCGACGGAGACCGTGTCGCCGGAGTCGATGGTGAGCTTGGGCTTCTCGCGCGGGTCGAGCCAGCCCCACTGCACCTCGCCCTTCACGGCCTTCAAGGTGTGGTGCTTGCCTCCGCTCGCGGCACCGGACGATTTCTCCGCCCCTTTTTCGGAGGCGCAGGCAGCGACAAACGCGCAGGCAACGGCCGCAGCGATCTTGTTCATGTTCCCTCCTCGAAGATGTTTCCTTCGCAGCCATAGCATTGCCGGACCAAGGCCTGCACGCGCCCGCCGGAAAACCTACGCTACTGTAGCCGCCGTGCCCTGCATCGAAGGCGACGCGCGGGATCCCGCCGCGTACCAGCGCGCCCTGGAAGGCGAACGCGGCGACGCGCTCGTCACGGACCCTCCCTACTGCCTGTTGACGCGCCGGCGGAAGGGCGGAGATCCGCGCGATCCCAAAGGAACCAAGAACGAGCGCGGACCGGTGCAAAGGTTCGAGAGCGTCCGCGACTACCGGAGCTTCACCCACGACTGGCTGTCGCTGGCGGTGAAGTCGCTGGTCCCTGGCGCGCCGCTCGCCATCTGGACGAACTTCCTCGGCAAGGACCCGATCCGGGCCGCGGCGAAAGAGGCCGGGTATCCGTTCGAGCTCGCCGAATACGTGTGGGCAAAGCGCACGACCGAGGGGGGCGGGAACGAGATCCTCCTCCGGGTCTATGAAACGGCACTGATCTTCGCGAAGGCGCCGTGGCCTGCGCCCGCACCCGCCGATCCGCCCCGGGCGCTCTGCGTCGCTGCCGGTTACGACGACGACGGGGAAGCTTTGCGCTGGGGATCGCACCCGAACCACAAACCGTTCGGGGTCCTGGACCCTCTCTTGCGACAGCTCACCCGCCCGGGGCAACTCGTGCTCGATCCATTCGCGGGCTCGGGGTCGATCGGAGCCGCGGCCGTTCGCCTCGGCCGCCGGGCCGCCTGCATCGAGCTCGAGCCGGAATGGGCGCGCCGGGCGTCGCGCAGGCTCGGCGGCGGCTGATATACGGACGCGCCATGCGCTTCTCGCCGAGCTTTGCGGGACTGTCCTGTTTCGCCTGCGGCACCTCGCACGATCCGAACCGGCTGCAGACGGTTTGCACGGCTTGCGGTCTTCCCATCCGCGTCGACTACCGGCTGCGCGCCTTCCAGCCTTCCGCCCGCCCTTCGCTCTGGCGGTACGACTCCGCCCTGCCCGTCTCCGCCGCGGACGCGGTGACGCTCTCGGAAGGGTGGACACCGCTCGTGGAAGTCGAGCGCTCCGTCCTGGTGAAGGACGAGGCGCGCAACCCGACAGGCTCGTTCAAGGCGCGCGGCATGACCCTGGCGGTCACCATGGCGAAGGCCCTCGGCGCGAAGGCGCTCGTCGCTCCGTCCGCAGGGAACGCCGCCGGCGCGCTCGCCGCGTACGGCGCCGCTGCCGGCCTTCCCGTCACGGTGGCCATGCCGGAAGACACGCCCCGCGCGTTCGTCGAGGAGTGCCGCCACTACGGCGCGCAAGTGCACCTCACGCCGGGAACCATCGCGGACGCCGGCAAGTGGCTCAAGGCGAACGGCCCCAAGGACGCGTTCGACGTCTCGACGCTCAAGGAGCCCTACCGCGTCGAGGGCAAGAAGACGATGGCGTACGAGCTCTTCGAGCAGCTCGGGGAGTTGCCCGACGTCATCGTCTATCCGACCGGCGGAGGGACGGGGCTCGTCGGGATGTGGAAGGCGTTCCAGGAGATGGAGGCGCTCGGCTGGACGCGCAAGAAGCCGCGGCTCGTCTCCGTCCAGGCGGAAGGGTGCGCTCCCGTCGTGAAGGGATTCCTCGAGGGCGCCGAAAAAACCGAGCCCTGGAAGGATGCTCGAACCGAGGCGTACGGCCTGCGCGTCCCCTCTCCGATCGGCGGCTTCCTCTGCCTGCGCGCGCTCCGGGAGACGGCCGGGACGGCGATCGCCGTCCCCGAGGCCGAGATCGCGCCCGCCGCCGCCGATCTGGCCCGCCGCTCCGGTGTGGACGTCTGTCCGGAGGCCGGAGCGGCCTGGGCTGCGCTGAACCGCCTCCGGACGTCGGGATTCGTCGCCGCCGGCGACCGCGTCGTGGTCTTCAACACGGGCACCGGCCTCAAGTACCGCTGATTCTCAGGGCATCGCCGCGTTCTTCACGGCCACGTCCGTGCGAGCACCATTCGCTTTGCTCTGCTCGCCGATCCAGTCGATGAGGTCCGAAACCTCACCCGACGAGAGGTCGAGGTTCGGCATCCGGACGCTCCGATACTGCTCGAAAAGAGCGGTGGCGATCGGATCCTTCTCGGCGAGCACCACGTCCGGTTTCGCGATGTACCGGGCGAGCCACCCGCGTTGCCGTCGTTCGGTAACTCCTTGCAAATCGGGGCCTATGCCGGGACCGTTGCCGATGGTGTGGCAAGCGGCGCAGCGGCTGCGGAAGAGGTACGGGGCCTGACCGACGCTGGGAAGCTCGCGCGCTTCCGCGTAGCTCTTCGAAGGGCCCATGTTCCAGTGGAAGAAATTGGCCATGGTGGCGGCGAGGAACTGTGGATTGTCGACGGCCGAGTTCCGCATCCACTCGCCCGTCGGCTCGTTGCCGATCATCAGGCTCGGCTGGTGGCCGTCGCGGCTCGCGGCGTCCGTCAGCGAGGCGAGACCCATCCTCTTCGCGACGAGGCGGATGTCCTCCATCTTTCCGGTGAGGAACACCCACCCCGGTCCGGCGTGAAATTTCTGCGCGTACGCCTTCAGCACCTCGGGCGTGTCGTGGTCCGGGTCGATGCTGATGGAAACGAAGAAGACGTCCTTCCCCACGTGCGCGCCGAGAAGCCGCTGCACCTGCGAGAGTTTCGCCGTCTCCAGCGGACAGCTCGCCGTGCAACGCGTGTAGATGAGATTGACAGCGACCCGCTTGCCCTTGAGCAGGTCGTCGTAGAAATGGACCACCTTCCCGTCCTGGGTGACGAGCGGGACGTTGGGAAAGTAGTCCGCCCCCCAGCGCGCCGCGCGGGCGGCCGGGGGGTGGACGAGGGCGGCGGCGGCGCAGCCAAGCAGCGCCGCCAGCACGATGCGCTTCTCACGGATGTCTCTCACGATGACCCCCCTGCAATTCGCTACAAGGCGGAGGCTGCCACGGATGCGGTCACCGCCGACAGCGCGCCGTTCGACATGTTGAATTTGAAATCGAATTGCGCGACGGCCGATCGTACCGCGTCCGTGGGACTCGAACCCGAGATGGAGATGGGAATCGTCGCCTGGATCACATCATGCGGGCGCAGGACCCGCATGAGCGTCGTGAGCCCGCCGGCGGTATAGGTCGCGCCCGTCGACAAACCCCGGCCGGTCAATTCGCCGAGATCGATGGACACGACCACGCGCCGCACGGCACCCGGAGCGTCAGCCTCGGAGGGCTTCACGTCGATCTGGGCCGTACCGGTGAAGAAGACGCTCTCCGGGAGCCCGAAGACGATTCCCCCGATGGGAACCGTGATGCTGGAAGGCACCAGGGCGGGGACGGCATTCAGGGAAGGAGCGAATGCGAACGAAAGCGACAGGATGGCGGGAATGAGCAATTTGCGCGGATTCATGTTCGCTCCTCCTTTCACAAGGCGGTCGAG
>JBJMQD010000393.1:0-7442 GCA_045802855.1 Myxococcales bacterium | reverse complement strand
GCCAACTCGTCCTTCGCGGGGGCTGCGACCGTCAACATCACGTACAAGTAAGCCGAACTGACGTAGTACCGTAGAACGCTGGAGCCCGGGCCGCCCCGCAGCCCGGGCGACAGCTGTTTTATTTGCAGCTCACGCCGCATGTGAGCGCCGTCACGCGAAACCACGAGTCCGTTCAAGACCTTGCAAACAATTGATGTCCCGCGCTAGCGCGGTGCGGTGTGTCTCCGGAAGACAAGTCGGGCGGGCGGAAACCCCTGCCGCTCCCCTCCGGAGGTTCTCGCAATGAAGAAGTGGATCGCTCTTCCGCTCGTCGCCCTCGCCGCCGCTTGCTCCTCTGGCGTGACGAATTCGTCCCTTTCCCTCTCCGCGCGCGCCGGGTCGGCCACGACGGGCGCCACCGACCCCGCCGCAACCGGCGTTTCCATCAGCCGGATCCGCATCGCCCTGCGCGACCTCGAGCTCCGGTCACGCGACGGAAAGAACCGCGCCGAAATCGCGCTCGGTCCCGTGATCGTGGACCTCGGCGCCGCGGACGTGACCTCGGCGAGCGTGCAGAAGGTGCTCGACTCGAGCGTTCCCGCGGGCACCTACGACAAGATCAAGCTGAAGATCCACCGCCTGCAGAGCGCCGCCGACGTCTCCGGCGCCGACGATCTGGTCAAGGCCGGCGCGTCGATCCTGATCGACGGCACCTTCAACGGCACCGCGTTCCAGTTCGCCACCGCGCTCGAGGCCGAGCAGGAGCTGGAAGGCAAGTTCGTCATCGACGGGCAGAGCCAGAACATCACCATCAACTTCGATCCCAGCGCCTGGTTCGTCTCCGGGACGGCCACGCTCGATCCGTCCGATCCGGCGAACAAGCTCGCCATCGAGGCGAACATCCGCGCCTCGCTCGCTGCGTTCCAGGACGACGACGAAGTGGGCCACGAGAACCATCACGCCGACGACGACGCCGCGGCCCACGATTCCGGCGATGACAATGGCAACGACGCCGCTGGTCACGACGCCGGCGACGATCACGGTGGCGCCACCGGTGGGACGGGTACCACGGACGACCATGGCGGACACGGCAACGACGACGGCAGCGGGCACCACTGACGCGCTCTGTATGGTGGCGGCTGACTGTCCGGAATCTGCCTTGCGCACGGCGCGATCCGGGACGAAGATCCATCGGGCCGCCCCATGGCCATCTCCCAGCCGCCCGAGCCAGACGTCCTTCGCGACCCCGAGGTCGATAGGCTCCTCAACCAGCCGGACCACCAGGGGCTCGAGCTTCCCCACAGCCGGCAGGTCTACACGAACCGCTCGATGAGCCTGGAGGACGTCCACCTCGTCGGGTTCGACATGGACTACACGCTCGCCGTGTACTCCATGCGCCAGATCGAGGAGCTGGCGTTCCGGATGACGCTGGAACGCCTCGTCCAGACCAAGGGCTATCCCGCCGATCTGGTCTGCCTGCGCTACGACCACGAGTACGTCATCCGCGGCCTGGTGGTCGACAAGCTGTTCGGCAACATCTTCAAGATGGACCGCCACAACCACGTCGGGCGCTGCTACCACGGCAGGCGCGAGCTGAAGCTCGACGAGAGGCGCGCGCTCTACCAGACGAACGAGAAGATCCGGCTGTCCTTGCCGCGCTTCGCCTGGATCGACACCCTCTTCAGCCTTCCCGAGGCGTGCCTGTACGCCGAGATCATCGAGGCGCTCGAGGCGCGCGGCATCCGCATCGACTACCACAAGCTCTACGACGACACCCGCGAGACCATCGACGAGGTCCACCGCGACGGAAGCCTCAAGACCGAGCTGAAGAAGGATCTGGGCAAGTACATCGAACCGGATCCGGAGCTTGCGCAGGCGTTGCACAAGCTGCGGTCCGGGGGAAAGCGGCTTTTCATCCTCACGAATTCCTTATGGGACTACACCGACCCGGTGATGAGCTTCCTGCTCGACGGCAGGCTCGCCGAGTATGCCTCGTGGCGGAACTACTTCGACTACGTCATCGTCGGGGCGCAGAAGCCCGCCTTCTTCGCCGAGCACAAGCCGTTCACCGAGCTACGCTCGGACGGGACGGTCGCCGCAACCAACGTCGAAGCGTTCGAGCGCGGACGGATCTACGAAGGCGGGAACCTGTTCGATTTCGAGCGGCTCACCGGCTACGGCGGCGAGAACGTCCTCTACGTCGGCGACCATATCTACGGCGACATCATCCGCAACCGGAAGGCGTCGCAGTGGCGGACCTGCTTCGTCGTTCAGGAGCTGGAGAGGGAGATCGAGTACATCGAGGAGCACCGCGACGAGCTGCACAAGCTGAACGAGCTCGACGCGCTGCGCGGGCGGCTCGACGATCTGATCAACCACCACAAGCTGATGCTCAACTCGCTCGACCGGAAACTGGACCGCGCCGCCCCTGCCCTCGCGCAGGAGCTGGAGGCGGTCCGCACCCGCGAGAAGCGCGACCTCGAGACCCTGCGGCGCGCCTTCAAGGCGGCCATCACCGAGTCGGCCGATACCGAGAGGCGCTTCGAGCGCGGCGCCAATGCCTACTGGGGTCTTGTCTTCAAGGAAGGCAATGAGAACTCTCGGTTCGGCGAGCAAGTCCAAGACTACGCCGATCTCTACACCAGCAGAGTGTCCAACTTCCTGTATTACTCGCCGATGCAGGTTTTCCGCTCCCCCCGGGCAGCGATGCCTCACGAGCGCATTCGCGGCTATTGAATGCCCGACATGGGGTCCGCGTCAGACTCGCGCCGCGGGCCCATCTGCACGCAGCATCGGCGGTTGTACGCTGGAAGGGGTCTTGGAATGCTCGCTGTGAACAAAATGGCCCGCGCGCTGTCGGCCCTATGCGCCGTGTGCGCGCTCCCCGCGGCGGCCGGCGCACCTCCCTCGTACGCCCACATGTCCCTCCTCGGGGGACCTCGCGAGCCGTTGCCCTGGTCGCGGCACGATCCGCTGACGCTGCTGTCCGGTGAGAAGTTGCTCATCAACAACCCGAAGCCGTGGACGCAGGAGGCCTACGTCGTCCCGCAGCGGCCCGGCAAGAACCAGGTCCGCTATTTCGACTTCCACTGGCGCGACCACGACTTCCTCGAGGAGGACGGGTCGGCCGGCATCCGCTTCTACTTCTACGACCGCGAGTATCCGGTCGCGCGCATCGCCGCGGGCCTCGTCCGGCAGAGCTGGGCGTACCTGTCGGACCGCTTCAACTACAAGCCGTCGTTCAAGGTCCCCTACGTCCTCTACAACACGTACCGCGAGTTCCTGGAAACGAACGTCTTCGACGTGCAGGAGGGCACCCTCGGCGTCACGAGCCCGCAGGACCTGCGGATGACGCTCTCCTACTCGGGCGACCGGCAGCTCTTCACCATCGTCTCGACGCACGAGATGGTGCACCAGTTCCAGATCCAGAAGGTAGCGGAGCGGGCGGCGAGCGCCGGCCTCGAAAGTCCCATCCAGGCCTTCCCCCTCTGGTTCACGGAAGGACTCGCCGAATACTACGCGCACGGGCAGACCATCGATCCCGAGACGGACATGTTCCTCCGGGACGTGGTGCTGAACTCGCAGGGCGAAATCGGCTACGACATCCCCACCCTCGCCGAGGATCGGCCGTATGCGTACCTCTACACGTACAAATACGGGCAGGCGAAGCTCGTCTTCCTCGCCGAGACGTACGGCGAGAAGGTGATCCAGGCGGTCCTGGACCAGAGCCCTCGTCTTGCCGGTTCCGCCCGCCGGGGCGAGGCGAGCGAGGGGTTCATGGGACTCCTCGGGCGCATCGCCGGCGAGCAGCCGCAGCAGATGAACGCGCGCTGGCAGGAGTGGGTCCGCAAGCGCTCGTACCCGACGTTCTTGCAGTCGAAGCAGGACCTCCCCGACGTGACCGAGCTGAGGCTTCCGGACGAGCTGGACTGGTTCGTCTCGAGCCGCGACGGGAACCTGCTCTTCTACCGCGGTGTCGAACGGGAGTCGTTTCGCGCGAAGCTCGTGCTGATCGATCGGCGCGATCCGTCGTCCGCGCAGCAGATCGCGATCGACCAGCACCCGGGGACGGAGAGCCTGCATCCCGTCCTGCGCAGCGTGATGGCGGTCTGCGACACCGGAATCGCCTGGTTCGCGCAGAGCGGCGACTCGGACGTCCTGCACTACCGGAGCCTGAACCGTGTGCTGCAGCGGCCCGAGTACCCGGGGCGCGATCGGGGCGGCGGCCCGAAGGACCTCGGCGGCGGAACCGGCGCTCCCGGTGGCAGCCCCGAATCCCGCGCCGAGCAGGCGTTCGCGATGAGCGGGCGCGGACAGGTCGACCTGCACCTCGGCTTCGACCGGGAATTGCGGGTCATCCAGGACGGCGTCATCGAGGCGGGCGATCCCGCCTTCAGCCCCGACTGCAAGCGGCTTGCGTATTACGGCCTCGATCGCGACGGAAAGAGCGACATCTACGTGGTCGATCTCGCCGACCAGTCCGGGCGCTCGCGCAGGCTCACCGACGACCTCTACGCCGAGCGCGATCTCTCCTGGGGCGACGACGGCATCGTCTACGCCAGCGACGCCACGGAGAGCGGCAAGTTCAATCTCTTCCGCATCGATCCCGACGACGGCACGCGCATCCGGCTCACCGACTCGCCGGTCGATCAGCGCTACCCCGTCGCCATGCCGGGGGAAGCCGCGCTGTTCTCCAGCGAGGCCGGCGGCAAGACCGACCTGTGGTTCCTGCAAAACGGCCGAATCAAGCGACTCAGCGATTTCTCGACCGCGCTGTCGCATCCGGGCCTCGCGCCGAACGGCATCTACGGCGTCGCCTGGTACGGCGCGCGCTTCCGGCTGATGGAGGTGCAGAGCAAGGACCTTCTCGCCGTCGACGAGCAGGACGCGATTCCGGCCAGCTACGCCTCGACGGTGAACTCGCCGCTGCCCTTCCCCGACGAACCGATCCCGGCGGGCGCGCCGACGTACAATGCGTTCGACCTGGGAAAGAACTGGCGCATCGAGGGGGGAGGCGCGGCCATCGGCGGCGCGGGCGTCGGATTCGCTCCCGTCGGCCAGGGCGGCGTCCTCTTCGCGGACGTGCTCCGCGACCGGACGTTCCTCGCCAACTTCGCCATCTACGGGAGCTTCGAGTTCACCGACGCGCTCGCGTTCTACGTCGACCGCAGCAAGCGGCTCGTCTACGGCCTCGGCGTCTTCGATACGTTCCAGCAGGGCCGCGCGATCAGCTTCCCGGGGTCGGATCAGTGCCGGACGATCATTCCGCCCTCGGCCCTCAATCCGAACCCGGCGCAGCCCCCCTGCCAGATCTTCTACGTGCAAAAGATGTACGGGGTGATGGGCCTCGCTTCCTATCCGCTCTCGACCTTTACCCGCGTGGAAGGCACGATGCGCCTGCAGGGCGTTTCCCGGTCGCTCCTCGAGAACGGCGTCGTCGATCAGTTCGGGAACCTCACGAACATTCCCACGAAGGCGGCGAACTCCGTCGGCGGCACCGAGCCCGAGGGTGAGCTCTCGCTCGCCTACGGCTACGACACGACCCGCTACGGGCTCGGCGGAGCGATGGGCGGGAGCTCGTTCCTGCTCGAGGTAGGCGGCGGAACGTACCCGTCGCGCGGCATCGACGGCATGTTCACCTACCTCCAGACGGACGCGATCCACACCATCCAGATCGCGGGGCGCAGCAAGATCACCGGGCGCGGGGCGCTCGGCTACGCGCAGGGAAGCCCGTTCGGCCGCCACTTCTTCCTGTCCAGCTTCGATAACCTCCGCGGCTACCGGTTCAACGACACGCGGCTCCTCGGCGACTCCTATTATGTGACCCAGGCCGAGCTCTCCTTCCCGCTCGACTTCCTCATCCGCTTCGCCATCTTCAGCGGCATCACCGGTATCGTCGGCCTCGACTTCGGCGGCGTCGCGGAGTCGGCGCTGGCGAAGCAGAACTACCCGAAGAAGCCCCACTTCTACGCCGTCACCAGCGAGCTCTGGGCCAACCGCACCATGGACTACGTCCTCGGCGTGAACCTCGGACTCGGGCCGTTCGAGCTGCGGGTGCAGTTCGCCCACGGCGTCGACATCGGCGGCATCATTCCGGAGCGCGACAGCGACGGCAGCCCCGCCTGGGTGCCGAACATCTCACTGCACTACGCGTACTTCTGATGCTTTGATTTCGACCGCTCGGCCACGTCCAGTCGCACGCTTGGCGGGCGGGCGGGCCGCTTGGCGATGCGTTGAAAAAGCGGCACGCCATGCCGACCCTTCCTGCACCCCGAACAGGAGGGTCCCATGGCGTTGATGGTGGAAAGCGGTTTCGTGCGCGGCCGCAAGGACGCAGGGTTCTTGCCCATTCGCGCGGCGCTCGGCGCGTCGATGCTCTATCACGGCGTCGGCAAGCTGAAGGAGGAGAGCCGCGAGCAGACTGGCCAGATGTTCGAGCAGCTCGGGATCCAGCCCGGCAAAGCCTGGGCGATCGCGACCGGCGCGGCAGAGGTGTTCGCCGGCGCGTGCGCGCTGCTCGGCGTCCTCACCCGTCCGGCGGCGCTCGCGGTCCTGGTGACGCAGGGGATGGCGATCGCCAAGGTGCACGCCAAGAACGGCTTCGACATCACCAAGGGCGGCTACGAGTTCAATGTGGCGCTGATGGCGATCGCGGCGGGTCTGATGGTGGCCGGTCCGGGCCTCTTCAGCCTCCACGAGGAGATCGAGTGCCTCGCGGAAGGGCACGGCGCGAAGAAGATGTTCCGCAAGGCGCGTCCGAACGCGCTTTTGCGGGCGCTGAAGTACGTGAAGTAGTCAGGGGACGAGGCGCAGCGCCCGGTCCAGCCGGGCGCCGACGCGCAGGGCGGCGAAGCCGCGGCGATCCGTGCTCAGCACGCGGTAGATGCCACTGCGCTCCGCAATCGCCGCGACGGCGCAGTCGACGAGTCCGAGCCGCAGATCGGCGAACTTCGCGTCTAGTTGCAGCGCGCGCACGATGTCCGTCGGCGAGACGGGTTCGTATCTGTAGGTCGTGGCCGGATCGAAGATCTCGGCGACGAGCTTTCGCATCGCCTGGCGGTCTCCGCGAAGAAAGTAATCGACCTCTGGCAAGATGGCGGAAGGCACGAGCACTCGGGACGCGGATCGCAGCGACTCCTCGTACTCGGGCCAGGCGGGGTCGCCGTCGCGATTTCGCGCAAGGGCCCGGAGCAGGCCGCCCGTGTCCGCCACGATCGCCCGGATCAGATCTCGAGGTCGCGGAATAGCTCTTCCTCGGAACCGAGCTTCGGATCTTCGGACACGAAAAGGCGCGTCGTCGGTGGCCGCTTCTTCCCGTAATACCGTGCCGCGACGACTCTGAGACCTCGACGAATCAGATCCGACGACGAGATGCCGTCCTTGCGCGCGCGCCTGAGCGCGCGAACATCTTCGGGATCGAGGCGCACGGTAGTGCTGCGTTTCGATGCCATACACTTGCCATA
>JBJMQD010000384.1:0-3825 GCA_045802855.1 Myxococcales bacterium | reverse complement strand
ATTGGCTTTCGCAGCGGAGCACGAATCGTGTTTTCGCCGTCCGGGGCGGGAAGGGTTACGCGAGCTGGGGACGGGGCGGAGCGTGTGGCGGGCAACTCGAAGTGCTTGCGGCGTCGGGAAGGTCATGCGGGTGCATCCCGGTCCCGCATCTGGGTCTCGGGGCCACCATCGGGCGCGACGGATCGTTGATGGTCAACTGGACCGAGCTCCATCGATCGGGCCCGGGCACTTGCAAGTACGATCTCTACCCGCAGCTCTTGAAATAGCGGACATCGTTACGGCGCCGGTAGCACCGTCTCCCCGTAGGACAGATACCGATCCACGGACTGCGCCACGGCCCGCCCTTCGTGGATCGCCCACACCACCAGCGACTGCCCCCGCGCCATGTCGCCCGCGGCGAACACGCCGGGGACGCTGCTCATCTTCGTCGGGTCGGTCCACACGTTCCCGCGCTCGTCGAGCTTCACGCCGAGCTGTTGCAGGAGCGGCTTCTCCGGCCCGAGGAACCCCATCGCCAGGAGGACGAGGTCGGCCGGAATGACCTTCTCGGTGCCGGTCAACTCTCGCGGCCCGAAGCGGCCGTCGGGCATCTTCACCCATTCGACCGAGACGTAGAGAAGCTCGCGCACGTTGCGCTGCTCGTCGCCGAGGAAGCGCTTCGTCATCACACCGTAGACCCGGGGGTCCTTCCCCCACAGCTCCCTCGCCTCGTCCTGCCCGTAGTCGAGCCGATACGTCTTCGGCCACTGCGGCCAGGGATTGTCCGCGGCGCGGACGTCGGGCGGGCGGGGCAGGATCTCGAGCTGGGTGATGCTGCGCGCGCCGTGCCGGATGGAGGTGCCGACGCAGTCGGTGCCGGTGTCCCCACCGCCGATGACGACGACGTGCTTGTCCTTTGCCGAGATGGGAGCCGTCCCCTTGAAGTCCGTGTCGAGGAGCGACTTGGTGTTCTGGAGCAGGAACTCCATCGCGGGATGGATGCCGAAGAGGCTGCGTCCTTCGACGGGAAGCTCGCGCGCGTGCGTGGCGCCGCCGCAGAGCACCGCCGCGTCGTAATCGGAGAGGAGCTTCTGCGCGGGCATGTTCTTGCCCACCTCGATGCCGGTGACGAACTTGATCCCTTCCTCGGCGAGGAGCTTCACCCGCCGCTCGACGAGCCTCTTGTCGAGCTTCATGTTCGGGATGCCGTACATGAGGAGCCCGCCGATGCGGTCGTCGCGTTCGAAGACCGTGACCTCGTGCCCTGCGCGGTTGAGCTGGGCGGCCGCCGCGAGGCCCGCCGGTCCCGAGCCGACCACCGCGATCTTCTTGCCGGTCCGCACGGTCGGGGGATTCGGGACCACCCATCCCTCGGCGAACGCCCGATCGGCGATCGCCTCCTCGAGCATCTTGATGTTCACCGCGGGGAGGTCGATGGCGACGGTGCAGCTTCCTTCGCAAGGAGCGGGGCAGACCCGCCCGGTGAACTCAGGGAAGTTGTTCGTCTTGGCGAGACGGATCCAGGCTTCCTTCCAGTTCCCCCGCCAGACCAGATCGTTCCACTCCGGGATGAGGTTGTGGATCGGGCAGCCCGAGGCCATGCCGCCCATCAGCTTGCCGGTGTGGCAGAACGGAACTCCGCAATCCATGCAGCGGCCGCCCTGCTCCCGGAGCGTCTGCTCCGCGATGGGAAGATGCATTTCTTCCCAGTCGCGGACGCGCTCGCGGTGCGGGCGTTCGTGGACGGGCTCGCGTTGATAATCGATGAAACCGGTTGGTTTGCCCATGGTCTCCGAGAAATCTGGGGGACGGCCCCCCCCCCTGAAAAAGGGGGCCGGTCCCTAATTGCCTCCTACCCTCGCCTCGTCCCGCGCGTTCGCCTCGAAGGCCGCCATCTCGGCCTCTTCGGGCGACATGCCCGCCGCGCGCATCTTCGCCTGCGCGTCGAGCACCCGGCGGTAGTCGTTCGGCATCACCCGGACGAACTTCGCAGCGAGCTGCGCGAATCCTTCCAGGATCTTCCGCGCGAGCGCGCTGCCGGTCAGCTCGGCATGCCGCTCGATCATCCGGCGCACGACGAACAGCTCCTCTTCCGGCGTGGGCCCGACCGAGACCATCGACTTGTTGCAGCGGCTCGCGAACTTGCCGTCGCCGTCGAGGACGTAGGCCATCCCTCCCGACATTCCGGCGGCGAAGTTGCGCCCGGTCCTGCCGAGGACGACGACGCGGCCTCCGGTCATGTACTCGCAGGCGTGGTCGCCGACGCCTTCCACCACCGCGTCGACGCCCGAATTGCGCACGCAGAACCGCTCGCCGGCGATCCCGCGGATGAACGCCTCGCCCGCCGTGGCGCCATAGAAGGCGACGTTGCCGACGATGACGTTGTCCTCGGGCACGAACTGCGACTCCGCTGGGGGGAATACGACGACCCGTCCGCCGGAGAGGCCCTTTCCGATGTAGTCGTTGGAATCGCCTTCCAGGACGAGCGTCATCCCTCGCGGAATGAAGGCTCCGAAGGACTGGCCGGCCGATCCCTTGAAGTGGAAATGGATGGTGTCGTCGGGCAGCCCGGCGGGACCGAAGCGACGCGTGACCTCGCTTCCCGTCATCGTCCCGACCACGCGGTTGGTGTTGCGGATCGCAAGCGTCGCGCGGACGGGCTTCCTCTCCTCGAGCGCGGGCTTGGCGAGGGGCAAGAGCGTCGTCGCGTCGAGCGTCGTCTCGAGCCCGTGATCCTGCGGGATCTGGCGGGTACGCCCGTAGTGCTTCGGCACGGTGGGCTTGAAGAGGATCTTGCTGAAGTCGAGGCCCCGCGCCTTCCAGTGATCGATCGCGCGGCGCATCTCGACCCGCTCCGAACGGCCGACCATCTCGTCGAAGGTGCGGAAGCCGAGCTCCGCCATGTGCTCGCGGGTCTCCATGGCGATGAAGCGCATGAAGTTCACCACGTGCTCGGGCTTGCCCATGAACTTCGCCCGCAGCTTCGGGTCTTGCGTCGCGACGCCGACCGGGCAGGTGTTCAGGTGGCAGGCGCGCATCATGATGCAGCCGAGCGCGATCAACGGACCGGTCGCGAAGCCGAACTCCTCCGCTCCGAGCATCGCGCCGATCACCACGTCGCGGCCCGTCTTGAGCTGCCCGTCCACCTCGACGGTGATGCGGCTGCGCAGGTCGTTCAGCACCAGGATCTGGTGCGTCTCCGCGAGACCCAGCTCCCACGGGATTCCCGCGTGCTTGATCGACGTGAGCGGCGAGGCCCCGGTCCCGCCGTCGTGCCCGGAGATGAGCACCACGTCCGCGTGCGCTTTGGCGACGCCCGCGGCGATGGTCCCGACGCCGAGCTCGGCGACGAGCTTCACGCTGATGCGCGCGTCCTTGTTGGCGTTCTTCAGATCGTGGATCAGCTCCTTCAGATCCTCGATCGAGTAGATGTCGTGGTGGGGAGGCGGCGAGATGAGGCCCACCCCTGGCGTGGCGTGGCGCACCTTGGCGATCCACGGATACACCTTCGCGCCAGGAAGCTGGCCGCCCTCGCCGGGCTTCGCTCCCTGCGCGATCTTGATCTGCAGCTCCTTGGCGTTGACGAGGTAGTTGCTCGTCACCCCGAACCGCGCGCTCGCCACCTGCTTGATGGCCGAGTTCTTCGAGTCGCCGTTCGGCTCCCGGGTGTAGCGCGCGGGGTCCTCGCCGCCTTCGCCGGTGTTCGACTTCCCGCCGATGCGGTTCATGGCGATGGCGAGCGTCTCGTGCGCCTCCTTGGAGATCGAGCCGTAGCTCATCGCGCCGGTCTTGAAACGGCGCATGATCGCCTCGACCGGCTCCACCTCTTCCAGGCGCACGGGCTTC
>JBJMQD010000383.1:0-12656 GCA_045802855.1 Myxococcales bacterium | reverse complement strand
CCCAACTCTTCCTCGGTGATCTGGACGCCGTCCCACCAGAGGAACCAAGGCACCTCGCGCATTCCGAGAGAATGCGGTCGATGCACCTTCCCACGCAAGATCACCGCCGCGCTCGAGCGCGGCGTTCACGATGCGGCCGTCGGCGCGGGAGTAGCGCTATTGCCGCAGGCGGTGGAAGACGAACCCGAGCGCGCCGAGCGAAAGCGCGAGGGGAGCAAGGCGCTCCGCCCTGGTCTCCCAGGAGTCGATGCGATCGCCGAGCATCATGATCATCCAGTGCGCCGGCTTGTGATCGGGAAGCGAATACGCGAGCCGCCGGACGACGCCCGAGAGCCCCTTCAGCGGCACCGCGGTTCCGAATACCGGAGGTAGGTGCTTGTTCGGGCGATTGTGCATCGGCGAGCCGGGCTCGCCCTGCTGGCGCTCTGGCGGATACTTCGTGTTCGGCCACGGCTGCGGCTCGCGTTGCCAGGGCACGCCCGGACGGCGCGCGAGATCTTGATCGACGCCGGCCCAGGCGGGACGGCGCGGGGCCTGGACCGCCTTGTGACCCGATTCGTCGCGGTGCTGGACGTCGGTGATGGTGGGCTCCATCAGTCGTGTCTCCTTGAATCAGTGAAGGGTCGGGTTGCCGTTGGGGAACAGCGCCACCTTGATGCAGCCGTCCCGCTTCTGGGCGAAGAGGTGGTACGCCTCCGGCGCCTGGTCGAGCGGCAGCCGATGCGTGAACACCTGCGACGGGCGGATGCGCCCTTTGCGGATGTGATCGAGCAGGTGGGGCATGTACCGCTTCACGCTCGCCTGCCCGGTGTTCATCCGTTGCGCCTTGTTCATGAAGGTGCCGATGTCGACGCCCATGTAGGGAGGGCCGTAGGCGCCGATGAGGGAGATCACTCCGGCCTTGCGCGTCGCATGGATGGCGGTGTTGATCGCCTGCGGGGAACCCGCCTCCATCTTCATGTAGATACCGAGCGCGCGGTGCACGGGCGATCCGGCGGCCTCGCATCCCACCGCTTCGACGGTGGCGTCCGCGCCGCGCCCGTCCGTCATCCCCTTCACCGCCGTGACGAGGTCGACGTCGCGGAAGTTCAGCGTCTCGACTCCCAGCCAGCTCCTCGCGAACTCGAGCCGGTAGTCCAGGTGGTCGACGGCGATCACGCGGCCCGCGCCCATCGCCCACAGCGACCACATGGCGAAGAGCCCGACCGGGCCGCAGCCGAGCACCAGGACCGTCTCGCCGCCCTTGATTTCGCACATTTCGGCGGCCTGGTACCCGGTGGTGAACGCGTCGGTGATGGGGAGCGCGTCGAGGTCCTCCACGTCCTCGGGAATCTTCTCGGCGTCGACGCCGATGAACGGGACGCGCACGTATTCGGCCTGTCCGCCGTCGTACCCGCCCATGGTGTGGGAGTACCCGTAGATCCCGGTGCCGGCGTCGGTTGCGGGGTTCGTGCTCTCGCAGCACGACGTCATCCCGCGGACGCAGTAGTAGCAGCCGCCGCAGAAGATCTGGAACGGCAACATCACCCGGTCGCCCTTGCGCACGCCCTGCACCGAGGGACCGCATTCCTCGACGATCCCGGTGAACTCGTGCCCGAAGGTGAACCCGATCCTGGTGTCGGGCACGAGGCCGTGGAGGAGATGGAGATCGGAGCCGCAGATCGCCGCGGTCGTCACCCGGACGATGCCGTCCTGCGGATGCTCGATCCGCGGAGCGGGCTTGTTGCGGACGGCGACGCGGAACGGACCATCGTAAGTGAGTGCGCGCATGACGCCGAACTTGGCGATCGCGCGGTCAGAACGGAACCCGTGACTGCGCCTCAGGGAAAGTCGCCGCCGGGCGACACGAGCCGGATGCCGCCTTCTCGCTCGCGCGCCGGCTCCGGATTGGCACGTAGCGCCTGGGGCGCAGGCGTCCCGAGCGGCCTCTTCGCGACTCGTTCGAACTCGATCGGGTCGTGGCCGCAGAGGATCTCCACCTCGCGGCCGTGCTCCGCGCGCAGCGCTCGCAGGCGGTCCTGGTTCCAGAGCCGCGCGCGGCGGTCCTTTTCCATCAGCCGCTGATAGAACCGCAGCCCTGGCGTGCAGCGCGGCCGCGCATCCATCTCTGCGTGCCAGAAATAGGCGTCCGCCGCCTGCAGCACCCAGCCGCGATCGCCCCGCACCGCGATGCCGGCGTGACCCATCGTGTGGCCGATCAGCGGGACGAGCAGGATGTCCTCGGGGAGGCCGTGCAACCCTCGCACGCAGTCGAAGCCGAACCACGACTCGCCTTCACCGGCCCTGTACGCGCGCCAGTTGGGCCGCGTACCCCATTGCTGCGGACGGTACCGCATGCGGTCGAGCACCGTTCGCCGCCTCTGGGCCGTCTCCTGCTCGGCGAGGAGCATGTGCACGGTGGCGCCCGGAAAGTCGTCGAGGCCGCCCGCATGATCGAAGTCGAGGTGCGACAGCACGATGTGGCGCACGTCGCGCGGGTCGAAGCCGAGCCGCTCGATCTGGCGGATCGCCGTCATCTCCTCGCGGAATTCCGGGCTGAGGAGCGCGAGGAAGAACTTGCTCAGGCGTTTGCGCGGGCTCGCGCAGTCGCGCAGCCCGAGGCCGGTATCGACGAGCACCAGTTCGTTCGCCGCTTCGACGAGCAAGCAGTGGCAGGCGAGCCTGGCGCGAAGTCCGAGAGTGCGGCCGTCGAAGAGGGCGCCGCCCGCGGGACAAGTCGAGATGGCGTTGATGTGATGGATGCGCATGGGCGCAATCTGGTGGCGGAGCGGCGCTGCTTCCACCCCGGGCTACTCGCCGATCCGAAAGCATCTTCTCTCTGTCGCTCTTCCTGTGGGCGGTCTACCTGGCGGCGACCCCCGTCTGGTACCGTCCTTCGGGTGGGAACGCATCGGCGAGTCGTGGCGACCATCCTCGCGGGCTCGCTGGCGGCGATCCCCGCATCGTCGACGGCGCAGCAGAAAGTACCTCGCTATCCGCTCGACCACGCCTGCAACGCGCAGCACGGATTCCGCCCCGGCAACGTGCAGGACGAGGACGAGGCGTGCCGGCTGGCGGAACGGACCGCGGAAAGCTCGCCGGCCGTCGTCGTCAGCGGCGGAATCAGCCTCGGGGCGTACCAGGCCGGGTTCATCGCCATGCTCGTCCGCTACTGGAGCGTCACACGGCGCTACCAGGGCGAGGACCTGGGCGATCCGCTCCCGAGGGTCTGGACGGGAGCTTCCGCCGGGGCCGTCAATGCGCTGCTCGGAGGGCTCAGCTCCTGCGATCCCAGGTTCGAGAGCGAAACGTGGTCGCCGGAGAGCAGCCTCTTCTGGAAGGTCTGGGTCGAGCGCCTCGACCTGACGACCCTCGTCCCGTGGGAGGACGAGGACCGCACCGACCACCTCTTCAGCCAATCGCACGTCGAGGAGACGCTCAGGTTCGTGGAAGAAGAGGCCGCTCGCACCCCGCTCCGTGCGGGCTGCTCGTTCGGGCTTGGATCGACCGTCACGAACTTGAGCGGCCGAGGCGTTCCGTTCGGCGATCAGGAAGGGCCCGCGCAGGCGGAGTTGAGGAAGGTGACGGAGTCGGTCGTCGTGCAAGCGCGGGTGCGCGACGACGGGCAGATCGAGATCCGGCTGCCGTTCCTCGCGGCTCCCGGGGACGGCTCGCCGTTCCTCCAGGTGACCCCCGAGGAGTTCGTCTACTACCCGGCGCTCGACACGCGTCCGACCGGAACGGGCGGTCAGACGGTTCCGCTCCACGCGCTCACGCGGGCCATCCAGGCTTCCGCGGCCTTTCCCCTCGCCTTCTCCCCCGTCGACGTCCGGCTCTCGTTCTTCCATCCGCCACAGTGGCAGGATCCCTCGAGCGTCCGGTTCGTCGACGGCGGATTCCTCAACAACAATCCCTTGAACATCGCCGCTCGCATGGGACAAAGGTGGCGCGCGAGCGAGAACGGCGAGCCCGGATTCGACATCGAGCGGTTTCCCATCGTGTATCTCGATCAGGACTTCGTCGATTGGAAATGGAAGACGGAGCCGCCCGCTTCGAACCCGACGCCGCTACAGAAATCGTACCTCGAGCATGCGGGAACGCTCCTCGCGGGCGCCCAGGACACCACCGTCCTCGACGCCCTGGAGAACGATCCGAAGCTCTCCGGACGGGTGAAGATCCCGCGCCGCTCCTCGGTCCTGCCCTCGGAATTCCGCTTCGCGATGATGGGATTCGTCGATCAGAAATTCCGCGAGCACGACTTCTACGCGGGAATGCGCGACGCGCTCCGGTTCCTCCGGACGCAGTTCCGATCGACTCCCGCCGTGCGCGATCCGGTTCGATTCCCGGGCCTCACGGCGGACTTGTCGAACTCCGACGTGGGAGTGCTGTCCGCCGGTTTCAACTGCGTCGCGCATGGGTACTGCAACGCCTTGCCGCAGCTCGACGCCTTGCGGAAGGCATCGAGGACCCTGACGGAGATGGCAAAGGCGGGAACGCTCCGCGAGGACGACGTAGACGAATTCCTGAAGACGCTCGGCACGGCCGGATACAGGTATTCGAAGAACAGCGTCCTCGAGGGAGCTTTCTCCAACGGCGATCGAAGCGATCTCGTGCCCGTGCGGAACCGGTTGGGCCGCGCCTTGCACGACCTCGTGTCCAACCAGAGCGGGATCAGCAAGATCGTTCTCCGGCCGGCGGGAGCCGCCTTTCTCGACAACTGGCTCACGTACAGCCCTCCGCGGTTCGCTTTGCAATTCGGTTACGGACGGCAGCGCGGAATCATCACCGGGATCGAGTGGCCGTTCCGCGCCGCCGAGAGCGGAAGGGAGAACGAGGCCTACAGCCGGACGGAGCTGCGGTTCGGATTCCAGCTGGCGGGCCTGGGCACCCGCGAGGCGGATCAGATCCCGGACAGCCCGGTCCGGATCCGCTGGGTAACGGCAGGGCCGTTTCTCGACTGGGTCTCGGACATGGACGGATTCGGCGGCCGCGTCCGCTGGCTGCAATTCGGACCTTACGTGCGCTGGCGCGCGGGGATCGGCGCCTCGGCGAGCTACCTGTCGGATCCGGACGAGATCCAGGTCCAACCCGAGCTGCGGCTCGGTTTCGATCTGGTCGAGATGCTCGGATTCCGCATCGTCCTTCCCGTGTACCAGGCGTTCATTCCGCTCCCCGAGGGCCCGGTCCGGCAAGGGACGCCGAAGTTCTTCCGCGAGCTGGAGCTTTCCGTCGAGGGACACGTCACGTTCTGGTAACGCTTGCCCACGCGCCGCGAGATCTCGCCGATCGCGATCGGGACGGCCGCGCTGGCCGCGTCCGGACGGGTGAACCCGAGCTGGCTGCTCGTCGGCGGCGCGGTGCTCGGACTCGCCTTAGCTTGACACCACGATGAAGCGAATCGACTGGGCCGCCATCCAGCGCGAGGCGAAGAAGCGGTTCGGAGTCGAAACATTCCGCCCCGGTCAGCGCGAGCTGATCGAGGCCGCCCTGGCGGGCCGCGATGCGCTCGGTCTGTTGCCGACCGGAGGCGGGAAGTCGCTCACCTACCAGCTACCCGCGCTGTTCCTGAAAGAGGCAGTGGTGGTCGTTTCACCGCTCATCTCGCTGATGAAGGATCAGGAAGAGAAGGCGCGGGCGGCGCGGATCGAGGTGGCGAAACTCGATTCGACGCTGACGGCCGGAGAGGTCCGGGAAGCCACCGAGGAGATCGCTTCGGGTGCGAACGATCTCATCTACGTCACGCCGGAGCGGCTCGAGAACCCCGAGTACCTGGACGTCCTGCGCGCCCGCGCGGTCTCGCTGTTCGTCGTCGACGAGGCCCATTGCGTTTCGCAGTGGGGACACGACTTCCGGCCCGCGTACCTCGCGCTCGTAGACGCGATTCGCGCCCTCGGCAAACCTCCTGTGCTGGCCCTCACCGCGACTGCCACTCCGGAAGTAGTCGAGGACATCCTCAAGCAGCTTGGCATCGCGGGCGCCGAGATCGTCAATCTCGGGATCGAACGCCCGAACTTGCGCTACGAGGTGCTGCGGACCGTCAATAAAGAATTGAAGCAAGAATCGCTGCTCCGCGTCCTGCGCGAACAACAGGGCAGCGGGATCGTCTACGCCGCGACCATCCGCGAGGTCGAGGAGCTTCACGGGTTCCTCGCCGCTAGTCGCGTCGAGGCGGGGCGCTACCACGGCAAGCTTCCGAAGCGCGAGCGCGAAGAGGTGCAGGAAGACTTCATGAGCGGCCGCACCCGCGTGATGGTCGCGACCAGCGCCTTCGGGATGGGAATCGACAAGCCCGATATCCGCTTGGTCGTGCACTGGAACTTCCCGAGCTCGGTGGAGACGTACGTGCAGGAGGTCGGCCGCGCCGGGCGCGACGGGAAACCCGCCCGGGCCGTCCTCCTCTACCGGCTCGAAGACAAGCGCGTGCAGTCGTTCTTTCTGGGAGGGAAGTACCCCCGCCGGGAGGACACGCTTCTGGTCTGGGAAGCCATCGTCAAGGGTCCGGCCAGCGCCCGCGAGCTCGCGCGCAAGACCGGCATCGCGGAGAAGCGCGTCAAGGTGATCACGGCGCAGCTCGTCTCTGCCGGAGCGGCCGAGCGCCAGAGGCGGCAGATCGTTGCGGTCCGCTCCTTGCGCCCGAAACAGCTCGATCGGCTTCTTTCCGAATACGAAGAGCGGCATGGAACCGACCGCGACCGCCTCGAGCAGATGATGCATTACGCGCAATCGGTGAAGTGCCGGGTGCGCACGTTGCGCGAGTACTTCGGCGAGCCGCCCGGGAAGGCATGCGGCCGCTGCGACAACTGCAAGCATCCGTTCGAGGCAGCACAGCCGCCGCAACAAGCCCATGAGCTTTCGCCCGCCTGAGCGCCTGCTCCTTTCACCTCTGCGGCGCGGTGCCGACCTTCTCTCCGGAGGCATCCGATGATGAAGAAGGCCCTGACGTTCGCCGCTGGGGCGGCATCGGCAGCGATCCTGGCCCGATGGCTTTCGCCCGCCGCCGACTTGCACGGCGCGGTGGTGCTGGTGACCGGCGGATCGCGGGGGCTCGGGCTCGTCCTCTGCCGCGAGCTCGCCCGGCGAGGAGCGCGAATCGTTCTCTGCGCCCGCGACGAGGAGGAGGTGCTCCGGGCGCGCCGGGACCTCGAGTCGCGCGGCGCCGAGGTCCTGGCCCTGGTCTGCGACGTGCGCATCCCGGCGGCAGCGGAGCGGCTCGTCGAACAGGCGGTGGCGCGGTTCGGCGGGCTCGACGTCGTCGTCAACAACGCCGGCATCATCCAGGTGGGCCCGCACGAGACGATGTCGCTGAACGATTTCCAGAAGGCGATGGCGACGAACTTCTGGGGCGCCGTCCACGTCACGCTGCCCGCGCTCCCGCACCTGCGCCGCTCCTCCGTGCGGCGAGTCGTCAACATCGTTTCCATCGGCGGCGCCATCTCGGTTCCGCATCTTCTGCCCTACAGCTGCGCGAAGTTCGCGCTGCGCGGGTTCTCCGAGGGCCTGGGAGCGGAGCTGGCCGCCGATCGCATCCGCGTCACCACCGTCATGCCCTGGCTCATGCGCACCGGCTCCTTCGTGAACGCGCTCTTCAAGGGAAAGCGCGAGGAGGAGCTGGCCTGGTTCGCGCTGGGATCGACCATGCCGGTCGTGTCGGTTGCCGCGGAGCGCGCCGCCCGCCGCATCGTGCGGGCCTGCGAGCACGGCGAGCCCTTCCTCACGCTCGGGATCCAGGCGAAAGCCTTGCGCATCGCGCACGCGCTCGCTCCGGGACTCGCGACCCGCATCCTCGGACTCGTCAATTCGCTCTTGCCCGATGCAGGCGGCGCAGGTCCCGCGGACCCTGCCGAGCCAGGCTGGCAGCACCGCTCGCCCGTCAACGAGCCGGCAATCCGCGCCGCGGGCGACCGCGCCGCGCGCGACAACAACGAGCTCGGATTCGTTCCCGCCTAGTGGGCGCGATGCTCGTCCAGCTGTTGCTCGTCTCGGCCGTGGTGATGGGGCTTTCGCATACCATCGCCAAGGAGAAGATTTTCGATCCGCTGCGCAGGAAGGCGGGAGGGATCAGGACCTGGCAAGGGTACCTCGTCGCCTGTCCCTATTGCGCGTCGCATTGGCTCGCCTTCGTGCTCGTGCCGCTCACCGGCACGTACCTCATCCACGTGGTGCCGCGCATTCCTTTCGTCAGCGCGGTGCTCGACTGGTTTCTTTCTTCCATCCTGGTCACCGTGATCGCCGCCTTCCTCCGGGTCGGCTTCTATCTCGTGGACGAGGGACAGCGGCTGACCCGCAAGCGCCTCGTCGACGACGCCCACGACCGCCAGCCGCCTCTCGTGCAATAAGCGGGCTGGCAATGCAACCCCGGGATCGCGAAGGACGGTTCATCAACCTCGACGGAACGGGCCCGCACTCCGCGAGCGAGGTGCTCCGCTGGGCCGTGATCGACAAGATCGCTGGAAAGCGGCGCAAGAGCGCCGACGGCGAAGGCGCGCCGGTGGTGAAGCCCGACCGCGCGCTGCTCGCGACCGCCGCGACGAAGCCGCGCATCACCTGGCTCGGCCACGCGAGCTTCCTCGTGCAGCTCGATGGCGCCTCGGTCGTCATCGATCCCATCTTTCCCGACCGGATCGGCGCCGTCTTCAAGCGCAAGCCAGCGGTGCCGCTGCAACCGGCGGAGTTGCCGCGCATCGATGCCACGCTCGTCTCGCACAACCACTACGACCATCTCGATCAGCCGTCTGTGCGCGCGGTCGGAGCCCCGGTCTTCGCCGGATCGGGAATGGGATCGCTCGTCGAGCGCTGCAGGGAGATGGAGTGGTGGGACGCGGCGCCGATCACGACCCGCGTCCGGGTCCACTTCGTTCCCTCCAAGCACTGGAGCCGGCGGAGCCTTCGCGACGTGAACCGTACCCTGTGGGGCGGCTTCGTCCTCCAGGGCGAGAGCGGCAGCGTCTACCACGCCGGCGACACCGCCTTCTTCGAAGGATTCGCTGAGATCGGACGGCGCTTTCCGGAAATCTCCGCCGCCCTCCTGCCCATCGGCGCGTACGATCCCGGCTGGTTCATGGAGATGCAGCACATGAACCCGGAGCAGGCCGTGCGCGGGTTCGTCGATCTGGGCGCGCGGACGTTCGTCGCCATGCACTGGGGCACGTTCAAGCTGACCGACGAGCCCCTCGAAGAGCCGCCCGCGAGGGTGCGGGCCGAATGGGCGCGCCGGGGCCTCGCGCCGGAGCGATTGCGCATCCCGGCGATCGGAGAGACCGTTTTTGCATGAAGAACTCTCGGCTCGCCGAGCTGTTCGCGAAGCCGCCGGCGGAGTTCACCGCCGCCCGCAATGCTCTCGCGAAGGAGCTGCGCAAGGAGGGCGACGAGGAAGAAGCAAAGCGCGTTTTGGCGCTGCGGCGGCCGACTGCTGCGCTCTGGGCGGCGAACCAGCTCGCGAGGCGCGACGAGGAGGCCCTCGAGACGCTCGTCGAAGCAACCGACCGGATGCGCAAGATGCAGGGCCGCGGCAGCGGTGACGAGCTTCGCGAGGCGATGGCCGATCAGCGCGCCGCGCTCGCGCGCCTCGAGTCGGCTGCGGAAGCGGCGCTGCGAGAAGCGGGATTGTCGGTGTCGCAGGCGGCGCTGCGGGCCGTGCAGCGAACCCTGCAGGCAGCCGCCGCGGGAGACCGCGATCTGCGCGCGGCGCTGCGCAAAGGGCAGCTCGAATCGGAGCTGGAGCCTTCCGGATTCGAGGCGCTCCTCGGAGCCGCGCCTGCGCGCAGCGGGGCTCCGGTGCGGAAGGCAAAGCGGGCCGCGAAGGGACCGAGCAAGGCGGAGCAGCGCAAGGAGGCCGCCGAGGCGAAGCGCCGCGAAAAGGAAGCCGTGAAAGAGGCGGCCCGCCGGGACCGCGAGTTGAAAGCCGCGGAAGGGGAAGTGCAAAAGCTCGAGCGGAAGGCGGAGGAGGCGGACCGCGCGGCCAACGAGGCCCGCGAGCGGGCACGCGAGGCGCGGAACAAGTTGCACGAACTGCGATCCCGGCTTTAGGCCCCGGCGGGGACGAAGGGACGTCCCGGAACGGGTGCCCAGGGGCCCTGCTCGACCTCCGCAGCCGGCCGCGTCACTTCCGCCGCGCCAAGCCTCGCACGCTGCTGCTCGAAAGCGGCGCGGGCGTCCAGGGTCGAGGCGCGGCCCGCCCTCACGATCGAGAAGCGCAAGGCGAGCGATCCAAGCGTCCCGAGCCATCCGGCCGCGCGGCGCATCCGTAAAACACCGGCGGCGAGGCTCGCCGCGACGCTCAGCTTCGAGGCCTTCCAGAGCTTGCTTTCGTGCAGAGGCTGGACGACGCGCGGGACCGTTCCCGCTTCGCGCACGAGGAGCGTGGCGAGGACGATCTCGGCAATCTTCCCGGCGATGCCGAAGCGGCGCACGGCCCGCTGCGCAGCCGGTGGGAGCGTGCAGAGGTCGAGGGCGGAGGCCGCGCTGGTGACGGCGGACGCCATGAAGAGCGGCGGCAGCGCAGTGCGGGCGCCCTGCCAGAGCGGCACGGAGGTGCTGGCGAGGAGGACTCCCGTGTATCCGGCGAGGGGAAGGCCGAGACACCCGGCGGCGGTCGCAGATGCGTCGCCGAAGGCACCGAGAGGACCCGAATGATGCTTGCGCAAGAGCGCCGCGACGGTCGCGAATCCTCCGAACCCGGAGATGATCCACGTCCCCAGGTTCATCGGCGAGGTAGGACGGAAGACGCGCATCATGTTGAGGAAGCGCGAAGGCCGGCCGAGGTCCCAGATGAGCAGCGCCGCGCTCGCCATCGCTCCGCCCGCCGCGAAGAGCCGCGTCCGCTCGCACAGGGACCGCAGCGCCGGATCGCCCGTGCGCCCCGCGGCGGCGCCGAGGACGGCGCTCGCCCCCGCGACTCCGCCCACGTAGAAGTAGGTGGGAATGGGCCACTTCCAGACCGGTTCCTTCAGCATCGGGAGCCCGTAGTACGAATCGGCGTCGGCGGTGCTCTCCGCCCGCTCGCGCGGCTCGGGCACCGGACGCGCCCCTTTCCCCGAACGCTCCCGCACCTCCTGGTGCGCGCCTTCGCCGGCGAGGATGCCAAGGGAAGGGTCGATGTTGCGGCCGTCGTCTAAAAGGTGCCGTTTCATGTCAGGCTCCTGTCACCGCGGCCACGGCGAGGGCCGCCATCGCCACCGCCGCCGTGGCGAGCGACGCCCAGCTGCGCTTCACCTTCTTCGTCGGCACCACCGGATCCGGCGGCAGGTTGTAGGCCTCCGGCTTGTCGACGAGGAGGAAGAACGCGTTCAGCCCCTCGGTGCCCGGCTGATCGACGCCGTACAGGTACGCCTCGCCCGTCCCGCGGCGATGCAGATCCTCGACGCGCTTCTGCGCCCGCACGCGAAGCTGGACGAGGTCGCCGAACTGGATCGACTCGGTGGGACAACTCTTCGCGCAGGCCGGGATCATGTCGGCCTTGAGCCGGTCGTAGCAGAGCGTGCACTTCCACGCCCTGCCGTCGTCCTCGCGCTTGTCGATGACGCCGAAGGGGCAGGCCGAGACGCAGTAGCCGCAGCCGTTGCACACGTCGGGCTGCACGTACACGGACCCGAACTCCGTCCGCACCAGGGCTCCGGTCGGACAGCTCTCCAGGCAGCCGGCGCGCGCGCAGTGCTTGCAGACGTCGCTCATCATCAGCCAGGAGAAGTTGCCCGCTCCCGTCGTCTGCATGCCGAGGGCCATGGGGCGCTCGAGGAAGCTGACGTGGCGCCAGGTGGAAGAACCGAGGTGCTCGGAGTTGTCGTACGACATTCCCGTGAAGCGGAATCCGTCGTCGGGAAGCTGGTTCCACTGCTTGCAGGCCACTTCGCAGGCCTTGCAGCCGATGCAGAGCGTCGTGTCGGTGAAGAAGCCCTTGGTGCCCACGCCCTACTCCTTCGGTAGCTCGTGCTGCTTGGGGACCCTGCCGCCGCGCGGCTGGACGTTCGGCATGTCGCGCGGAATGTCCGGTACGCTCGCTCGCAGCTCGCCGCGGTACGCCGCGCGCCGCTTGCGCGACCTTTGGCCGGGCACGATGTCGCCCGTGAACGCCTTCGATTCCTGGATGTGCACGTTGGGATCGGCGACGAAGCCGATGAGGTCATTGGCGGCGTCGCCCTGCACCCGGCCCAGGTAGCTCCAGTGGTACGGCAGCCCGATCTGGTGCACGACCTGGCCGCGGACGCGCAGCACCGGCATCCGCCGCGTAACCAGGACGCGCGCCTCGATCTCGCCGCGCGCGGTGGAGATGGTGGCCCATCCGCCGTGCCGCAGGCCGCGCAGCGCGGCCAGCTCCGGAGAGACCTCGCAGAACATCTGCGGCATCAGCTCCGAGAGCCAGGAGAGGACGCGCGACATTCCTCCGGCGGTGTGGTGCTCGGTGAGACGGTACGTCGTGATCACGAAGGGAAAGCGCGGATCCGCGAAGGCGCGATGGTACGGGTTGTCCTTGCGCGAGAACTCGAGGCGTTTCGGATTGCACTGCTGGTCGTACAGCAAGTTCTCTACTACCGATTCCTGCGGCTCGTAATGGGTCGGTAATGGTCCGTCGATGAGCCCGCTCGGCGCGTAGAGCCAGCCCTTGCCATCGCCCTGCATGATGAAGGGATCGTCGCCGGCCAGCGCGTCGACGCCGGTGGTGCCCGGACCGGGACGGTACG
>JBJMQD010000369.1:0-2904 GCA_045802855.1 Myxococcales bacterium | reverse complement strand
GAAGCCCGTTCTGCACGCACACGACCGCGGCGTCCGAGCCGACAAGCCGAGCCGCCGGCGCGAGCGCGGTCTCGATGTCGTCCGTGCGGGTGCAGAGGAAGAGGACGTCGCAAGAGCTTCCGTCGAGACGCTCCGACACTTCCGCGGCGAGCACCGCCGCTTCGCCCTCGATCCGGAGCCCCTTCTCGCGAATGGCGGGAGTCGATCTCCCCGCGGCGAGCGCGATCTGCTCGCCGTCGCGCCGCGAGGCGAGGAGGCGCGCAGCGAGGACGCCTCCGATGGCTCCGACGCCGATGATCCCGATCCGCATGGGCGGCGCGCGACGTACCCCGAGCGGCCCGGCCGGGCAACTGCTAAGAGGGCGCTCATGGAAGACCGTCGCGAGTTTCTGGGGGCCCTTGGCGCGGGACTTCTTTTTGCTGCGCTGCCTGCGCGTGCGGCACCGAAGGAAGAGGACGTCGCACCGGCCGAGGACCTGATGCGCGAGCACGGCGTCCTGCGGCGGGTGATGTTCCTCTACGACGACGCCGCGCAGCGCCTGGAGAGCGGCGCAAACGCCCCGCTCGATGCGCTCGCCTCCGCGGCCGGCATCGTCCGCAAGGTGATCGAGGACTATCACGAGAAGCTGGAAGAGACGTTCGTCTTCCCGCGCCTCACGAAGGCGAAGAAGCTGACCGGCCTGACCGCGACGCTGCTGCGGCAGCACGAGGCGGGAAGGACCGTCACCGCGGGCATCGTGAAGCTCTGCCACGGCGGCGACGCCAAGGAGCTCGCGCGCCTCCTCCGCTCGTTCAACCGGATGTACCGGCCCCATGCCGCCCGCGAAGACACCGTGCTCTTTCCGGCCTTCCACGATCTCCTCGGCGAGAAGGCGTACCGCGAGCTCGGCGAACAGTTCGAGGACGAAGAGAAGAAGAAGCTCGGCAACGAGGGCTTCGAGGGAGCGGTGGCGCAGATCGCGAAGCTCGAGGAACAGTTCGGGCTCGCCGATCTGGACCAGTTCACTCCCCGCTAGGCTTTGCTATAGGTCGCGCGCATCGAGGGGCTGGAGGCGTCGCATGGCCAAGGACTTCGAGGGCAAGACGGCGCTGGTGACGGGCGGGTCGCGCGGGATCGGCCGCGCCATCGCAGTCCGTCTCGCGGAAGAGGGATGCGCGGTCGCCCTCTCGTACGCGGGCAACGACGCGGCGGCCCAGGAGGCGAAGGGCGCGGTGGAGAGTGCCGGTGCGCCCAGGGTGCACGTCCTGAAGTTCGACGTGGGAGACGCCGCCGCCTGCGCCGCGGGGATCGAGGAAGTGATCGAGAAGCTCGGCGGCCTGCACGTCCTCGTGAACAACGCCGGCCTTTCCATCGACGGCCTCATCCTCCGCTACAAGCCCGAGGATCTGCGCCGCACCCTCGACGTCGACCTCGCCAGCGCCTTCCACCTCTCGAAGGCGGCGGTGCGCCCGATGATGAAGCAGCGCTGGGGAGCGATCGTGAACCTCACCAGCGTCGTCGGCGAGCAGGGCAACGCCGGGCAGACGGCCTATTCGATGGCCAAGGCGGGCCTGATCGGCTTCACGAAATCGCTCGCCCGCGAGGTCGGCAGCCGCAACATCCGCGTCAACGCGGTGAGCCCTGGATGGATCGAGACCGACATGACGAAGGACCTTCCCGAGGCCGCGAAGAAGGCGATGAAGGAAGGTGCCCCGCTCGGCCGTGCGGGAACGGTCCGCGACATCGCCGAGGCCGTCGCCTTTCTCGCCTCCGACCGGGCGGCGTTCATCACCGGCGAGGTGCTGCGGGTGAACGGCGGCCTGTACATGTAATCCAGCCGAGCCGCCGGCTTGGCGCGGCCGTTCCAGAAAGTGGGCCCGTACATGACGCCCATCCGACCCGGGTCCCCCCGGCCCCGGGTCGGAGGAGCAGCACTCTTTACAGACACACCCACCATTACAGACACATCGACCCGGGTCCCCCCGAACCCGGGCCATCGCCGCCTGCGGTCGATTCCCGCAGGGCCCCCCCGGGCTTAAGCGGCGGACTCCTTGTCGTCCTCGTCCGGCGCTGCCTTCCGCCGGCCGACGAGCATCTCCTCGTTCGTGTCGGCGAGGCGCCACAGGCGATGCGCGTCGATCACGCTCAGCCTGGGCCCGGGCCCGAGGATTCCGTCGTTGCGCAGCTTCCCCAACGTGCGCGAGAGCGTCTCGGGACGGATCTGCAGGACACGGGCGAGCACCCTCTGCTCGATGTCGAAAGGACGTCCGACGCTCTCCATCTTCTGACGCTCCCGCAGGAAGCGGGCGATGCGCGCGATGGCAGAGCCCGTCGTCATCGCGCGGTCGCGGCTATGCGCCGAGATTTCCTGGAGCAGCAGATCGATGATGGCCGAAGCGGGCGAATGCGAAGAGCCCACCCACGATCGGAAGTCCTCGGCGCCGATGCGCAGCAGGCGCACCTCCGTCAGGGCGATGACGTCGACCTCGCAACGCCCCCGGCGGAGCAGCTCGGCTCCGACGAGCGTGTCCGGACCGCGCACCGACGACCACACCTCGTCACCTTCCGAGTTGAAGCAGGTGACGAGGACGGTGCCCTCGCGCACGATCAAGACTTCCTGCAGCCTGTCCCCCTGCGTGACGAGGACGGTGCCGGCGCCGCGAACGATCTCGCGGACCTGCACGTCCCCGGGCAGAGCCAGTGTGACACCGCTCCCCGGTCTGATGACCTTTCCCCCTAGCGATGATTGCACTCAGATAGTCTCGACGAAATGTTTCAGTGAGTCAAGATACGCCATACAGGGTTTATCAGGCGCTAATGAAGGTGCATGTACGCCTTTGCGCGACACCGATTGTACGGACGAGTAATACCTGCTCTCGACGCTGGAGCACTCCGCCCGACGCCGGTTTCGTTATCGAAGATCCT